>JAGOCP010000463.1 GCA_017998715.1 Thermoanaerobaculia bacterium | reverse complement strand
AGCATCCGCCCGGCCGCGGCCGGACTCCAGCCGAACTGGCCGGTGAGATACAGGGTGAGGAACGGCAGCACCATCGTTCCGGCGCGGTTGACCAGCGTCGCGATGGCGAGGATCCAGACTTCGCCGGGCAGGCCCGCGAAGGCCCGCGCATAGCTCTGCCCGAGGCGGCGGATCAACGGATCAACCGGCCGCCGCCATCGGCGCGGCGACCGGCAGATCGCGCGCCGTGTCGAAAGCGAAGACCAGCTGCACCTTCGGTACGAGGAAGGCCGAGTGCAGGGCCGTCCAGCCCTCCGCCGGCGCGAATGGCAAATAGGTCTCGAGCCAGCCAGCGAGCTCGATGCGCGCGCGCACCGGCAGGGCGGGCACCGGGGCGGGTTCGATCGTCATCCGTCGCAAGGCCTCGCCCTGGCGCCAGAAAGTGCGCGGACGATCGCGGAAAAAGGCGACCTGCTCTTCCCATGTCGCTCCGCCGCCTGGCACGCCACCGCCTGACGCGCCGATCTCGACCCCTACCGCGAAGCGGGCGCCGGCGGCGAATTTCCATCGCCAGGCTGTCGGATCCTCCCCCCTCGGGCCGTCGCCGGCCGCCGCCCGCCCGAGCCGCAGTCCGCCCGACCGTCCGCCCGGGAACTCGCAGACCGCGGCCGAGAGCGGCTGCCCGCCGACCAGCCGTCCGATCGGCACCACCCATCCCGGCACCAGCTGACGCAACAGCAGCACCGCAGCGCTGCCGGCGGCGTCGCGGACGTAGAGCCGTGCGTTGACCTGCGGATAGGAAAGAGCGAACCAGCTCGCGCCGCGCAGATGGAGGCCTGCCTGGCGAAAAAGAACCAGCGAGAAGTAGCCGTGACTCCCGCCGCCAGAGCCAGGCGCGCTGCCCTGGTCGTAGCGCAGTCCCGGCGGCAGCGGGGGCAGCGCCGCGAGCGGAATCGACCAGTTCAGGTAGAGAGCGTCGGCGAGCGCCGTTTCGAAGATCACGCCGGGAAGTTAGCCTGTCTCCCGGCGAGCGGCAAGTGGGCCCGCGCCGGAGCGTCGCTTTCGCGCGTCCGGAGGCTCGGCGGGCGGCATTCGAGAGAGAATGCCCGGATGAACCGAGCCCAGCCTTCAGTCCTCCCGGCGAGCTTCGCCGCCGCCCTGCTGTCCGTCTCGCTCATCGCGCCCGCACCTGCCGGCGCCGCGGGCGGGCGAATCGCCGCCGCGGCGCTCGCTGCGCCGGTGCGCTTCCTCTCCTCCGACGCCCTCGAAGGGCGCGGGCCGGGAAGTGCGGGGGACCGCCTCGCGCGCCTCTACCTCGCCACCGAGCTCGAGTCCCTGGGTCTCGTCCCGGCCGGCGGCACGGCGGCAGCGCCCTCCTGGGAGCAGTCCTTTCCGATGATCGGCATCGACTCGCAGGCGCCGCCGATCTGGGAGTTCACCGCACCGCAGGGGCGGCTCGCCCTGGCACGCCGCGAGGAGTTCATCGCCGTATCGGGAGTGCAGAAAGAGACGGCGGCGCTCGCCGACGCCGAGGTCGTCTTCGTCGGCTACGGCATTCAGGCTCCCGAGTTCGGCTGGGACGATTTCAAAGGTGTCGATCTCAAGGGCAAAGTCCTGCTGATGCTGAACAACGATCCGGACTGGGACGAGAACCTCTTCGCCGGCAAGCGGCGCCTCTACTACGGGCGCTGGACCTACAAGTACGAGAGCGCCGCGCGCCAAGGGGCGGCAGGGGCGATCCTCATCCACACCACGCCGTCGGCGGGCTATCCGTTCCAGGTCGTGCAGTCGTCGTGGTCGAGCGAGCAGTTCGAGCTCCCCGCCGGCAGCGAGCCGCGCCTCCAGGTGGCGGGCTGGACGACCGAGAACGCCGCCGAGCGCCTCGTCGCGCTCTCCGGCCGGTCACTCGCGACGCTGGTCGAAGCGGCGAAGTCGAAAGCGTTCCGTCCCGTGCATCTGGGGGTCCACACCAGCCTCGCGCTCACCAACCGGATCCGCCAGGTCGAGACCGCCAACGTCGCGGGGCGGTTGCCCGGATCGGACCCGCAGCTGGCCGACGAGGCCGTGATCTACACCGCTCACCACGACCACCTGGGCGTTGCGACCGCCGACGCCTCCGGCGACCCCATCCACAACGGCGCGGTCGACAACGCCACCGGCTGCGCACAGCTGCTCGCCCTGGCGAAGGCGTTCGCCGATCTGCCTGAGGCGCCGCGACGCTCGGTCGTCTTCCTCTTCGTCGCCGCCGAGGAGCAGGGCCTGCTCGGCTCGGAGCACTTCGCCGCACATCCGACGGTCGCACCCGGGAAGATCGCCGCCAACATCAATCTAGATTCGGCGAACATCTACGGCCGCACCAAAGATGTCACCTTCGTCGGCCTCGGCAAGTCGTCGCTCGACGCCGTGGTCGTCGCCGCGGCTGCGGCGCAGGGGCGCGTCGTCCACGGCGACCCGGCGCCGGAGAAAGGCTCCTTCTACCGCTCCGACCAGTTCAACTTCGCGCGCATCGGCGTGCCAGCGGCTTACCTCGACCCGGGCACGGAGTTCGTCGACGCCCCCGGGGACGGCGCGGCGGCGGCGCGGGCGCGCCAGATCGCCTACGACTCGACCTGCTACCACCAGCCGTGCGACGAGATCGACGCGACCTGG
>JAGOCP010000133.1 GCA_017998715.1 Thermoanaerobaculia bacterium | reverse complement strand
TCAGGGAGGCCGCCGAGCTGCAGAAGTCATCAGAAGGGATCATCGCGGGGTCGTAGTTCAGCTGGTTAGAACGCCTGCCTGTCACGCAGGAGGTCGCGGGTTCGAGTCCCGTCGGCCCCGCCAGTTCTAAGATTCAAAATCGGGTTTCAGAAGGGGAGTTGCAAGATGCGCGACAAGATCAAGTTGGTTTCTTCGGCTGGAACGGGCTATTTCTACACCACGACGAAGAACAAGAAGGCCTCCAGCGAGAAGCTGCGGATGAAGAAGTACGACCCGAAGGTGCGTCAGCACGTCGAATTCGTCGAAGAGAAGCTGCGCTAAAGCAGCCGCCCGCGTCTTCCCGCAAAGCCCTTTCCGCTTTTCCTCCTTCCTGTGGCCGTGTTCAGATTTCTGGACACGGCTTTGTCGTGCCTGCGGCGGCGGTTCTGTCCGTAAGAAGTACCCTTGCCTCGTTTCGCGCGGAGTGCCAATCTAGCCCCAAGTTTCCGCAGTTCCACCGCTGAACAGGTGGCTTCACGGACCTCATGGAGGCAACGATGCGACGAGCGAATCGAACCGCGCTGATCGGGATTTTGGCGGCCGCGCTGGCGGCGCAGGCCAACGCCGGGCTGCCGCCCGGCAACTGCAGTAGTGGAGCGGTGCCGGCAGCATCGCTGCTGGTGCCCTACTTCGAGGTCGACTTCAACTCGACCGCCAACCAGACGACCCTCTTCGCGGTCACCAACGTCGGCTCGGAGGCGACTCTGGCGCACGTCGTCGTCTGGACGGACTGGGGGGTCCCGACGCTCAATTTCGATCTCTTTCTCGCCGCGAACGACGTTCAAACGGTCAATCTCCGCGACGTCTTCGGCGGCATCCTGCCGCAGACTGGCGGCGGCTCGTTCCCCGGTTGTACGAACCCGCTGGCGCTGCCGGCACTCGACGCCATCGCGCTCGCGGCGCTGCGCAAGCAGCACACCGGCCAGCCGGACGATCTCGGGCACTGCGCCGGCAGCGGCCGGGCGGGCGACGCCGTCGCGACCGGCTTCGTCACCATCGACGTCGCGCAACAGTGCTCGGCGTCGATCACCTATCCCGGACACGCCGGTTACTTCGTTGCCGGTGGCACGGGAGTCGCGGGCAACGCCAATGTCCTGGTGGGCGACTTCTTCTTCGTCGACACGGCACAGAACTACGCGCAGGGCAACGAGGCGGTGAGCCTCGTCGCCGATGCAGCCCGCTTCGGCGGGTTGCCGGCGACTTTCTATGGCGCCTGGGTCGCCCACAGCGGAGACGACGCGCGCGCTCCACTCGGAACGCGCTACCGCTCGCGCTACATGAATGGCGGCGCCTTTTCGGGCGGCACCGATCTGATCGTCTGGGCCGAGCCCGACGTCACGACGCCGCAAGCCGTCACCTGCGGCGAGCGGCCGACCTTCGTCAACGCCTGCCAGTTCCTGCGCACGACGGCCTTCGACGAGGCGGCCAATGGCGAGACGCCGGTGTTCCACTTCGTCGTCTCGGAGCTCGCCAGCCGGCTGCGGGTCGGCACCGACCAAGTGCCGGTGGTCGAGCCCTTCGGGTTCGTCGATCTGGAGAACGCGATTCAGCAGGGATGCCAGTCAGAGCCGTTCGGCGAGATTCCGCTGCAGCTCTGGGTGATGCCGGTGGCGAACGCTTCCGGCCGGTTCAGCGTCGGCTTCAATTCTCACCGCATCGGCGATGAGCTCTGTCCGCCGGACGCCCTCTGAGGCAATGGCGCTCCGGACTCGGAAGGTCCGGACGACGATGAAGGCGTCGACGCGGCTCTGCGTCCTCCTCTTCCTCGTCGCCTTCGCCGGCCGTGCCGCGGCCGGGGTCGCGCCACGCTCCTGTGCCGGTGGCGCCATCCCCGCCGCCACCCTGCTCATCCCTTACTTCGAGGTCGATCTCGCCGACGCCGATCGCCAGACGACGCTCTTAGCGGTGACCAACGCCGGCGGGCATTCGACGCTGGCGCATGTCGTCCTGTGGACCGACTGGGGCCTTCCCACGCTGGCTTTCGATCTCTTTCTCGCCCAGGACGACGTGCAGTCGATCAATCTGCGCGACGTCTTTGCCGGCGCCCTCCCGGCGACCGGCGGCGGTTCCTTCGTGGGCTGCTCGAATCCGCTGACCCTGCCCACCCTCGACGCCACGGCTCTGGCAACGCTCCGGCAGCAGCACACCGGGCAGCCCGACAGCCAGGGAAAGTGCGCCGGCAGCGGACGGGCCGGAGTGGATGTCGCCACCGGCTACGTGACGATCGACGTCGCGCAGGAGTGCTCGGCGACGCGCCCCTATCCGACCAACAACGGCTATTTCATCGCCGGCGGAACGGGGATCGCGAGCAACGAGAATCTGCTCCTGGGGGACTTCTTCTACGTCGATGGCGCGCAGAACTACGCCCAGGGCAACGAGGCGGTGCATATCGTCGCCGACGCAGCGCGCTTCGGAGGTTGGCACTCGACCTTTTACGGCGCCTGGACCGCGCACACGGGCGACGACGCCCGAGCGCCGCTCGGCACGCGCTATCGCGCCCGTTACATGAATGGCGGCGCCTTCTCGGGCGGCACCGACTTCATCGTCTGGGCCGAACCCAGTTACTCGACGCCGCAGCCAGTGAGGTGCGGGGAACGTGAAGATTCCGTCGACCGATGCCAGTTCCTGCGGCTGATAGTTTTCGACGAGGAAGCCGTGCTCGAGGACGTGATCTACGACGACATTGTCCCTGAGGTTGCAGCACGACGTTCGGTTGGCAGCGAGGAGCTTCCGGCAATCTCGCCGTTCGGTACGATAGATGTCGAGAACCTGATTCAGCCGTGCCCCTTTCCAGGAGCCTCCATCCCGCTGCAGAGCTGGGTGATGCCGCTCTCCAGTGCCTCCGGTCGCTTCAGCGTCGGGCTCAACGCGTATCGCACCGGGGACGAGCTCTGCCCGCGCTGATCTCGAGCCGATCCGCTGAGCCTGCCCGACTTGGCCGGAGCCGCGGAAAGGTGTAGACTCACTCTGTTCCTGGATGGCCGAGCCGCTCGCGCGCGCTCGGCCTTTTGTTTTTTTCCGGCGCCTCCGCTCGCCAACCCAAGGAGCGGAGAATGCACAGCCCCACATCGTCACAAGCCTCGGTCGGCGAGACGCAACCCCATTGTTCCTCGGCGGACCTGTTCCGCAGGTGCGCTGCCAGCGGCAGCGACCGCGCCTGGCGAGAGTTCGTGGACCGCTTCCACGGGCGACTGGTCACCGCGGTGCGGCGTACGCTCTTTCGCCTGGGCGCCGTCGCCCCGCTCGAGGAACGGGTCGAAGACCTCGTACAGGACGTCTACTGCCGGCTCCTCTCCGAAGGTCGGCGCCGCCAGCGCTTTCGCGGCGGCAGCGAAGCACAGCTGATGAGCTACCTGCAGCGCGTCGTGGTGAGCGTCGTCATCGACGCCCGGCGCGAGGCTCTGGCGGAGAAGCGCTGGGGCGGTCTCCGGGTCGCCTGGAACGACTGGAAGCTGCTGCCGGCGGGCTCGCTCCTGGACGAGGACGGGCCCGAGGATCGACTTCTGGCGGAGGAGCGACGCCGCGGCTTCCTGGCGATCTGCCGCGAGGCTCTCGGCCACCGCGCAGACGCGACGACGGCGCGAATCGCTCGGCTCGCGCTGCTCGAGGGCTGGAGCAGCCGCGAGATCGCCGAACGGCTCGGCGGCCGGATGGGTACCGCTGGAATCGACACGATCATCCACCGCTTGCGGCGCAATCTGGCCGGTCGCGGCATCGCGCTGCCGCGCCGCTGAGCGGCCGGGGGAGGCCGATCGACTCGAGCGCCGGACACAGGCGCAGGAGACGTCACGGATCGTTGCACAAGCGGATGTGCTTGGCTGCACAATCACTTGTGCGCTTTTCCCGGGCCCTCCGACCGGGAGTTTCCGCGCTCGAAAGCCCTATGTGCTGTATTCACTTGACTTTCCGGCGATTCCCGCTCACACTACGCGGAGATCAGACGAAGGAGAACGAAGATGCGGCGCAAACTCTGCTTTCTCTTGGGCTTGACTCTGTCCTTGATCGGCCTTCCCGCCTTTGCGGCCGCTCCCTTCGGCTATCTCGAGGGAATCCACGGCGCCCAGAACCAGAACGCCGGCGGCGGGCTGCTGCCGATCACCGGCTGGGCGCTCGACGACGACGGCGTCGAGCGGGTGGAGTTCTACGTCGATGGTCAGATCGCCGGCCTGGCCGACTTCGGTCGCAACCGGCCCGACGTCGAGCTGGTCTTCCCGGGCTACCCCGATGGCGCCCTGGTCGGCTTCGGCTTCTTCCTCGACTCGACCCTCTACTCGAACGACCTGCATCAGATCTCGGCCCGGGTGACGAGCAACGGCGGCGAGCAGCGCTTTCTCAACGTGATCACCATCCAGATCAACAACAACACCGCGAACCTGCCGCCTTTCGGCGCGATCACCTTCCCCAATCCGAGCAGTGAGCTCTTCGGCACCTGCGACCTCGACGACCTGACGCCGCGGCTCTCCGTGATCAGCGGCTGGGCGCTCGACGTCGGCATCGAGAGCGGCGACACCGGCGTCAAGTACGTCGAGCTGCTGATCAACGGCGGGCTCTACGCCAACACCGTCATCAGCTGCTTCAGCGATCCCTACTGGGGCGGGCTGACCAACTGCTACGGTCTGCAGAGCCTCGACGTCGAGCGCGCCTTCCCGACGATCGCGAATTCGCCGCACGCGCGCTTTCGCTTCGTTCTCGATGTCGGCTGGCTGATCTCGGCGGTCGGGTACTCGCAGGGCTTTCACGAGCTGACCATCCGCTCCGGCGACTACGCCGGCAACGTCGCCAACATCGCCGAGATCCCGGTCTCCTTCTTTTGCGACGAGAACACCGGCAACGAAGGCGCCATCGGCTTCATCGACGGCCCGGCGAACGGCGAGATCATCGACGGCGTCACCGAGCTGTTCGGCTGGGCGCTCGACCCTGAAGGCATCGGTTCGGTGCAGATCTGGCTCGACGGCCACTGGGTGGGCGACGCGTTCTACGGCAACCTGCGGCCGGACGTGAGCTCGGTCTATCCCGGCTTCCCGGACAGCGCGGCACCCGGTTGGAACTTCTTCCTCGATACGGGGCTGACCTCGGACGGCTTGCACCACGTGCAGGCGGTGGCGACCGACATCTTCGGCGGCACGACGATCGTCGGCGAGCGCTACTTCACGATCCGCAACGAACTGCCCTGACGCTTCGGTTCAGCCTGCGCAGCACGGAACGGCCGGCGATCTCGCCGGCCGTTTTCGTTTTCAGCGGCCGTCCACTTCTTGTTGCGATTCCGGGCGGCGGGGGTCGGGGCACTCCGGCACTCGGGATCCAAAGCGGGCTCCTATTTGAGGCGTGGTCGCCCACTTTGGATCCCGAGCGCCGGAGCGCCCCAGGCGAACGCGACTAGGGCGATTCTCTCGGGTCTGCACCGACGAGGGGTGGCTGGACCGAGGGCTCCCATGGGGCCCGGAGCTCGCTTCTTCAGAGCGAGGACCCCATGGGATACGGGCCAGACAGGACCCCGAGCACAGGGCTAGGAGCCAGCGGAAGCAGGCGGGAGGGCGAGTCGCCCCGCGATGACTTACGGGCGGGCGACGGTCGACGCCGTGACGTCGGGCTTCTTCTCGAGCCGGAGCCGCTCCGCGAGCAGCGCCTCGGCGCGCGGGAAGAGGCCGATCGCCGCCTGGATCTGGGCGTCTCCTTCGGAGAGCACCTGGTGCGCGGCCTCGATGCCGAAGCGGGTGGCGAAGATTTCGGCGCGGATCTGGCGCAGGGCGTAGGTGCGTTCGGCGTCGCCGACGAAGCCCTTGTCGAGATCCTCCGGCGTGTCGATCTTCTGCTTCACCACCCACTCGCGGAACTCGGCCAGCACGGTCGCGTCCGGCCGCCAGTCGCGCGTGATCTCGGGATGCCGGCTGGCATAGTCGACGCCGAAGTTGAAGAAGGCCGAACGGCCGAGGAGGAACTGCAGGAAGGGTGCGATCTCGGTCGGCTGCACTTCGACATCCGGCGTGATGCCGCCGCCGCCGTAGACCTTGCGCCCGAGGTCGGTCGAGTAGGCCTCTGCGGCCGGCGGCTCGACCTTGGGATGCGGGTTGTCGTCCCCGGGCTCGAGGCCGTTGCGGGTGTAGTAGTCGAAGTAGGAGCTGTAGTCGCGCTGGATCAGCCGGCCGGAGGGCGTGTAGTACTTCGCCGTGGTGAGCGCCAGGCCGGCGCCATAGGAGAGGCCGTAGACCGTTTGCACCAGACCTTTGCCCCAGGTCGGCGTGCCGACGACGAGGCCGATGTCGTGATCCTGGATGCCGCCGGAGAGGATCTCGGAGGCGGAGGCGGTGCCGCTGTTGACCAGCACCACCACCGGCTCGGCGATCGGCGCGTGGCTGCCGTCGGCGGAGAAGGACTGGCCGGAATCCTGCGTCCGGCCGCGGGTAACCACGACCGTCGAGCCCTCGGGCAGGAACTGGTCGGCGACGTCGACCGCCTGGTCGAGCAGGCCGCCGCCGTTGTTGCGCAGGTCGAGCAGCAGGCGCTTCATCCCCTCGCCCTTGAGCTTGGTGAGCGCTTTCTCGACCTCGCTCGAGGTCGAACGGGTGAAGTCGCTGATCGAGATGTAGCCGGTCTCCGGCGCGATCATGTAGGCGTAGCGCACGGTGGTCTGCGGAATCTCGGCGCGCGTCACGGTGAGCTCCAGCGGCTCGTCCAGGCCGACGCGGAGGATCGAGATCCGCACCTGCGTGCCCTTGGGCCCCTTGAGCTTCGACACCGCCTCGTCGATCGACAGCTTGTCGGTCGACTCGTCCTCGATGCGCTGGATGACGTCGCCCGCCCGGATGCCGAGCCGCGAGGCGGGCGTGCCGTCGATCGGGGCGATCACCGTCAGGCGTCCGTTGCGCACGCCGACGAGGATGCCCAGGCCGAAAAAGGTCGCCTGCTGCTTCTCGCGCATCGACGAATAGGCCGTCGGCGGCAGGAAGTTGGTGTGCGGATCGAGCGTCCGCAGCATGCCGTTGATCGATGAGTAGACCAGATCCCGGAAGTGGACCTCGCCGGCGTAGCGTGAGCGTGCCGCCTCGAGCAACTCGGTGTAGAGCTTGAGGTCGCCGCGGGCGTTTTCCCCCAGGGCGAGCAGCCGGTTTCCGGCCAGCCCGCCAACCAGGACCACGAGGAGAAAGAGCACGCTTGCAGCGAGCCGCCACGATCGACGCATAAAGGCGATCCTAACATGCGGTTCGGCAGTGCCTTTTCGCCTCACGGCCTGCTTCGCCTTGACACCGAATGCACCGGGGGCCGATGATTGCGCCCGGTCGCTGCCATGTTCGGTCCCCTCGGATTCCCCGAAATGATCTTCATCGTCGTACTCGCCTTGCTCATTTTCGGCCCGAAGCGGCTGCCGGAGGTCGGGCGGACGATCGGCAAGGGGATGGCGCAGTTCCGCAAGGCGACGAGCGACCTCCGCCGCACGATCGAAACCGAGATCGCGCTCGAAAACGAGCCGCGGCGCCCGGCGCCCCGGCCGGCTGCCGCGCCGGCCACCCAGCCGCGTCACGCGCAGCTGCAGCTGCCGGGCGCGAGTCTGCCGGCGTCGGCGAGCGCGCCAGCGACCGTCGAGGCGACTGTCGAGCCCTCCGCCGCCATTGAGCCGGCGGCGGATGTGCCCGCGGTCGAAGGCGATCCGGGCGAGAGCCGGCGCTCCTGACCGCGCCGATGGCCGCCGTTCCAGAGCCGCGGGGCGGCGCCCTGCCCGCCGACGAGCTGCCCCGCATGTCGCTCCTCGATCATCTCGAGGACCTGCGCAAGCGGATCGTCTACTCCGCTCTGGCACTCCTCGTCGCCATGCTCGGCTGCTTCAACTGGGCGCCGGAGATCTGCCGGTTCTTCGCCCGGCCGATCTACGAACGGCACCTGCTGCCGGAGGGCCAGAAGCTCGCCTTCCTCGGCGTCACCGATGCCTTCCTGCTCTATTTCAAGACCGCCCTGCTCGCCGGAGCTTTCCTGGCTGCGCCGGTGATCCTCTATCAGGTCTGGGCGTTCATCTCGCCGGGTCTCTATCCGAAAGAGCGTCGCTGGGCGGCGCCGTTCGTCGTCCTGGGCTGGCTCTTCTTCCTCGGCGGCGGCGTCTTCGCCTACCTCGTGGCCTTTCCGTTCGCGGTGCAGTTCCTGCTCGAGATCGGCAAGGACTTCATGCCGCTGATCACGGCGGAGAAGTACTACGGCCTGCTGTTGACCATCATGCTCGGCCTGGGCCTCATGTTCGAGCTGCCGATCGTCCTCGTCCTGCTGGCGAAGGTCGGTCTCGTCACGCCTGGCTTCCTGATGCGCAACTTCCGCTGGGCGGTGCTGGTGATTTTCGTCGTCTCGGCGATCATCACGCCGACCTCGGACATCGTGAACCTGTGCATCTTCGCCGTTCCGACGATCGGCTTGTATCTGTTGGGCACCGGCGCCGCCTGGCTGGTGACGCGCGGCAAGCAGCCCGAAGCCTGACCCTTCAGTCCGGGTGCAGCCCGAGCCGGGCGCAGATCGTGGCGTGCGCGCGCGTCCGCCGCAGCTCGGCTTCGACCGCATCGCAGCCGGCGAGGATCCAGCTGGCAAGGGTCGCGATGGGAGTGCCGGCGACGAGCAGACCGGCCCACTCGGCGACCTGCCAGTCCGGAACCGGTCGATCGACGAGCTGTGCGCCGAGCCCGACGGCTATCGCCTCCGGTTCGAAGTCCATCGCCGCAGCGCCCGCAAGAACGTCGAGTCGCACGCGGGAGGGCGGCGATCCACGTTCGTGGAACCACGTCACGCCCTCCTCGACGACGTCGAGAAAGAGCTCGTACGAACCCGGCTCCGCGGGGGCCCAGCCGTCGATCAGCAGATTGGCGGAGCCGCCCACGCGTCGCGCCGCCGCTGGCACGGGTACCGACTTCAGGTCCCGCCGGCCGGGCCCGCTCGCCGGGCGGAGTTGAACCCCGATTCGGAACCGATCCTCGCGGTCGGCGCGCCAATCCTGCTGCGACCGGTTGGCAACCGAGAGCTGGAGCGCGAAGCGGCCGCCAGGGCGCGTCTCGATGCGATCGCGTGTCGGCGTCAGGGCGGCCAGGAATCGCCCCGCCGCGAGCCCTCCGGTCGCTTCGAGGGCCTCGGCCCGCAGGTCGCAGGTCGACGCCGACCAGGGATCCTCGACGCCGAGCTGATCGCGCAACTCGGGGGCGCCGGCGACCAGCCGCCGGGAGGCTCCCGCGGTGTGGGTGAGGACGAAGCGCAGCGGCACTCCGATCTCCGCCGCCCGTGCGCGCGCTGCCGCGAGCTCGACCGGCGAGTCGTTCCATTCGAAGAGGATGTACTGCCAGACGAGGTCGATCCGATCGCGCGTGCCGTGGCGACGGGCGGCCTCGGCCAGGCGCGCGAGGTTCGCCACCGCGCGCGCCTGGTTCCCGCCGACGCGATAGCGGCGATAGCTCTCTTCGGTGGCGCCGTCGATCGAGAAGACGACGCGATCGAGCAGCGCCTCGGCGGCGATCGCCTCGATTTTCGCCGGGGTGAAAGCGAGCCCGTTGGTGCTGGTGTGGAGCACGACCTCGGGGCGGCGAGTCCGCATCGCGCGCAGGAAATCGATCGCTTCCGGATGCAGGAACGGTTCGCCGAAGTTATAGAACAGGATCTTCTCGAGC
>JAGOCP010000462.1 GCA_017998715.1 Thermoanaerobaculia bacterium | reverse complement strand
CTGGTCGACGCACACATGCATCCGCTCTCGGCCGGCCGAAAGCTCGTCGCCTGCAGTCTCGACTACGCGTCGCTCTCCGTGGCCGAATTCCAGGCGCGGATCCAGGCCTGCCTCGACGCGACGAAAGAGAAGGAGCCCGACGGCTGGCTCGAGGTCTGGAACTGGTTCCAGCAGAGCATGACGCCGGCGGGCACGGTGCCGAGCCACGCCGATCTCGACGTCCTCCAGACGCGGCGCCCGATCGTCGTCCACAACTCCTTCGGCCACACCTCACTGGCCAACGCTCGCGCACTTACGCTCGGCAAGATCACGGCGGCGACGCCCGATCCGGAGAACGGGCTCATCGCACGCGATGCTGCCGGAGCGCCGACCGGCCTGCTCGAGGACTCCGCCCAGCACATCCTCGATCCGCTGCTGCCCGAGCCGACCGACTCCGACCGGCTCGCCGCCGCGCGCACGTCGCTCGATGCGATGCGCAAGGAGGGGATCACCACCTTTCTCGACGTCTCCGCCGACGCCGAGACGATCGCGGCCTATGCGGCGGTCGCGCGCGAGGGGACGCTCACCGCGCGCGCCCACTTCGCGGTCGAGATCGAGCCGGAGGAGGGCAAGGAGCCGGAGAAGGCCGTCGCCGCACTGCTCGAGATCGCGCGCCGCTTCGACCAGGGGCCGGTCGTCGTGCGCCCGACGATCACGGTGCGGAACGCGAAGCTGTACATGGACGGCGTGATCACCGCGCCGGCGTTCACCGGCGTGATGGTCGAGCCGTACCTCGAGAACCGGGGCACGGCGCAGAAGCCGGAGTGGGTGTCGAGCGGCAACCGAGGCCCGGCGCCCTATTTCGCGGCCGACGTCCTGAAGGCGCTGCTGCTGAAGCTCGCCGCAGCCGGGATTGATCCGCACATTCACGCCGACGGCGACGGGGCCGTGCGCTTCTCGCTCGACGGATACGAGGCGATGCGCGCCGTCTACCCGGGCGAGGCGATCCGCGCCGCGATCGCGCACGTCGAGGTCGTCCACCCAGACGACTTCGCGCGCTTCGGCAAGCTCGATGTCATCCCGGTGCCGTCGTTCCAATGGGCGAAGCCGGCGGGCGACACCATCGAGGGCGCCCGCGACTACCTCGGCCCGCAGCGCTTCAAGTACTTCGAGCCACTCGGCTTCCTCCACGCCGTCGGAGCGCGCATCGCCTACGGCAGCGACTGGCCGGTCGATCCGCTCGACGAATGGTTCGGGCTCAAGGTCGGCGTGACGCGCACCAACTCTCCCGCAGCCGGACCGCAGTACGCCGGCCGGCTCGGCGACGACGTCGGCCTCTCCCGCGCCACTGTGATCCGCGCCATCACGATGAACTCCTCCTTCGCGCTTCACCAGGAGAAGGAGACCGGCTCGCTCGAGGTCGGGAAGCTCGCCGACCTCATTGTCCTCGACCGCGATCCGTTCACGATCCCCGCCGAGGAGATCGCCGCGGTCGATGTCCTGCTCACCGTGGTGGGCGGCGAGGTCGTCCACCGCGCCGGTCCGTTCGCGCCCGCGATGAAAGCTCCCTGATCGGCGCCTGAGCCGCTCAGGAGGTGAGTGCGCCGGCGGAAATCCTGCGCACGCGCCGGATGCGGGTGGTGCGGGTGCCGTCGCCGAGCTCGAGGAAGAGGCCCGGGGCCGCGACGATGCGGGTGAAGAGGGCGTGACCGCCGGCGGTGCAGCCGTGCACTTCGAGGGTCTGCGTGCCATCTCCCCCTTGCGGATCGCGCGCGAAGCGGCCGCCCGAGATGTCGAAGCGGCCGTCGGCACGCGCCACCAGCGAGTAGATCGAGTTCTTCGTCGAGACCAGCAGCCGGTCGCCGGGCGCGAGATCGCTGCGTCGAATACCCGCGAGGGCCTCCGCGGCCGAGGTCAGGTCGCCGAGCGCTACCGCCGGCCGGCGCGCCGAATTCGAATGCCGGAGATCCGACGAAGAGTCGCTCACGGTTTCCTCGTCGCGAGCGTCGCGCCGATGCCCGGGATCCCTTCGGCGAGCAGGATGTCGCTGTCGGTCCAACCGGCCGAGACGACGATGCGGCCATCGACCGGCGAGACGCCGAACGACTCGATCACCCGCTGCGCGTCGCTCACGGCCACCCGTCGCCGCTCGTTCCGGGTGTCGCGGCCGGGCACGATCGGTTGCTCAAAGAGCGCCGCCCGCCCGGACTCGTCGTCGCCGTAGAAGACGAGGGTCCGGCCGTCCGGCAGCCAGCGCGAGCGCCCCGGATTCAGTCGCCGGCCGGCGACGGAGAGCTCGGCGACTGCGGCGCCGTCGTCGAGGCGGAAGATGCGGATCGTTTGCTCATTGCCGGGCGAGGCTTCGACCGCCGCGATCCAGCCCGACTGCGGCGCGAGCTCGGGCAGCGTGTAAGCGCCGGCGAGAAGCCGGGTGGCGTCGCGCCCGTCGGGGCGGACCTTCCAGATGCCGGGGGCGGCGGGATTGCTCGACGAATAGACGATCCAGGCGCCGTCCGCGGACATCGTCGGATTTTCGGCATCGCGCCCGTCGGCGCTCGCCTGGCGGGCTCCGGTGCCGTCCGGCTCGGCGATCCAGATCTCGAAGTGGCCGCCGCGGTTCGAGCTCCAGAGGAGGTGTTTCCCGTCCGGGCTCCATTGCGGATCCC
>JAGOCP010000461.1 GCA_017998715.1 Thermoanaerobaculia bacterium | reverse complement strand
GGGCGGGGTCGCGAAATCGCCGCACGGTTTCGCCCGCAATGTGTCCCCAACTGCTGGCGCCAGATGTCGGGGCGGGATTCCGTCTCTACCTGGGTATGAAGAGACCAGGGAGCGGAAGGCGGGTAGCTGATTCCGGGAAGGCGGCGGGCGATCGCGGAAAGGTAGAGCAGACTCCGTCAGTCGGAGCCAGTGAGGGCCGCGGCGAGGTTCTGCTCTATGGGGCGCCCGATGGGTCGGTTCGTCTGGATGTTCGCCTCGAGAAGGAGACGGTCTGGCTGGACCTGAACCAGATCGCAGCCTTGTTCGAGCGCGACAAGTCGGTCATTTCAAGGCACTTGCGTGGCATCTTCAATTCTGGGGAACTGGATCGGGGAGCAACTGTTGCAAAAAATGCAACAGTTCAACTCGAGGGCGACCGCGAAGTCGTCCGCGACATCGAGTACTTCAACCTCGATGCCATTCTCTCGGTCGGTTACCGGGTCAACTCCAGGCGAGGAACCCAGTTCCGGATATGGGCGACACGTGTTCTGCGCGACCATCTCCTGCAGGGCTACACGGTCAATAGGCTTCGGCTGGACCAACTCAACCAAGCCATTCGCCTGATTGCCGGTACCGCGGACCGGCAGGATCTGTCCGGGGATGAGGCGCTGGCGCTCCTGCGCGTGGTGGGCGAGTACAGCTTCGCCCTCGACCTGCTCGACGACTACGACCATCAGCGGGTGGCTGTCGCACCGCCGGGAGGCCGGCTGGTGCATCCCCTGGGCAGGGAAGAGGCGCTGCGGATCGTTGACCGCCTGCGGGAGAGGTTTGGTGCAGGCACCCTGGTCGGGCGCCTGCGCGGCGACGGGCTGGACAGCGCGCTCGGGGCGGTGATGCAGTCGTTCGACGGCCAGGACCTCTATCCGAGTCTCGAGGAGAAGGCCGCGCACCTGCTGTACTTTCTGGTCAAGAATCACCCGTTCGTCGACGGCAACAAACGCATCGGCGCGGCGCTCTTTCTCTGGTTTCTGGAGAAGAACGGCGCGCTCGCGGGTCGCGACGGTGAGCGTCGTCTTTCCGACGCCGCCTTGGTTGCCCTGACCTTGCTGATCGCGGAGAGTCCGCCTGCCGAGAGAGAAGTCGTCGTGCGAATCGTCACTCACCTGCTGCAGGAGCGGGAGACCGAGAGGCGACGCTGAGGCCCGATCGCAGCTGGCTCCTCGGGCGTCGCGAGGGGACACATAGCGGGTTGGGGCGGGGTCGCGAAGTTGGCGCGCGGTCCCGCCCGCAATGTGTCCCCAACTGCTTGCGCCAGATGTCGGGGCGGAATTCCGTCCTTACCTGGCAAGAACGAGCGCAGGCGTTACAATCGCCGCCCAGAGCAGCTCGAAGGAGACCCTGGCATGAGCGAACCGGCGACGACGGACAAGCAGCGGATGATCCAGCTCCTGGAGGGGCAGCCGGACGACAGCTCCTTCGAAGAGCTCATCAAGGAGCTGGCGTTCGATCGCATGGTCGAACGGGGCGTCGCCGACGCCGAGAGCGGGCGGACGATCAGCCACGAAGAGATGGGCCGGAGAATGGCCGCTTGGCAGAAGTAAGGTGGACTGAGGAAGCTGCCGACCGGCTGGGCGAGATTTTCGAGTACATCGCGGAGACCAGCCCCCAGGCGGCAGCCGAGACGGTCGGTGGGATCTACCGCCTTGCCGAAACTCTCGACCGCTTCCCGGAGCGCGGCTTCGCCTACGAGACGCGAGCAGGCCGCTCCGTCCGGATCGTTCTCTACGGACACTATCGGGTCGTCTACCGCCTCGAGCCGGGCGCAGCCGTCATCATCCTGGGCGTATTTCACGGCGCCATGGACCTGCCGAGGTACCTGCCGTAGCGATGGCGGGATGCTGCTTCTCCGCCGGTGGCCACATTCGGGCGGTTGGCGCCGCGGTGGGGCGCGACTACTTGCCGATGCAGGTCCTGTTCGAGAGGGCTATCGCGCGTTCTTCGGGGCAGTAGCTGGCGGGACGGGAGCTTTGGTCCGCGACTTCGCGCGGCGCGCGGGCGAGGCCAGTTCCGGCGCGCCGAGGATCGAAAAGGCGTTGCCGATCCCTTCGATCTCGGACGAGGTCGCGACGGCGATGATGAGGCTCCGCCGGCGGTTCATCGGATCCTTGAGGTGCGGCGAAGATTCGGCGATGGACCGGGCCATGGCAAGCGAAGTCTAGCGTCGCGCAGGCTCGCCAGCACGAACGAGCGGCGTCGACAGCCAGGGAGGAGGCGCCTGGAATATGCAAAACGTGCATCTTGCTCTCTAGCTTCAAATTATACGCAGATAACGTATATTTCCCCGAGAAGCGCTCTTCGTGGAGTTGCCTGCTATCGCGCGACATCGCGGGGATTCGCGCAGCTTCGCGCGGCGCATCTCGGCGGAGCTCGAGGCCAAGCGGAGCTTGAGGCAGCCGAAGCTCGCGGTGAGGAGAGGCGCGTGAAGGCAGCGAAGACCACGGCACGGGGCGGCCAGAAGCGCGAGCTCTTCGACGAGCTCGATGAAGGACTCCAAGCCCTCGCCGCGGAGCGCCAGGGGAAGCGGACCCTCCGCAGCCATGCCGTCGAATGGAAGCCGGCTCCGGAGGTCACTCCGCGCCAGCTCGTCGAGCTGCGCGAAGCGCTGAAC
>JAGOCP010000132.1 GCA_017998715.1 Thermoanaerobaculia bacterium | reverse complement strand
TGACCGAGATCGATGCCGCCGCCCTCGGTGTCGGCCAGGCACTGGTCGGCGGGCGCCCGGTCCTCGTCGTCGACCTCGACCGCCTCGGAGTCGAGGCATGAGCGGCGGCTTCCTCATCGTCCGCCGCGGCGGCGCGCTCTGGGGACTGGACGCGGACCAGGTGGCGACCATCGAGCGCCGGGATGCCACGGCCCGCGAAAGCGGAGGCGGCGCGCTCGAGGTGCGCTTCGCCGGCGGACGCCGGCTCGTGGTCGACGCCGTGCTCACCCTCGCTGCGGAGCTCGCGGTGCGCCCACTCTCTTCGCGCCTGCGGCACTTTCTTCCCGCCGGCGCCGCCGGTCTCGCCCTGCTCGCCGGCGAACCGTTGGTCCTCCTGGCCCAGGAGAACGAGGTGCTGCATGTTTGATCGCCACGCCGTTCGTCACTCCATGCCCGTGGCGCCGGTGGCGCTCGCCCTCCTCGCCGCCGTGCTGGTGATCGTCGCCGAGGCGGGAAGCTCTCCGTCCTGGCGTCCGGCCGCGGCGCTCCTCGTTGCCGCCGTGGTGGCGGCGTTCGCCCTTCCAGGGATCCGCCGCAGCTTCGCCCTGCGCGCCGCGAAGCAGGCCGATCGCGCAGGCCTCATCGCCTCGCTCGACGAGCTCGCGGCCGCCGATCTGGTGCGCGCCAAGGCGCTCGCCGCCGATCTCCCGCCCGGGCTCGCCGTCCCGCTGGGAGAGGCGCTGGCGCCGCTCGAAGTGCTCGCCACGCGCATCCAGAGCTCTTCGGTCGAGGTCGCCGGCGCCGCCGGCGCGGTCAAGCGGATCGCTTCGGAACTTGCCGCCGGCTCCTCCGAACAGTCGGCATCGGTGGTCGAGATCACCGCCGCGATGGAAGAGCTCGCGCAGACAGCGACCCAGATCGCCGGCAACGCCGAAGCGCAGGCGGAGCTCGCCCGGCTCGGTGAAGCGACCGGCAACGAAGGCGCCGCCGCCGTCGGCCGCGCAGTCGCCGGCGTCGAGCGGCTGCGCGAACGGATCGCCGCCATCGCCAAACGCTCCGCCGATTTGGAGCGCCGCGCCGAGGAGATCTTCGGCGTGCTCGCGCTGGTCGAGGACATCGCCCGCGAAACCCACCTGCTGTCGCTCAACGCCGCCATCGAAGCCGCGGGCGAATCCGGCGACGTCGGACGCCGCTTCGGCGAGGTCGCCGAGGAAGTCCGCCGGCTCTCCGGGCGATCGCGCGACGCTGCCGCATCGGTGCGCCGCCTGCTCGAGGAGTTCTCGACTTCGATCGCCGCCACCGTCGAAGCGACGAGTGCCGGCGGGCGCGAAGCCGAACGGGTGCTGGCACGGGTGACGGCGACCGCCGGCGCGATCGCCGGCCTGCGCGACGCCCTGGTCGAAACCGCCGCCGCCGCGCGCGAGATCTCGGCCGGCACGTCGGAGCAGCGCACCGCCTCGCTCCAGGTCGTGCAGACATTGCGCGAAGCCTCCGCCGTGGTGCAACAGATCGCCGACGGCCTGCGCGGCTTCTCCGGCGCCGCGCGCGGGCTCGAAGAAGCAGCAGTGAGCGTGCAGCTCCTGGCACAGGGATTCCGCCTGGCGTCGCCGTCCTCGCTGCGGCACCTGGCGGAGAGCTGGGCGACCGAGCTCGGGCCGCTGCTCGCCAGCCCCGACGCCCTCGAACGCCGCCTGGAATCGCTGCTCGAGGAGCGCCCGGATGTCGAGCTCGTCTTCGTCAACGACCGGCGGCGGCAACGCACGGCGATCGTCGGCCAGCCGGCGCTCGTCCGCGCCGTGCCGATTCCGGACGAGATCCGCTTCGGACGCGACTTCTCCGACCGCCCCTGGTTCCGCGCCGCTGCCGCCGAGCGGCGCGGCATCGTCACTTCGGTGATGACGTCGATCCTCACCAACGAGAAGGTCGTGACCGCTGCCGCGCCGTTCTACGACGACGGGGAGCTGGTGGCGGTGCTCGGCATCGACGTCAATCTCGAGCGCTGGACCTCCGGGTAGGCCGTGGACGACGAGCTGCTCGAGCTCGTTCCGGTCTTCGTCGCCGAGGCACGCGAACGGCTGCAGCGCCTGGCCGACCTCGTTCCCGGGCTCGGCCGCGACTCCGACTCGCTGGTCGAGATCAAACGCGAGCTGCACACGCTGAAGGGCGCCGGCCGCATGATGGCGATCGCGCCTTTCGCCGAGCTCTGCCATGCCACCGAGGAGGTCGTGCTCTCCCGTCCAGCGGATCTCGAGCGGCTGCTGCTCGCCGCTCACGACGCTCTCGCGGCAATGGTCGAAGCGGTCGAAGGCGGCGAGCCGGTGCGGGCGGCGAGCGATCTCCTGTCGGAGTTCGAGCGTGCGCGCGCCACGGTGGGCATGGCGGCAGAGGCCGCGCCGCAACCGGCCGCAGCCGCCGCGAGCTCGCCGCCGCCGGCGCCGGTGAACGAACGCCGACTCACCGAGGAGGAGGCGGAGAGCGCCGGCATCCAGGCCAGCGGCCTCGACGCCTTCGCCGAGCGCGCGGTGCGCGTGCGGGCGGCAGCGGTCGTCACCGGGCGCCTGCTCGCCAGGCTCTCGGAGCTCGCGAACCTGGCCGAGGACGGCGTGCGCGATCCGCAGCCGGCGCAGGCGCTGGCGGTGGTCGCGGCGTCGCTGCGCCAGGCTGTCGTCGAAGCCGGAGCGCTCGAGACCCGGCTGGCGCGAACCGGCGAGGAACAGATCGAAGCGGTGCTAGCGCTGCAGATCGTGCCGATCAAGCCGACGCTGCGCTCTCTGGCGCGCTACGCCCGGGAGCTCGCGCGGCGCCTGGGGCGCCAGATCGAAGTCGAGCTCGCGGGCGAGGAGACCCGCCTCGACCGGCGGATCGCCCGCGAACTCGAAGGGGCGCTGCGCCACCTGGTGGCGAACGCCGTAGACCATGGGATCGAGTCTCCGGAGGAGCGCGCCGCCGCCGGCAAGCCCGCAGCGGGACGCCTGCGCCTCGCCGCCGGTGCGGGCGGCCGCGGCGTCGAGCTCACCATCGCCGACGACGGCCGCGGCATCGACGCCGGCGAAGTCGCGCGCCAGGCGGTGGCCGGCGGTTTCCTGCCGCGCGCCGCGCTCGACGGCCTGCCCGAGGCGGACGCCCTGCGGCTGGTCTTCCTGCCCGGCTTTTCGACTCGCGATCGAGCGTCCGAGCTCTCCGGCCGCGGCGTCGGACTCGACGCCGTCGAGGCGGCGGTGGCGCGGCTCGGCGGCGAAGTGCGCATGGCGTCGCGGCTGGGCGGCGGCTCCGAGGTCGTGCTCGACCTGCCGGTGGCCCGCCGCGGCGAGCAGGTGGTGCTGGTGCGGGTGGGCAGTGCGCTCCTCGCCGTCCCGGCGGTCGCGGTGCGGCGGATCGAAACCCTCGCCGGAGTCACCGTCGAGGAGAGCGGCGGCCGGCTCATGGCGATTCTCGGCGATCGTCTGGTGCCGTTCGTGGAGCTCGGCCTCGCCCTGGGTCTCGGCGCAGGTGCGGCGCCGGCGACCCGGCTGCTCATCGAAGGCTCGGTCGCCGGCCGGCCGGTCGCTTTCTCGGTGGACCGGGTCGAGGGCGAAGTGGAGCTGCTCGTGCGCCCTTTGCCTCGTCGCGCGCGGGTCTCGGCCCTCGTCGATGGCGCCGCGCTCCTGCCGTCGGGCGACCCGATCGCGGTGCTCGCGCCGCAGGCCCTGCTCGGCCGCGAGGCCGGCGGCCCAGGCTCGCCCGCCTCCCAGAACCCTGCACGGGCTGCGATCGAACCCGCCGAGGCCCCACGCGCGCTCACCCGGCTCCTGCTGGTGGACGACTCGCGGGTGACGCGCGAGATGGAGCGGCGCATCCTCGAGGACGCCGGCTTCGGCGTCGAGGTCGCCGCCGACGGCGACGAAGCGCTGCGGCGCCTCGCCGCCGAGCCGTTCGATTGCCTGGTCACCGACATCGAGATGCCGCACCTCGATGGCTACGAGCTCACCGCGCAGCTGCGCCAGATGGAGCGCTTCGCGCACCTGCCGATCGTCGTCGTGTCGACGCGCGAGAGCTCGGAGGACCGCTTGCGCGGCCTGCGCGCAGGCGCCGACGCCTACCTCACCAAGCAGAGCCTGGTCGCCAGCGATCTCGTCGAGACCGTGCGCCGCCTGACCGGCAACTGATCGGCCCGCGACCGTGGTCCCCGGCGCCGCAGGCAAGCTCACCGTCGTTCTCGTCGACGACTCGTCATCGGTGCGCGCGGTCCTGCGCCGCCTCCTCGCCAAGGCCGAAGACATCCAGGTCATCGGCGAGGCCGCCGACGGCGCCGCCGCCGTCGAGCTGGTCGAGCGCCTGCATCCCGACGTCCTGCTGCTCGACATCGTCATGCCGGTGCTCGACGGCTTCGGTGTCCTGTCGCGCCTGCGCCGCGACCGGCCGGTGCCGACGATCCTCCTCACTTCGCGCGCCGACCGCGCGGAGGTGCGCGCCGCCTTCCAGGCGCTCGTCTCGGGAGCGGTCGAGCTTCTCCCCAAGCCGGAGGATCCGGAGAGCTGGCGCCTGCTCGCCGAGACGCTGCCGGCGGTGATTCGCGCCGCTGCCGCCGCACGCGTCGCGCCGGCGGCGGCGGGCGGCACCAGGCCCGCGGGTGGCGGCAGCGGAGCGTTCCCGATCCCTGCGGCGCTGCGCGCGTCGCCACCGCCCCGCTCCGGCACGGCAATCGGCTGCCTGGCGATCGGCGCCTCGACCGGCGGCCCGGCGGCGGTGCGCGACCTGCTCGCGGCGCTGCCGGCGCCGGCACCGTTCCCGATCCTCATCGTGCAGCACATTGCCGCCGGCTTCGAGAGCGGTCTCGCAGAGTGGCTGGCAACGACCCTCGGCCTCGATGTGCGCATCGCGATCGCCGGCGAGATCGCAGGTCCGGGCGCGGTCCGTATCGCCCCCGGCGGAGCGCACCTCCGGCTCGGCGCCGACGGACGGCTCGAGCTCGACAGCGTGACGCCGCCGCGGCGCGGACACCGTCCTTCGGTGGACGAGCTCTTCCGCTCGCTCGTGCCCGCGGCGCCGCAGCGCATCGTGGCGGTCCTGCTCACTGGCATGGGGACCGACGGCGCCGAAGGCCTGCGCGATCTGCGCCGCGCCGGCGCGCTCTGTTGCGCTCAGGACGAGGCGAGCTCGGCGGTCTTCGGCATGCCGCGTGCCGCCATCGATCTCGGCGCGGCGGAGCTCGTGCTGGCTCCGGCGGCGATCGGCGCGGAAATCGCGCGCCGCCTGCGGGAGGCGCGCTGAACCGGCTGCTGCAGGAGCTCGCGACGCTGGTCCGCCGCGAGACCGGCAACGAGCTGCCGGAAGGCCGCCTGCCGTTCCTGCGCGAGGCTGCGGAGCGCCGGTGCCGGGTGACCGGCCGCGGCAGCCTCGCCGACTACGTCGCCGCTCTCGCCGCCGACGAGCTGCCCGGAGAGTGGGAGACGCTCGCCACCCTCTTGACGATCAAGGAGTCGACCTTCTTCCGCGTTCCCCTGCAGTGGGACCGCATTCGCGACCAGCTCCTGCCCGAGCTCGTCCTGGCGCGGGCGGGAACCCGCCGGCTGCGCTGCTGGAGTGCCGCCTGCGCCGCTGGCGAAGAGCCGGCGACACTCGCGCTGGTGCTCGACGAATCTCCGCTTCTCGCCGGCTGGGACTGGCGGATCCTCGCCACCGATCTCGACCCCGACGCCCTGGCGCACGCCCGGCGCGGCCTCTACGGTGAGCGCGCCGTGGCAGGGGTGCCGCCGAGGATGCTCGCCGCTTCGTTCTCGCGCCAGGGACAGCTCTACGAGCTCGACCCGCGCCTGCGCTCGCGCATCGACTATCGCCAGCTGAACCTCTCGCGCCTGCCGTACCGGCTGCCGGAGCCCGCCTTCGACCTCATCCTGCTGCGCAACGTCCTGATCTACTTCCGGCAGGAGCTGCAGGCCGAGGTCGTGGCCGAAGCGGCACGCCGGCTGGCCCGTCCCGGAGCCCTTTTCCTCGGCGGCTCCGAAACGCTCTGGCGGGTCCAGGAGACGCTGCGCGCAGTCGATCTCGGCGGCTGCTTCTGCTACCGCCTGCCCGAGGACGAGACCATGCCTGGGACGCTGCGCTCCGCGGCCGCGAAAGGGCGCCGTCCGAGCGCTGCCGGACCGACTCCGGCGAAACCCGGAACGCTCGCGGGGCGACCGACGGTTTCGCCGACCGCACCCGCCGTTTCGCCTCAAGCAACCGTCCGGGACAGCGCGCCGTCGACCGCCGAGCGCATTCTGGCAGCGATCGGACTTCTCGAGTCGGATCGTCTGGACGACGCCGCGAGCGAAGCGGAGCGCGCGCTCGCCGGCGATCCGGCCGACCCCGCGGCGCACGTCCTTTCGGGCCTCGTCCACGAGCTCGCGGGGCGCGCCGACGGCGCCGCGGACGCCTTCCGCGCGGCGCTCTACCTCGATCCGGATCTGCCGCAGGTCCGCCTGCGCCTCGCCCACTGCCTGCGGCGCGCCGGCAAGGAGGAGCTCGCCCTGCGTCAGGTCCGGGAGGTCGTCGCGACCCTCGAGCGCGGCGGCGGCCGTCACCTGCCGGCGCTCGACGGCAAGCTCCTTCCCGGCCCTGCCGAGACGCTCCGCCTGGCCCGAGCGGTGCTCGACGCCGGCCGGCCGCGGAGCTGAAAGGTCTCCGGAAAGAGCGCCGGGGAACCGGCGAGCTGCGCCGCGCTCAGCGGGCGAGCTGGCGGCGCAGCAGCTCGTTTTCGAACGCGATGCCGACCTGCTCCGCCGCGACTTCGAGCAGCTCGACGTCGCGCAGCGGACGCGGGCTCCCGCCGTTGTCGGCGTAGACGGCCGCGATGACGCGCTCGCTCCCGGCGACCGGAAAGACGACCACCTGATCGTTCGCCGGGGGACCGAGAATCGCCGCCAGCGCGCTTGGCAGTTGGGCATTCTGGAACGTCGCGGTGCGCACCTGCGACGATCCGAGAGCCTCCTGCAGCAGCCCGGAAGGGGCAATCTCGAGCCGTCGGACGGCGTTCGCCAACGGACTCCCGTTCTGGGCGAAGCCGAACGCTCCGAGCGGCGCCAACCGGTCGCGCTTGACGAGGAAGATGACCGCGCGCTCGTAGGATTCCGAGACCAGCTGCATGAGATTCAGCGCCACGGTGGCGCTCGCGAGGCCCGACTTCAGGTCACCGAAGACCCTCTGCAGGCGGCGCAGACCCGGCTCGCCGCGGCCGGCGGTCTCGTCGCTGCGCAGTGTCGCCGTCTCGAGAAGATTCACCAGGCAGGCACGGACGGTCTCGAGCTCGGCAGGCACCGCAGCCACCGCGCCGTGGCGGTAGGCGACCTGCATCGCGGCGTTCGAGTCGACGAGCACCACCAGCCGCGCCTCCGGACGCGCTTCGCGCAGCGACCCCAGGAGCTCGGCGTCGAGGGCGTCGGCGCGGGCGTCGATGAGCAGAATGTCGGTATCGCCCTCGTCGGCGAGGTCGGCAACGCGGGCGAGCGTGACGCGCCGCAATGTCGCCTGATGGCCAAGCGCCAGCCGGAGCTGGCGGATGAACTCACGGTCCGGCGACAGAACCCGCAGAACCGGGCCGGCGAAGGTCCCGACCTCGTCGTCGATCAGGCCGTCGAAAGCATCGTCCGAGGCTTCGCCGAGGGTCTTCGCGACCCCGAGTCGGTCGCGCTCGTCGAAGATACGCGCCGCTTCGAGCAGAACGACGTTCGGCGCCAGCCCTGGCTCGCCCTCGAGGTCGAACATTTCGGTGCCGATCTCGTCGATCGGCCGGATCTCGTCGAGCGCGAAGTCGAAGCTGCCGCGCTCCCAGCGGAAGACCTGCTCGACCGCAAGCTCGAGCTGCAGGTGGATGACGCTCTCGAGCTCCGCGCGCTCGAGAAGGCCCTCGTCGACCAGCAGGCGCCCGAGCGATCGCCGCGGCCCCGGCCCCGCCTGCCGCGCCATGGCCGCGGCGAGCGTCGGACCATCGAGGTGGCCCTTCTCGACCAGCAGCTCACCCAGGCGCGGCGCTCCCGGCGCCTGCGCCGCGACCAGCGCCCCCTCGTGAAACCCGAAGCGGGCATGCTCCCCGTCGCGCTCGAGCTCGAGCGTGCCGGTGCGCTTGCCGAGGTGAATGAACTGGAGGACGTCGCCGACCGCAACGTCCTCCAGGCTGCCGGAGATCGACATCGATCGCCAACTCTATACCCCGCGACCCGGACCGGTCGGCGAGATCCGCCACATCGAGCTCAAACTCCGGGCCCCTTTCTTGCGTAACGGAGAAGGAATGAGCTCGCGTTTCCGACTCCGTGCCGGGTTGGCACTTGCGCTCCCGCTCGCCGCCGCGACGTCCGCCCTGGGCGTCGCCGGACCTTGGGTCGAGAACGCCGAGGCGCGCGCACGCCTGATCGGCGACGCCACCGCTCTCGGTCTCGAGTTCGAGCTCCAGCCCGGCTGGCATGTCTACTGGAGAAACAGCGGCGACGCCGGCTATGCGCCGCGGCTCGACTTCTCCGCCACGCCGGCGATCCAGGACGCCCGGCTCCTGTTCCCGGCCCCGCGGCGCTTCGACCTCGCGGCCGGCATGGTGAGCTTCGGCTACGAGCGCGCAGTGATCTATCCGATCGCGGCGACGATCGCTCCTGCCCCGGGAACAGCGCTCGATCTCAGCGCGCGGCTCGACTACCTCGTCTGCCGCGACGAGTGCATCCCGCATCGCGCGGACCTCACCTTGACGATACCGGCGAAGGCCGCGAGCGCCGACCCCGAGTCGGCGCGCCTCGCCGCCGCGCGCGCCGCCCTGCCGCTGCCGGCCGGCGCCACGCCCGAAGCACCCCGGGTGAACCTGCGCGTGTCGCCGGCTGCGGACGGCGCGCTGGAGCTCGAGCTCTCCGCCACCGGCGGAGGCTGGCGGGCTGCAGCCCCCGATCTCTTCTTCGACAGCCATCCACTCTTCGCCCTCGGACGGCCGCAGTTTCAGGCGTCGAAAAGCGGCCTGCGCTTCCTTATCCGCCTCCAGCCGCTCGACCTGACTCGACCCTTGCCCGCCACGACGGACTTTGCCTGGACGGTGACCGGTCTCGAACGCTCCGTCGCCGGCGCTCCGGCGCCAGTGGCTCTGGCCGGAATCACATCGGTCGTCCTTCCCCGCTGACTGCCTTCCCACCGAAAGAGGAGATCTCCATGCCATCCCCTGTCCGTTCGCTGCGTTTCCTTGTGCTGCTCGTCGCCATGCTGGCCAGTAGCCGCGTCGTCCGTGCCGACCTCGCGGTCGGCGCCCTCGCCCCCGCTTTCGAGCTCAAGGATCTCGATGGCAAGCCGGTGACGCTCGCCGATTTCCGCGGCAAGACGGTAGTGCTCGAGTGGATCAATCCCAATTGCCCGGTATCGCGCGGCTATGCCGACCGCAAGGTCATGGTCCGGACCGCAGCTGCCCATCCGGAAGCCGTCTGGCTGGCGATCAACAGCACGGCCCGCAAGCACGGCGACTACCTCGCAGCGGCGGAGCACAAGGCCTACGACGTGAAGCGGGGCATCGCCTACCCGGTGCTCTACGACACCTCGGGCGAGGTCGGCCGCGCGTACGGAGCCAAGACGACGCCGCACATGTTCGTCATCGACGAGAGCGGCAAGGTGGCCTACAACGGCGCCATCGACAGCGGCCCGGGAGCGACGAGCACCAATTACGTCGACGCGGCCCTGACCGCCCTCGCCAACGGCAAGCGGCCGGATCCGGCAGTCACCCAGCCGATGGGCTGCTCGGTGAAGTAC
>JAGOCP010000460.1 GCA_017998715.1 Thermoanaerobaculia bacterium | reverse complement strand
AAGGAAAGGAACTTGCGCACCGTGCGACCCAGCGGCGAGCCCTCGGGGTTCGCCGGATCGAGCTCGCCACCGGCGATGCGGCGCAGGAGGTCGGCCAGCGGGTCGTTCTTCCACCGCGAACCGCCGAGGACCTTGGCGCGATAGTAGTCGTGGGCGAGAGTCTGGAAGCTGCGCGCCAGCTTGAGCGACGAGCCGGCCTCGCCGCCGGGACGGCCTCGCCCCTCGCCCAGGTGGGCGAGGTACTCCTCGACCGAGCCTGCGGCGGGGCTCTCCGTCCAGGTGGTGGCGACGTAAATCCCGCCGTGATCGTCGCTGCCGCCCGTCGTGGCGAAGCGCAGCGGCTCTGTGGGGTCGAAGTCCGCCGCCAGCCGGTGGCGCTCGGCGAGCTCGCCCAGCTGATCGGCGGTCAGCGCGGCGAGCACCGCGTCGAAGAGCGTCGTGGCGCGCGGGTCGCGCGTGCCGTTCACGCCTTCGAAGAGCCGGAAGAGGACGAGAACCTTCTCGAGATGGTCGAGGGTCAGGCGATCGTTGACCCGGAAGAGCGGATGCGCCACGACGTGGACGATGTCCTCGGCGCGCGCGAAGGCGCGAAATTCGTAGAGGTTGCGCTTCAGGCGTTGCAGCTCGCGGTGCTGCGCCTCAGTGACGCCGAGGACCAGAATGTGCAGGTCGCAGCCGTCCTCGGGAAAGGTGACGGTTTCCTCGCTCGACAGGAAGGTCCCGGGCAGATGGGCGATGTCGAGGGAGCCAGCGACGGAGTCGTGGTCGGAGATGGTGACGAAGTCCATGCCGCGCGCCTTCGCCAGGCGATAGATCTCGAGGGGTTCGGTGAAGCTCTCCGGCGCGCCGATGCGGTCGAGATACCACTCGCTCGGGCGGTCGGAATGCCGGCTGTGAACGTGCACATCGCAGCGCGTGAACATGGTGGCGATCTCCTTGCGGGTGTGAGGAAATCGTAGGCGGAGGGTGGGGCGAAGGCGTGACCGCACGGGGGCGCTGAGGTCACGCTGGAGGGCGAACCGGCACGGCCGGACGATCGTCACGCCGGCGTAACGACCCGGAGGTAAACTCGAAACGGGCGCGCAGCGGGACGAGTCCCTCGCGCTCGGGGCCAGCGGAACGAGGAATCCATGACGGAGACAATCAACCGAAGCGAGCAGGGAACAGGGAACGCTCTGTCAGCAGTGGCCGCTGACGAGGCCTCGCCGTTCTTCAATCGCGAGCTCTCCTGGCTCGAGTTCAACGGCAGGGTCCTGGCCGAGGCCGAGGATCCGAGCGTGCCCCTGCTCGAACGGCTCAAGTTCATCGCCATCTTCGGCGGCAACCTGGACGAGTTCTTCATGAAGCGGGTCGGCGGGCTGAAGCTGCAGCAGCAGAGCCGCCCGCATGGCCGCTCGCCCGACGGACGGACCCCCGCCCAGCAGCTGGCAGAGATCGGCGCCTGGATCCGGCCGCGCCAGCAGTTGCAGCGTGCCTTGCTGCTCGAGCGCATCCTGCCGGAGCTGGCACGCAACGGCCTCGAGCTGGTCGGCTTCCGGGATCTCCAGCCGGCGGAGCGCGCCTACCTCGAGAGGTTCTTCGCCAACAACGTCTTTCCCATTCTCACGCCGCTCGGGCTCGACACCTCGCATCCCTTCCCGTTCATTTCCAACCTCTCGCTCTCGCTGGCCGTCGCGTTGCGCTCGCCGGCGAGCGCCGAAATCCGCTTCGCCCGCCTCAAAGTGCCGGCGTCGCTGCCGCGCTGGATCCAGCTGCCGGATTCGCTGCGCTTCGTGCCTCTCGAAGTGGTGATCGCCGAGTTCCTCGAGCGCCTCTTTCCGGGAATGGAGCTTCTAGAGTCGTATCCGTTCCGGGTCACCCGGGCGGCCGACGTCGCCAAGCACGAAGAGCAGGCCGAGGACCTGCTCGAATCGGTTCAGGAGGACCTGCGCGCACGGCGCTTCGCCTCGGTGGTGCGGCTCGAAGTGGTGCCCGAGATGCCGGAGTGGATGCGCTCGTTGCTCGCCGACGAGCTGACTGTCGGGCCGGAGGACGTCTACGAGGTGCGCCCGCCGCTCGCGGCGCGCGATCTGTTCCAGCTCGCCGCGTTGCCGCTCCCGGCTCTGCAGGTTCCGAAATGGCGGCCGCAGGTCCATCCCCGCCTCGAGGTCGCCAGCGACGGGCGCGAGGTCGACATCTTCAAGGTGATTCGCAGCGGCGATCTGCTCGTGCACCATCCCTACGACGCTTTTTCGAGCTCGGTCGAGCGCTTCCTGCGCGTCGCGGCGGAGGACCCGGCGGTACTGGCGATCAAGCAGACCCTCTACCGGACTTCGCGCAACTCTCCGGTCGTGCAGTCGCTCATCGAGGCCGCGGAACGCGGCAAGCAGGTCGCCGTGCTGGTGGAGCTCAAGGCGAGCTTCGACGAGGCCCGCAACATCGAGTGGGCGGAGGCTCTCGAAGGCGCCGGCGCGCACGTCGCCTACGGCGTCCTGGGCTACAAGACGCACGCCAAGGTCTCACTCGTGGTTCGCCAGGAGCCCGATAGCGTGCGGACCTACGTTCATCTCGCGACCGGCAACTACAACACCGACACCGCCGAGCTCTACACCGACCTCGGTCTGTTCAGCTGTGACCCGGTGCTCGGCGCCGACACGGCGCAGCTGTTCAATC
>JAGOCP010000459.1 GCA_017998715.1 Thermoanaerobaculia bacterium | reverse complement strand
GCTGCGCGATCTTGATGCCGTTCTCCTGCGGCATGGTGATGTCGAGCAGCACGAGGTCGGGCTGCAGGCGCTCGGCAAGCTGCATCACCTCGACGCTGTCGGCCGCCTCGCCGGCGACGAAGATGTCCGGGTCGGCAGCGAGCAGCGCCCGCAGACCGGACCTGACGACGGAGTGATCGTCAGCGATCAGGATTCGGATCGGCATCCGCCACCTCCACCACGATCGTCGTTCCCGCGCCGGGAGAGCTCTCCAGCGTGAGGCTGCCGGTAAGCGCCTCGGCGCGTTCCTTCATCCCCAACAGTCCGAAGTGGTCGGCGCGCTGAACCCGCAGCGGGTCGAAGCCGGCGCCGTTGTCCTCGATCATCACCATCACGCGGTCGCCGCGGCGTTCCGCCAGGATGTCGACGCGAGTCGCCTTGGCGTGCCGCGCGACATTGGTCATCGCCTCCTGCACCACGCGGTAGAGCGCCGTCTCCACCGCCGCCGGCAGGCGCTCGCTGGTGAAGCCGCGAGCCTTGAAGTGCACCGCGAGATCGTACTTCGCGGCCGCTTCGCGCGAGTACTGGCGCAGCGCCGCGTCGAGCCCCAGGTGATCGAGGCTCGCGGGACGCAGATCGGCGGCCAGACGGTGCAGACCGTCGATCACCGCGTCGGTCGTCCGCACGAGCTCGGCGACCCGGCCGGTGGTCTCGACACCCTGGGCGATCTCGCGCTCCAGCAGCCGGAGGCCGATGCGCAACGAGGTCAACGACTGGCCCGCCTCGTCGTGCAGCTCGCGCGCGATGCTGCGGCGCTCGCTCTCCTGCGCCTCGACCAGACGGCGCGACAGCGCCTGCATGCGTTTCGTCGACGCCTGCATCTGCGCGAAGAGCACCGCGTTCTCGACCGCGACCGAGGCCTGCGACGACATCGCCTCGGCGAGCCGCACCTGATCCTCGCTGAAGGCGTCGGCGGTGGCGAGTGAAACCAGTCCCGCGACACTGCCGCGGGCGAACAGCGGCACGCCCATCCAGCTCCCTTCGCTCACCTTCCCGCTGGGGAGGCTCCCCGCCGGGTGCACGCTGAGGTCGGGGATCAGCACGGCGGCACCGGTGGCGAGAATTCCCTGCACCACCGGATGATCGGCGGGATCGAACTTCGCGCTCTCCTCCGCCGCCACGGGTACGACGCGGTCGCCGTCGAATACCGCGCGAACGGCAAGGCGGGAGGCCTCCTCGAGCAGCATGACACTGGCGTGGTCGAACGGCACCAGCTGCCGCAGGCGGTCGAGCAGGGTGACCAGCACCACTTCGCGGTCGAGACTGCGAGTGAGCTCGATGGTCGCCTCGCGCAGCTCCTCCGCCACCCCTCGTGCCGTGCGCTCGGCGGCGAGCGCGTTGTGGCGCTCGGTCACGTCGCGTGCCACGGTCAGCACGGAGAGCGCGTCCGGGCCCTCGCCGAACTCGGGAACCAGCCGGCAATCGAACTGGCGCATACCCTGCGGTCCAGCGTAGGCAAACTCGATGCGCTCGGGCTGGCCGGTGGCGAGCGTGCGCCGCAGGGCGAGGTCCCAACGCTCCGCGAGCTCTGGAGGCATTCCGAGCTCCTGGTTGGTCCGGCCCAGAAACTCCTCCGGCCGCCGCCCTGTAACCGTCTGGACAGAAGGGCTGACATAGAGATGCCGGAGATCGGTGTCGAATCGGGCGATCACGTCGGGGAGATTCTCGACCAGGGTGCGGAAGAGCCGCGCACCCACCTTGACCTCGGCCTCCTCGTCGAACAGCGCGTCGCGGAGCGCCCGCCGTTCGACCGCGTGGCGCAGCGCGCGCTGCAAGGCGCGGCTTTCGATCTGGCCTTTCACCAGGTAGTCCTCGGCGCCGGCCTGCAGCGCCGCGACCGCCAGCGCCTCGTCATCGAGACCGGTCAGCACGACCAGCGGCGTGCGCGGCGCGGCGCGCTGCGTACGCCGCACCGCCTCCAGTCCCTGCGCATCCGGGAGCCCGAGATCGACCACGACGACGTCGAAAGCTCCGAGCGAGAGGTGCCGCTCCGCCGCTTCCATGGTCTCGACGTGCGCGACCTCGAGTCCGCGTGCCGCTTGCTCGGCGATCATCTCGCGCAGCAGGCGAGCGTCGCCGGCGCTGTCTTCGACCAGCAGGAGGCGTAGTGCCTTGCGGGCGCCGTCCCCGCCGGCGGCCGCGGCGGCGCCGCGCTCCGGCGGAGACTCCAGGGTGTGAGGCTCGGGAGGGGTCACGCTCACCATGATAGCGACTCGGCTTCGGAAGACCCGGAGCTGCGCCGGGAGAGCGGCTGAGGCTTGGCGGCGGCGTGCCGCGGGAAACTACCGCCGGCGAGCAGCTCGGCGAAGCGCCGCGGCGGAACCGGCCGGCTGAAATGATAACCCTGGGCCTCGTCGCATTGCTGCGCCAGCAGGAAATCGGCCTCTTCCGGAGTCTCCACGCCTTCTGCGATGACCCGCAGCTTGAGGCTCCGCCCCATGCTGATGACCGCGCTCACGATGCCAGTCTCCGCCGGCGAAGTCGAGATCTGGCGCACGAACGACTGGTCGATCTTCAGCGCATCAATGGGGAATTTCCGCAGGTAGCTCAGGCTCGAGTAGCCGGTACCGAAGTCGTCGACGGCCAGCTGCACGCCGCGCGCCTTCAGGTTGCGCAGGAT
>JAGOCP010000458.1 GCA_017998715.1 Thermoanaerobaculia bacterium | reverse complement strand
AAAACGGGGACACACCGGCCCGGCTTTACCGGAAGCCCTTCCCCGGGCTAGAGTTGGCGCTCCTGCAGCCCCGCGCTGCCCCGTCCGGCGCCGAGCCGCGGCCAGCCGCCGTCGGCCCGACGGGCCTCATCCACCTCACGCTTCGACGATCCGCGAGAGACCATGGGACGCATATTCGAGACTCGCAAGCATGTGATGTTCGCCCGCTGGGACAAGATGGCCAAGGCGTTCGCGCGCATCGGCAAGGAGATCGCCATCGCCGTCAAGGCCGGGGGGCCGAACCTCGAATACAACCCCCTGCTGCGGCGGGTGCTGCAGAACGCCCGCGCCGTGAACATGCCGAAGGACAAGGTCGAATCGGCGATCAAGAAGGCCTCCGGCCAGGGCGCCGTCGACTACGCGGAGGTTCTCTACGAGGGCTACGCTCCGCACGGCGTCGCCGTGCTGATCGAGACCGCCACCGACAACACCTCCCGCACGGTGCCCAACCTCCGTACCGCTTTCAACAAGGGCGGCGGCAACCTCGGCAACACCGGCAGTGTCGCCTTCCAGTTCAAGCGCGTCGGTGTGTTCCGTCTCCACCCCGAGAAGATCGACCAGGAGGCGCTCGAGCTCGAGCTCATCGATCACGGTCTCGAGGAGATGGGCGAGTCGGTCTCCGAGAAGGGTGAGCCGCAGCTCGTCATTCGCTGTGCTTTCAACGATTTCGGACTGCTGCAGAAGGCGCTCGAAGACCGCAAGATCACGCCGATCTCGGCCGAGTCGGAGTACATTCCCAACACCACCGTCGAGCTCTCCGAAAAGGAAGCAAACGAGGTCCTGAAGCTCGTCGACGTCCTCGAACAGGACGACGACGTGCAGAAGGTCTTCCACAACCTCGCCTGAGGTTCAGTCTCGCAGGAGCTCCGGCAGCAGGTGAGGGCGCCAGAGCGACTCGGCGACCTCAGGGCGAAAGAACCCGAAGTGGCCGACCCGGCGCTCGCCGAGGTCGGCGGGGGCGAAGCGCTTCATGGTGCGCGGCGCGCCGGCGTAGAAGGCGTGCAGCGACTCGGTATTGCGGGCAGACATGAACTCGTCGTCTGTGAAGGAAAACGACACGAGCGGCTGGGTGACCCCTTCGTAGAGCCGCCGGGCGAGCTCGCCCTCGACACCGACCGCGTATTCGGGATCGAGGCACCAGCGCCGCCATTGCGCCATGACGCCGTGCGGCAAGTCGCCCACCATCCGCAGGCGCTTGCCGGGGAAGTAGCCGAAGAGCGCCAGCGACGCCGGCACGATGCCGTACCAGAGCAGGCCGGCGAAACGCCGCAGGCGCGGCGAGTTCTCCCGCCAGTAGCCGCTGCCGCTGGCGACGGTGATGATCCTGGCAACGGCATCCCGGTTCGGGACGAACGGCAGGATCTGGCCGCCCAGGCTGTGCCCCAGCCAGCAGAGTGGCCGGTCCGGTGCCTCGACCTTGGCGAGCGCGATCATGGCGGCGCAGTCTTGCCGTGCCCAGTCGAGGAGCCCAACGTCGAAGCCGCGCAACGAACGCCGGTGCTCGGCCGGGCGGGACAACCCCATCCCCCGGTAGTCGAAGGTGAGGGCGAGAAAGCCCTCTCCAGCCAGCCACTTGGCGAGCGGCGCGTAGAAGGCCTGGGCGACGCCCATGGCCGGAACGAAGAGGACGGCCCCACGGCAGACGCCCACGGGCCGGAAGAGCCGCACTGCGACCTTCTGCCCGTCGGCGACTTCGACCTCACGGCCTTCGACGGCCTCCCGCTCCATGGTCGACAGACTAGGCTGCCGGCCCTTTCCTCGCAAGCTCGCCGCGGTTAGAGTCCGCCGCATGTTCCTCGGACACTTCGCAGTCGGGCTGGCGGCGAAACGCGCAACCCCGGCGCTTTCGCTGGGTCTGCTCTTCGCCGCGGCGCAGTTTGCCGACCTCCTGTGGCCGAACCTGGTTCTCGCCGGAGTGGAGAAGCTCGAGATCGTGCCCGGTGCCACAGCGGTGAATCCGCTGCGATTCGTCTCGTATCCGTGGTCGCACAGCCTCGTAGCCCTGCTGGCCTGGGGGGTGCTGCTCGCCGCACTGGTCGTCCTCCTGCATCGCGGGCGGCGCCTCGACGCCGCCATGGTGGTAGCCGTCGTGGCGAGCCACTGGCTGCTCGACGTCGCCTCGCACATTCCGGACATGCCGGTGACCCTCACCGGGGAGACGCGGCTGGGCCTCGGGCTCTGGCGCTCGTTGCCGTGGACGGTCGCGGTCGAGCTGCTGCTGCTCGCTCTCGGCGCCGGGATCTATCTGCGCACCACTCGGGCGCGCGACCGCATCGGCTCCCTCGGCCTGGGGGCGCTGGTCGCGCTCCTGGTCGCGATCTACGCCGCGAGTCTCGCCGGTCCGCCGCCCCCCTCGGCGGCGGTCGTCGCCTGGAGCGCGCAGGCGATGTGGCTCTTCGTCCTCTTCGGCTGGTGGGTCGACCGGCACCGCGAGCCGCGCCTGGCGGCAGCCGCTGCGCGCTGATCCGCGGCGGCGTCGAAGGCCGGCCGGGCCCGCGCGGCTCAGTGCCCGGCAGCGTCGTCGTGCACGGTGAGCCAGCGAGCCGCGAAGAAGACCGCCGCCATGATCGCGTAGCCGCCGACCCAGGGCCAGGCAGGGGTGAGCGCGACCACGGTGTCTCCGGC
>JAGOCP010000457.1 GCA_017998715.1 Thermoanaerobaculia bacterium | reverse complement strand
ACCCGAAAGTGTCGTCCGGACGGTTGCGCTCGAGGATCTCGATTTCGACTTCCGGGTGCGCCTGCTTCATGAGAATGCCGAAATAGAGCCCTGCCGGCCCGCCACCGATCGCCACGATGCGCATGGCCGGATTCTATGCGGCGAGAGCGAGTGTGCCGCCAGACCCGGCGAGCGATTGGCTGCAGAGTGGTCTAGGCTGGGCAGACGATGACCTGGTGGTCCGCGGCTCTGGTCGAAGTGCTCTGGGTGGCGGGGGTTGCGGTCTGGGTCGCTACCGATCGCCGCGCCCCGGCGTCGACGCTCGCCTGGATCGTCACCCTGGCCTTCCTTCCTCTAGTGGGACTACCGGTCTACTTCCTCTTCGGGCCGCGGCGCCTCGAGCGCCGCCGAATTCTGTATCAGGGGCTAAAGGCGCGACTCTCGGCCTCGCTGGCCGCGATCGAAGCGAATGCCGCCATACCCAGCGACATCGTCCGGCAGGTGCGTCTCGCCACGCGCCTCGACGAGGTGCCGCTCAGCTCGGCGACCGACCTTCAGATCTACCTCTCCGGTTCCGAGGCGTTCGCGGCGATCGAGAGCGCGCTCGCCCAGGCGCGGCACCACATTCACCTCGAGTCCTACATCTGGGCCGACGATGCGACCGGGCGGCGCCTTCGCGACCTGCTGGTCGAGCGCGCCCGCGCCGGGATCGAGGTTCGCGTCCTCGTCGACGGCATGGGGGCTGCCGTGCGCCAGCCCTTCTTCCGCTCGCTGGTAGCGGCCGGCGGAGACTTCGAGCGCTTCAATCCGCCGCAGCTGGGGATCCGTTCCCGCCTGCTCAACTTCCGAACCCATCGCAAGATCGTCGTCGTCGACGGGCGGATCGGATTCCTCGGCGGCATGAACGTCTCCGACTCCCAGACGGTCGGCAGCGGCGCGGAGCGCCCCTGGCGGGATACCCACATGCGCATCGAAGGACAGGCGGTCCGCTGGCTGCAAAGAGCCTTCTTCGAGAACTGGCAGTTTGCCGCCAAACGTCCGCTCAGGCCTCACCCGGCCTACCTGCCGGATCTCCCGGAGGGCGAGCACCGCCTGCAGATCGTCCGGTCGGGACCGGACCGGACGGTCTTCCCGATCCACGATTTCCTCTTCTCCGCCATTGCCAGCGCCGACCAGCGAGTCTGGATCACCTGCCCCTATCTGGTCCCGGACGAGCCGATCCTGACTGCGATCACCTCGGCCGCCCATCGCGGCGTCGACGTGCGCCTGCTGGTGCCGATTCGCGGCGACTCCCGCCTGGTCTCTGCAGCCGTGCGCTCGTACTTCGATGACTGGCTGGCCTGCGGGGCGAGAGTCTTCGAGTACCGCCCGGCGATGCTGCACGCCAAGACGATGGTGGTCGACCGCGAGCTCGCCGTCGTGGGCAGCGCCAACTTCGACAACCGGAGCTTCCGGCTGAACTTCGAGGTCGTCGCTGCGGTCTACGGCACCGGCGCCGCCGACCAGCTGGCAGCCGCTTTCGAAGATGATCTGCGGCGCTCGCGCGAGGTCCACCCACACCGGCTCGCCCGCCGGCGCTTTCCGCGCTACCTCGGCGAAGTGGGAGCGCGCCTGTTCAGCGCACTTCTCTGAGAGAGGCTTCGCCGAGGCATCGCAGAGGCTTGACAGATCGATCTATTGTACTAGTACACTAGTACACATGTTGCACCTCCCGCTCCGAGTGGACACTTCGGACCCTCGCCCGATCGGCCGCCAGATCGAAGAGGGGATCCAGCACCTCGTCACCTCCGGCAGCCTGTCCCCGGGCGAGCCGATCCCCTCGGTCCGCGATCTGGCGCGCGATCTCCGGGTCAATCCGAACACGGTCGCCAAGGCCTTCCAGCGGCTCGGCGAAGCGGGAGTCCTCGAGATGCGCCGGGGTGACGGGACCTACGTCGCCCAGAATCCGCCCCTCCCCTCTGCCGCCGAACGCCAGGCCCGCCTCGCCGACGCCGCCGCCCGCTTCGCCGCCACAGCAGCCGGTCTCGGCTTCGACGCCAAGCCGGCCGCGGTCGCCGTTCTCGCTGCCTTCTTGTCGCTCGAGTCCAAGGAGAAGAAATCGTGAAGATCCTGATCCGCGACGTCACGCTGCGCTACGGCCGGACGACCGCCCTCGACCGGCTCGACCTGCATATCCCGGAGGGTTCGGTCTACGCCCTGGTCGGACGCAACGGCTCGGGCAAGAGCTCGTTGGTGAAGGCCCTTCTCGGACATCGGCGCCCCGACGGCGGCGTGCTGGAACTCGACGGGCTCGATCCATGGAAAGCGCGCCATCGCCTGATGGGCCGCATCGCCGCGACGCCGGAAAGTCCGGACGCGCCGCCGGCGATGAAGGTCGACGCCATCGGACAGTTCGTCGGGTCCTTTCATCGCAACTGGGAAACCGCCGGTTTCCGCGGCCGCCTCGACCGCTTCGGGATCGCGTTGACGAAGCCGTTCGGGGCGCTGTCGCGCGGCCAGAAGGGCTTGGTCATGCTCTCCCTCGCCCTGGCGCAACGCCCCGAGCTCCTCCTCCTCGACGACCCCACGCTCGGCCTCGACCCGGTCGCCCGCCGCTTCGTCTTCGACGAGCTCATCGGCGAGCTCGCCGATCGCGGCACGACGGTCCTTCTCACCACCCACGATCTCGAGGGCATCGAACGGATCGCCACCCA
>JAGOCP010000456.1 GCA_017998715.1 Thermoanaerobaculia bacterium | reverse complement strand
AAGAGGTTCCAGAGCGCCTTGGTGCGGCGCATGTCGCTGGTCACCGGCTGCTCCTGCCCGCTCGCCCGGTCGCGGCCGACGAAATGCCCGATGCCGTGCTGGTCGGGGGTCTTGCCGGTGGCGATGGTCGTCCAGAGGATCGGCGAGAGAGTCGGCTTGAAGGTCTTCAGGCGCCCGTAGGCGCCCTCCCGACGCAGCTTCGCGAAATTCGGCAGCTTGCCCTCGGAGAGCAACAGATCGACCGCCTCCGGGTCCAGCCCGTCGAAGCCCAGGACCAGCACACGCGCCGGCCGGGATCGCCCGCAAGCGAGCGCCAGGGCCGACAGCAGAAGCAGGATGGCCACGCCGCCGACCCAAGCCGGCTGCGCTCGAAGCGCACGATTCATCCGCGGCATCGTAGCAGCCTCCCGGTCGGGCGCTGCCCCCTCCCGCCGGGCTCGCGAAGCCGCGCCCCGGAGGTCCGAGAGCGATTCTGGGACGGCCGGATTCGGTCTAGGATAGCGGACGCATGCTCGAAGTCCTCAAGCCCCCGAAGTCGATGCCGCAGAGCGAGGAGTCGGAGCGCGCCGTGCTGGCGGCGGTGCTGCTCGATCCTCGGCTGCTGCCGTCGGTCTCGGGGCGTCTCAAGGCCGAGGATTTTCACGCCGAGCGGCACCGGCTGATCTACGCCACCATGCTCGACTTGCAGGACAACCAGGTCTCGATCGACCTGCGTACCGTGCAGGCGAAGCTGGAGCAGAAGGCGGCGCTGGAGAGCGCCGGGGGCCTCGCCTACCTCGCCGGGCTGGACGTCGACCTGCCGGACCTGGGGCGCTTCGAGCACTACGTCGAAATCGTCAAAGAGCGTTCGGTCCGGCGGCGTCTGATCGACGTCTGCCGCGAGATCACCCGCGACTGCCTGGACGGCGGCGTCGACGCCCAGAAGGCGCTCGACCGCGCCGAGTCGGCGGTCATGGCGCTCGGCGAAGAGGCCGTCCGGCGCGGCTTCGTGGCGTTCGACCGGATCATCGAAGAGACCCTCGAGATGCTCGAGGAGAATCCCGGCGCGGCGCTCACCGGCGTGCCGTCCGGCTTCATCGACTACGACCGCATGACCCACGGCCTCGGCAAGGGCACGCTGATCATCATCGGCGGCCGCCCGGGCATGGGCAAGACGAGCTTCGCGCTCAACATCGCCTCGCACGTCGCCATCCGCGAGAAGAAGACGGTGGGAATTTTCTCGCTCGAGATGGGCCAGCAGGAGCTGGCGCTGCGCATCCTTTGCGCCGAGGCCGACGTCTTTTTCTCCCGCATCCGCTCCGGGCACCTGTCGCAGCAGCAGTGGGTGAAGGTGGTGCAGAAGATGGGCGAGATCGGCAAGGCGCCGATGTTCATCGACGACTCGGCCTCGCCGACGTTGCTCGAGGTGGCCTCGAAGGCGCGGCGGCTGAAGGCGGAGAAGGGTCTCGAAGTGCTGGTGGTCGACTATCTGCAGCTCATGCAGGCAGGAGGCCGCTTCGAGAACCGCAACCTCGAGATCTCGGCGATCACCCGGGCGTTCAAGCAGCTCGCCAAGGAGCTCGACATACCGATCATTCTGCTGTCGCAGCTCTCGCGGGCTTCGGAGAAGCGCGGTGGCGACCATCGACCGGTGCTCTCGGACCTGCGCGAATCGGGCTCGATCGAGCAGGACGCCGACCTCGTGGCCTTCATCTACCGCGACGAGGTCTACAACAAGGACGATCCTTCGGTCCGCGGTCTCGCCGAGCTGATCATCGCCAAGCACAGGAACGGCGAGACCGGCACCGTGCAGCTGGTCTTCAAGGGCGAAACGACGCGCTTCCACAGCTACGATCCGAGCCACGCCGGGAGCGACGTTGGCTGAAGGCGAGAGTGGCGCGCATTCCCTGCGCAGAGCGTGGGTCGAAGTCGATCTCGCCGCCATCAGGCGCAACTACCACCGTCTCGCCGGGCGGGTGGCTCCGGCGAAGATCCTCGCCGTCGTCAAAGCCGATGCCTACGGCCACGGCGCCGTCGCCGTGGCGCGCGCTCTCGAGGCCGAAGCCGGAGGCGAGGGCGGCGAGCGCCTGGCCGGCTTCGCCGTCGCCACCGCCGAAGAGGCGATCGAGCTGCGGAACGCCGGTGTCGAGGCGCAGATCCTGGTGCTGTCGCCGCTGCCGGACGAAGCGGCTCCGGTCCTGATGCAGCACCGGCTGGTCCCAGTGATCAGCAGTATTGAGAGCCTTCAGGCTCTAAAGGCTTTCAGTAAAGGGAATGGGTGGACTGCGCCGCTCCACCTCAAGTTCGACACGGGGATGACGCGATTGGGCATCGATGCCCGGGAGGCATCTTCATTGTTCGAGCTTTTTCGCTCTTCGCCGGAACTGCGGCTCGAAGGGGTCATGTCGCACCTTGCCGAGGCCGAAACGCCCGAGTCGGACTCGAACCCGCAGCAGCAAGGGCGGTTTCTGGAGGCCCTTTCCTTCCTGACTGAGGCGGAGCGGAGGACGACGATAGTGCACCTGGCGAACAGCGCGGGCGCACTGCACCTGCCGTCGGCGCGCTTCGACTGGGTGCGGTTGGGAATCGCGCTCTACGGCTACGACTCGGCGGGCCGGCTCTCGGCTGAGCTCGAGCCGGTTCTCTCGGTCGAGGCGGAGATCGTCCAGGTCAAATCGATTCCGCCGGGCACCCGGGTCGGCTACGGCGGGC
>JAGOCP010000455.1 GCA_017998715.1 Thermoanaerobaculia bacterium | reverse complement strand
CGCGCAAGAAGCCGATCCTGATCGTCAAGTCGGGTCGCACCGCCGAAGGGGCGCGCGCCGCCTCGAGCCACACCGGCGCGATGGCCGGGACCGACGTCACCGTCTCGGCCTTCCTCGACCAGTGCGGCGTGCTGCGCGCCGACACCATCGACGAGCTCTTCGATGTCGCCCGCGCCCTCGACCGCTGCCCGCTACCGGCCGGCCCGCGGGTCGCGATCGTCACCAACGCCGGCGGTCCCGGCATCATGGCGACCGACGCCTGCGTCAACCTGGCGCTCGAGATGGCCGAGCTCTCCCCGGCCACTCGGGCTCACCTCGCGAGCTTCCTGCCGGCCGCCGCATCGCTCGGCAATCCCGTCGACATGATCGCCTCGGCGACCGCCGAGCAGTACGAGCGCACGCTCGCCGCCGTGCTCGCCGACCCCGGGGTCGATGCGGCGCTGGTGGTCAACGTCACGCCGCTGCTCGGCGATCCTCGCGACGTGCTCGAGGCGGCGGCGCGGGCGGCCCGGGCAACCGCGGAGAGCGCCGACGGTATCTGCGGCAAGCCGGTGCTGGCGGTGATGATGGCGGTCGAGAGCTTCTACGAGGGCCTCAAAGGGGCCGGCCACCTGCCGCCGGTCTATCGCTTTCCGGAGTCGGCGGCGCGTGCCCTGGCGCAGCTGGTGCGCTACGGCGAGTGGCGGCGGCGTCCCGAGCACGAGGCGTCGCCGGTCTTCGACTTCGACACCGACGCCATCGCTCGGTCGCTCGCCGCGCCCGGCGCGGACGGCTACCTCGACACCGCTGCCGCCTTCCGCCTGCTCGAAGCTCTGGAGATTCCCGTCGCCCGCTGGCAGGTCGCGGCCGATCGCGCCGAGGCGCTCGCCGCGGCCCGCCGGATCGGCTTCCCGGTGGTGGTCAAGGCGATCTCCCCCGGATTGGTCCACAAGAGCGAAGCCAAGGCCATCGAGCTCGATCTCGCCAACGAGGCCGAGGTAGCCCGGGCCTGCGACGCCCTCTCCCACCGCTTCGGCGCCGCCGGTCTCGCGATCTCCGGTTTCTTCGTGCAGGAGATGGCGCAGACCGGGCACGAGACGATCTTCGGCGTCTCGACCGATCCGCGCTTCGGGCCGGTGCTGATGTTCGGTCTCGGCGGCAAGTATGTCGAGGTCTTCCGCGACGTGCGCTTCGGCGTCACCCCCCTCGCCCCCTCCGAGGCGAGCGACATCGTGCGCGGCATCCGCGGCGTCAAGCTCCTCGAAGGGGTGCGAGGCGACGCGCCGTCCGACATCGCGCTGCTCGAGATGGTGTTGCTCAAGCTCGCCTGGCTGGTGCAGAACTTCCCCGAAATCGTCGAGCTCGACATCAACCCGTTCCTCGCGGCGGCGGTGCCGCGAGCCGGCGAGCCGGCGGCGTCGAAGGCGGTCGACGTGCGGGTGCGGGTGAGCCGCCCGGCCTGAGCGGGCGACTTCCGGTGTCCCCTGCACCGGTGGAACAGCGAGCAAGAGTGTGAGGGAACACTCATGCGCACTCTTGGACTCCTCTTCGCCGCCTCCGTGACAGCCACGGCCCTGGCGGCCGCCGCGCCACTTCACGCCACCGACGGCGCGCTCGATTCCACCTGGGGGGGCGACGGGGTCTCCGAGGGCTATGCGAGCTCGCAGCCCTGGGCCGGCGCGGTCGACCAACGGCAGCGCTACCTGATCACCGGCGACATCGGCACGCTCGACCGCAGCGAGATCGAGACCGTGACCAACATCAGTGATGGCGCGAGCCTCTGGGAAGGCTGCATCAACGGCGTCGCCTTCCTCGACAACTTCGTGATGCGGCAGGCGATCTTCGACAGCTCGAATCGGCTCCTGCTGGCCGGGGTCACGACGGTCTTCGGCAGCGAAACCACCGAGCGCGCCTTCATCGCCCGCTTCACCGCCGAAGACCCCTGCACCTTCGACACCACCTTCAGCGGCTCCGGCTGGGAGTACTTCGACCTCCCTTCCTTCTGCGACACCGAAGACTGCCGGCTGGTCGACGTCGCCGAATCGGCCGATCCGACGACGCGCTACGTCGCGCTCCTCGAGTCGGTGGTCAACGGGCTGCGCTCCGACTACTACCTCGTCGGCCTAACCGCGGCGGGGGATCTCGACCTCAATTTCAGCAGCGATGGCTTCGCTCCGGTGACCGGACCCAACCTGGGCCTTCTCGCCGGCGGCGGCGCGCGGCTCGTCGTTGATTCGGCCAGCCGGATTTACGTGCTGCACTCCTACTACGACCCCGTGGCGGCGCTCGACCTCGACGCGGGGCTCACGCGGTTCCAGTCGAACGGCGCCCTCGACACCACCTTCGCCGACAGCGGCTCGTTCCTCATCAACGCGGACAATGAAGACACTCTGCCGCGGGCCCTCGTCACCGGCCCCGACGGCCGGCTAGGCTTTGCGGTGTACGGTCTGACGGCGAGCTCCTCGATCCTCGGCGCGCTGCAGATCACCAATTCGGGCGCCGCGTTTTTCGAGGTCGCCGGGCGCGACACCCAGGCGCTCGCTTTCGACGGTCTGGGCCGGCTGCTCTACACCTACGACCTGCCCGCGAGTGACGGCATGGGCGTCGAGCGGCTCCTGGTGAACTTCGGTTCCGGAATGTCCGCCGATCCGGCCTTCACTCCGCTCGCTCTCGACATCGACGACGGCGGCAATACGGGCGAACGGCCGGTCGAT
>JAGOCP010000454.1 GCA_017998715.1 Thermoanaerobaculia bacterium | reverse complement strand
TCTCGCGGAAGTGAAAGAGGTTGCGGTCGTTGATCAGGAAGTTCCGCCGAAAGCGCCCCTGGGCGAAGATCTCCGGCTCACTGCCGAGCTTGCCGCCGACCCGGAAGTCGGTGCGCTGCTTGTAGGTACCTGGCAGCGAATAGCCGAGGCCGGCCAGCCAGCGATTCTCGTCCGCGAAGTCGAGGAACTGCGAGCGCAGGGCGAGGCCCTCGCTGCGGTCGCGGATGAAGTCGTCCTGGTCGTCGCGGCCGATGAAGGCGTTCCAGCGCTTGGCGAAGTTCGGGAAGTCGAAGCGTACGTTGCCGCGCACCCGGAGCTTGTTGCCCTCGTACTCGGAATACAGTCCGGAGATCTCGAGCCGTCCGCTGGTGCCGCGCGCCGACGCGATGGCGATCTCGTTGCGCTCGCCGAACAGACCGTCGAACCAGAGCGCCGCGCCGCACAAGGTCTCGTAGAGCTTGCGGTGGGCGTCGTCGATCGCCGGAGCGTCGCCCGAGACCTGCTGCCGGCAGGGACTCACCGCCCGCTTCACCTTGCGCTTCCCTGCCTCGGGCGCCCCGGCCGCATCGCCCGGCGGTTCGGCGACAGTCGCCGAAGGCGCCACAGAAACGTCGCCCTCGCTGCCGTTCTCGACCGGCGCGACGGGAGCCGGCGGCGCTTCCGGTCGGCTTTCGGACGCGGTGTGCGGCGCGCGAGACCCGGCGCTGCAGCCGGCCGACCCGGCGAGGCAGCAGGCCGTGAGCAAGAGGATCGAGTGCAATCGTGGGAACGATGCCGACATCGCACGCAAAGCCTAGCAGCCCTTGCGCGGAATCCTCTCCGTAGAAACCTGCGGTAAACTACCTGCAAATCGGTTCCAGTCGGTCTTCGTTCACTCTTCCGGAGGTTCTCGTCCCATGCACGATCGCGTCCCGCGCTCCATCTCTGCGAGCTTGCTCGCAGCCGTCGCCCTGCTCGGCCTGGCGGCGCAGCCGGCTTCCGCCAAACGCCTCGGCGGCGTTTTCACCGCAGTCAAAGATGCCAACGTCGTCATCCTCTCCTACGGCGAAGGGAGCTACGACGTCCGCATTTACGGCACCGAAGCGCCGGCCGACGGCCAGCCGTTCGCCGCCGAAGCCAAGGCGTTCGTGCGCGAGGCCCTCTTGGGCAAGAACGGCGCGGTGCGCTTCAAGTACCGCAACGCCAAGGACGAGATGGTCTCGCGGGTCTTCTACACCGATGCCCAGGGCGTTGCCCGGGACTTGAGCGTGGAATTGGCGGCGGCCGGCCTCGCCTGGCTCCGACCTGGAGCGCGGTACCGTCCGGCCGAAGAAGGGCAGATGGACGAGCTGACCGCGGCGCAGGCCGAGGCGCAGCGAGCCCGGCGCGGCGTCTGGAGCGTTCCCAACCCGGTCGCCCCGTGGACCTATCGCGGCGAGAAGCTCGAAGCTGAAGGCGAGACGAGCGGCACCCCGGAAACGGTCGCCGGTACCGTCGACATCAACATCAGCAAGATCGTCAATGGCGACAACGAGTGCGCCATCGCCAAGAACCCGGCGAACCCGCTGCAGCTCGTCGCCCACTGCAACAGTTCCGCGAGCCCTTGGCGCTCGATCGACGGCGGACAGACCTGGGTCGTCGGCGGCTCGCTCGGCAGCTACTGCTGCGATCCAAATCTCGCCTGGGACTCGTTCGGAAATCTGTTCGCGACCTTCATCGACTCTGCGGCCGACAACATCGTGACCAAAGTCAGCGTTAACGGCGGCGTCAGCTTCAGCCCAGTCGCGAGCTTCTTCTGCAACTTCTGCGTCGATCAGCCCTCCGTGGTGGCCCACGACGGCATGATCTGGATCGTCTGGAACAACGACTCGGTCATGGTCGCCCGCGGGGCCGCGGTGACGGGTCTAGGGGCGATCGGTGCCTTCTCTGCGATGCAGACCGCGCCCACCACCAGCAGCTGCAGCTTCGGCGATATCGCCACCTCGCCCGTCTTCCCGCATGCAGTCGTGCAGGTCTGCGGTCCGAGTGGAGGTCAAGGTCCGAACGCCAGTATCCGTATCAACATCGACTCCGACGGCCCCGGTGCCGGCGGCTTCGGCGCCTCGATCGTGGCGACGACGACCAACGTTGGCGGATTCGACTTCATTCCGGCGCAGAACCACCGCTCGATCGACCCCGAGGCCGGCCTCGCCTTCGACCGCAACCCGACGAGCCAGCACTTCGGCCGGCTTTATCTCGTCTACACCGACGAGCTCGTCAACGAGAGCCACAACACCAACATCATGCTGCGGTACTCCGACGACACCGGCGCCACCTGGAGCGCGCCCATCCAGGTGAACACCGACGCGACGACGCGCAGCCAGTTCCTGCCCAAGATCGCCTCGGATCCGGCGACCGGCGAGGTCGCGATCTGCTGGCATGACGCGCGCAACTCGGGGACCAACACGGCGATGGAAGAGTGGTGCGACTCGTTCACTCCGGTGGGCTTCCCCACCTTCCGCGGCAACGTACGAGTGAGCGACGGCGCCTCGGTCTCGACCGACATCCAGATGGACTTCGGCGACTACAGCGGGCTCACCGTGATCGACGGCGTCGCCCACCCGATCTGGGCCGATTCCTCGAACAGCACCGGCGACAACCCGGACAACACCAGTGAATTCGACACGTACACCGACAAGTACTTTCTGAGCCTCTTTTTCGATGGCTTCGAGGCCGG
>JAGOCP010000453.1 GCA_017998715.1 Thermoanaerobaculia bacterium | reverse complement strand
CCGATCGAAATGGTGCTCGAGGAGTTCAACCAGACCGCCGTCCAGGCCAAGGTCGGCATCGACTTCGCCGGCGCGCTGCGCCACATCCTGCGCCAGGACCCGGACGTCATCATGGTGGGCGAGATCCGCGACGGCGAGACGGCGCAGTACGCCATCCAGGCGGCACTCACCGGTCACCTCGTCTTCTCCACCCTGCACACCAACGACGCCTCCACCTCGATCTCGCGCCTGATCGACCTCGGCGTCGAGCGCTTTCTCATCAGCTCGACGTTGATCGGCGCCATGGCGCAGCGCCTGGTGCGGAAGATCTGCACCAAGTGCATCACCGAGCGCACGCTGTCGATCGAGGAAGCCGCCTCCCTGCGCCTGGCGGTGCCGGAAGGGCGCCGGATCAAGGTCAAGGAAGGCCAGGGCTGCCACGAGTGCCGCGGCACCGGATACCTCGGGCGCTGCGGCATCTTCGAGATCCTGCCGATCGACGAGTCGATCAAGCACCTGATCGTCGAGGGTCGGGACGCCCCCGAGATCAAGCGCGAGGCGGTCAAGAACGGCATGCGCACCCTGCGCCAGTCCGCTCTGCGCAAGCTCGCCGAGGGCATCACCACCTTCGAAGAGGTCGTGAGAGTCACCGGGCTCTAGCCAACGGGAGCACCCGGATGCCCGCCGGCACCAGCCCAGGCCGGGTCAGCGGCCGTACCAAGTCACCGATATCAGCCAGGCGCGATCGATGCCCGGGTGCGTCCACGCCTGGATGAGGGGGAACGCGAGGGTCGTGCCGAGGTCGATCTCGAGGCCGCTCACCCGGTCGCGCAGCGCCGCGCCGAGCGTGAAGAAGCCGTCGCCGATCTTGCCGCTGTCGGCGCCGGTCGAGGCCGTGGAGAGATCGAAACCGGGTCCGCTCAAGCGGGTGTCGAACTCGCCGGGAGGCAGCGGCACTCCGAGCTGCGCGCGCGGCAGGGCGACCCAGCGCTGACCCAGCGGGAGCGCTACGGCAAGGCCGACGTAGGGGGTGACGAAGTCGTTGCTGCCCGAGAGGTCGAGGACGCCGTGCTCTCCGGCGTCGTCCCCGGCGAGCAGCTCGTAGTCGAAGCGATAGCCGTCCAGCTCGAGGCGCTCGAGCAGCAGGCCGCCGAGAAGCGTCCACGGTCGATTGCCCGCAGTGGTCCGCGCGACAGCGATGCCGACACCCGAGTGCAGGAAGGTGCCGCGAGGGTTGCTGAAGAGGGCGCGCTCGGGCAGATCGAGCGGTACGCCGCGCACTGCCGCCTCGCGCAGGACGTCCTCTCCGCTTTCGCCGTTCACGTCGAAGCGGCCGTGGTAGCCGAAGAGCGCCAGCGCCCAGGTCGAGCTCCAGGCGTGGCTCACCCCGAGCGTCGCGAGACCGCCGCGGGCGCGCGCGAAGTCCGCACCGACGTCGGCTCCGCCCAGGCCGACGATCGGATGCCAACCGCCGGGCTCGAGGCCCGTCTCGGGCCAGGGCAGGGTGAAGTAACGCGCCTCTTCGGCGGCCTCCGGCAGATGCTCGGCGAGAAAGAAGATGTCCTCGTGCGGCGGATCCGGCATCGCTCCGTGGCACGGCGGGCCGCTCACGAGAGACGAAAGGACGACGAAAGCGGCGGACGCGGACAGGCTTCGGTTCACCATGTTCGGATGGTACTCCTCGCGCGGCGTTCCCGGGCCGCCGGCGAGAACGTATAGTTCGCTGCTTGAGCGTGCCGCCCCGCCTCCTCATCGGCTCCGCAGTCGCCCTGGCTGTTCTCGCCGCCATCGGCCTTCGGCTCGGCGCGAGCCCCGCCGGCGAATCGTCCGCCGCAAGCGCCTCCCCCGCCGCCAATCGTTCGAGCACTGCCGACGCCGGCTACGTGGTCTGGGAATCGAATCGCAGCGGCGCGTTTCGCATCTGGCGGCAGGACCTGGCGGGGGGCCAGGCACGCGCCATCTCCCCCGACGAGCCGGGCCGCGACCACTGCTGCGCCAAACTCTCGCCCAACGGCAGCCGCCTGATCTACCTCAGCCTCCCCGGCGGGGCGCGGCGCTACGGCCCGGAAGCCGGCGCTCTCCACCTCGTCGACGCCGACGGCGGGCGGGATCGCGTCCTCGTGCCATCGGCGCGGCACTACGGCGAGCATCGCGCAGCCGTCTGGTGGGGCGAGGACGAGCTGGTCTACATCGACGGCCGGAACGCGACGCAACGTCTCCGCCTGTCGACCGGCGCGACCGCCGAACTGGTGCCGCCGGTCGCCGGCAGTGAGGGCTGGCTGGTCGCTCCGGGCGGCCGCGTCGCGACCGGCAACACTCCGACTTTTGCCGATCTTGTCGCCGGCAAAGGCATTCAGCCCCGCGCTTCGCTCGGCGGTTGCCAGCCCGCCTTCTCCGACGACGGCCGGCTGGCGGTCTGGTCGGCAGGCGCCGGCGGACCGATCGACGCCCTCGATCTCGCCACCCGCCGCAGCTGGACGATCCTCGAGAAAGGCGACCCGCACCTGCCCGCCGGACGCGGCTACGTCTATTTTCCGATGCTGTCGCAGGACGGCTCGCTGCTCGCCGTCGGCGCCTCGACCGGCGAGCACGATCACTTCCGCGCCGACTACGACATCTTCGTTCTCGAGCTCGATCCGGCGACGCTGCTTCCCGCGTCAGCGGCACAAGCCGTCGCTCCGCACCCCGCCGTCGATCGCTTTCCCGACCTCTATCGTTC
>JAGOCP010000131.1 GCA_017998715.1 Thermoanaerobaculia bacterium | reverse complement strand
CCTTGGCCATGACCAGGAAGATCTCGCCCGGCTGGCCGTCGTCGTAGACGCCGACCGTGATGTAACCCTCGTGGCCGTTGATCGAGAACTTGTGGGTGATGGAGCGTCGCTCGTCGGGGAGCTTGCGACGGCCGGGCATCGGTACGGTCGATGCCATCGTGCCCGCGAGCGCCAGGCTGCCGGCATTCGACGCGGCCGCGGCGGCGTCGTCCTTGCGCGTCGACAGCGGCTGGCTACGCTTGCAGCCGTCACGATAGATCGCCACCGCCTTGAGGCCGAGCTTCCAGCCTTCGATGTAGGCCTGCTCGATCTCCTCCGGCGTCGACTCTTCCGGCATGTTGATCGTCTTCGAGATCGCGCCGGAGATGAACGGCTGCGCCGCGGCCAGCATCTTCAGGTGGCCGGCGTAGTGGATCGAGCGGCTGCCCTGCGCCGGTTTGAAGGCGCAGTCGAACACCGACAGGTGCTCGGGCTTGAGATGCGGCGCGCCTTCGATCGTGTCGTGCTCGTCGATGAACTCGACGATCGCGCGGATCTCGTCCTTCTCGTAGCCGAGGCGCTTCAGGCCGACCGGAACCGTCTGATTGACGATCTTGATCATGCCGCCGCCGACCAGTTTCTTGTACTTGACGAGCGCGATGTCGGGCTCGACGCCGGTGGTGTCGCAGTCCATCATGAAAGCGATCGTGCCGGTCGGCGCGAGCACCGAGATCTGACTGTTCTTCAGGCCGTGCTGCTCGCCCAGGGAAACCACGTCCTCCCAGGACTGCTTGGCGGCCTGGAGGAGATCCAGCGGCACGTGCGCCGGATCGATCTTCTTCACCGCGTCACGGTGCTTGCGCATGACGCGCAGCATCGGCTCGCGATTCTTGGCGAAGCCGGCGAACGGCCCCTTCTTCTCGGCGATGCGCGCCGACTGGGCGTACGAGGCGCCGGTCATGAGCGCCGTGATCGCCGCCGCGTAGCCGCGTCCGCTGTCGGAGTCGTAGGCCATGCCGCGCGCCATCAACAGCGCGCCGAGGTTGGCGTAGCCGATACCCAGCGGACGGTAGTCGTGCGAGTTCTTCTCGATCGCCTTGGTCGGGTAGCTCGCGTAGTCGACCACGATCTCCTGCGCCGTGATGACCACTTCGCAGGCGTGACGGAAGCTCTCGACGTCGAATCCGCGATCGACGTCGTGGAACTTGAGCAGGTTCAACGACGCCAGATTGCACGCCGTGTCGTCGAGGAACATGTACTCGGAGCACGGGTTCGAGGCGTTGATCCGCGCCGAATTCGGGCAGGTGTGCCAGTCGTTGATCGTCGTGTCGTACTGCATTCCGGGATCGCCGCAGACCCAGGTCGACTCGGCGATCGAGTGCATCAGATCGCGCGCCGGATAGCTGTCCATCGGGCGGCCATCGCGCACCGCGCGGGTCGTCCAGTCGCGGTCTTCGACGACCGCCTTCATGAACTCGTCGGTGACGCGGACCGAGTGATTGGCGTTCTGGTAGGCGATCGAGTCGTAGGCGCCGCCGGAGACGTTGAACCCGCCCGGATAGCCGGCGTCGATCAGCGTCCAGGCCTTGCGCTCCTCGATCTCCTTGCAGCGGATGAAATCGAGAATGTCCGGGTGCTCAGCGTTGAGGATCACCATCTTCGCCGCGCGGCGGGTCTTGCCGCCGCTCTTGATGACGCCGGCGAAGGCGTCGAAGCCCTTCATGAACGACACCGGGCCCGAAGCCGTGCCGCCGCCAGCGAGGCTCTCGCGCGACGAGCGCAGCGAGGAGAGGTTCGAGCCGGTGCCCGAGCCGTACTTGAAGAGCATGCCCTCGGTCTTGGCGAGCCCCAGAATCGACTGCATCGTGTCCTCGACCGAGTTGATGAAGCAGGCCGAGCACTGCGGCTGCTCCTCGATCCCGACGTTGAACCAGACCGGCGAGTTGAAGCAGGCGTACTGGTTGACCAGGATGTGGGTGAGCTCGGCGCGGAAGACGCCGGCGCTCTCCTCGTTGGCGAAATAGCCGCCGTCGCGGCCCCAGCGCGCCATCGCGTCGACCACCCGGCCGATCAACTGGCGCACCGAGGTCTCGCGCTGCGGCGTGCCGAGCTCGCCGCGGAAGTACTTCGAGACCACGACGTTGGTCGCCGTCTGCGACCAGAACTTGGGCACCTCGACGCCCTTCTGCTCGAACACCTTCTCGCCCTTCTCGTTGCCGATGAGGGCGTCGCGGGTCTCCCATTCGACAGCGTCGAACGGATCGAGGCCGGGGGTCGAGAAATAGCGCTCGAACGCGATACCCGTGCGACCGGCTGCCGGTACGGCGACGGTATCGGGATCGGCAACGCCCCCCGGGGTTCCGGGCGGGCGGGAGAAATTGGAGGGGATTTCAGGATTCAACTTCGTTTCCGTTGCCATGCTTCCTCCGTTACGACGTCATTCCCGGGCCTGCTGCGCCTTCAAGTCCGCCTGGCCGCCCGACCTGCTCAACGACTGGGTTCGTCTGCGCAACACTCATCCTGCAACCCCGACCTACCTGCCCAAAGGCTTGTGCAATTTCCGAGGTCCAGAGTGTGCGGCAGAGCGAGGAGGTCTGTCAAGGGGTTTCCGCAAGATATTGTGGCCGCCAGCCCAGCGGCCCCTAGCCATTGTCTCTCAGATCGAGTCAGAAAAGCGACCGGAAGCCCCGGACCCGGCCTCCGGCGGAGCTACAATCGGGACCCGTGAGCGACCCCGAAGAGAGCCCCGATCGCCAGCCGCGTGCTACCGCCGCACCGCAGCCCGACACCCACTTTGCCACCGTCTATGGCCCAGCCGATCTCGGCGCCCTCGACCTGACGGCGGCCGTCGGCGAGCCCGGCGCTTACCCCTTCACCCGCGGCATCTATCGCGAGATGTATCAACGCCGGCTGTGGACGATGCGGCAGTATGCCGGCTTCTCCGACGCCGCCGAATCGAACCAGCGCTACCGCTACCTGCTTGCCCAGGGGACGAGCGGCCTCTCCGTCGCCTTCGACCTGCCGACCCAGATCGGCTACGACAGCGATCACGCCATGGCGCGCGGCGAAGTCGGGCGCGTCGGCGTGCCGATCGATTCGATCGCCGACATGCGCCGCCTGTTCGCGGACATTCCGCTCGATCGCGTCACGACCTCGATGACCATCAACGCCACGGCGCCGATCCTCCTGGCGCTCTATCTCGTGCTGGCCGAGGAGCAGAACGTCTCCTGGGAGCGCATCGGCGGCACGGTGCAGAACGACATCCTCAAGGAGTACGCGGCGCGCGGCACCTACATCTACCCACCCGGACCTTCGCTCCGCCTGGCCACCGACGTCATCCAGTTCTGCGCCCAACGGGTGCCGAAGTGGAACCCGATCTCGATCTCCGGCTACCACATGCGCGAGGCCGGCTCGACCGCCGTGCAGGAGATCGCCTTCACGCTCGCGCACGCGCTCGCCTACGTCGACGCCGCCCTCGCCCGCGGGCTCGCGATCGACGAGTTCGCGCCGCGCCTCTCCTTCTTCTTCAACGCCCACAACCACTTTCTCGAGGAGGTCGCCAAGTTCCGCGCCGCGCGGCGGTTGTGGGCAGAGCTCCTGCGCGAGCGCTATGCGCCGCAGGACGAACGCTCGCTCTGGCTGCGCTTCCATACCCAGACCGCCGGCTCGACGCTCACCGCGCAACAGCCGGACAACAACATCGTGCGGGTGGCCATCCAGGCGCTGGCAGCGGTGATGGGCGGGACGCAGTCGCTGCACACCAACGCCTACGACGAGGCCCTGGGCCTCCCCACCGAAGAGTCGGCGCGGCTGGCCCTGCGCACCCAGCAGGTCATCGCCAGCGAGAGCGGCGCCGCCGACGTCACCGATCCGCTCGGCGGCAGCTGGGCGATCGAGGCCCTGACCGACGACCTCGCCCGCCGGGCGCGCCAGTACATCACGCGCATCGACGAGATGGGCGGCGCGCTCGCGGCGCTCGAGCGCGGTTTCCAGCAGGACGAGATCGCCGACGCCGCCTATGCCTACCAGCGTCGCGTCGAGGAGGGGAAAGCGAAGGTCGTCGGGGTGAACTGCCACGAGGTCGAGGCGGAGTCGCTGCCGGAGCCACTCGTCCTCGACCCGACCGGCGAGGCGCGGCAAGTCGAACGTCTGCGCGAGCTCCGGGCGAGCCGCGACGGCGCGCGGGTCGCGGCGGCCCGCGATGCGTTGCGGCAACGGGCCGCAACGGGCGAGAACCTCCTGCCGCCGATCCTCGACTGCGTGCGCGCCGAAACCACGCTCGGCGAGATCGCCGACACCCTGCGCACCGTCTTCGGCGAGCACACCGACCCAGGCCGCGGTTAGCGGCCGTATCGAATCATCGCCGCGGATAGCGGCCGTATCGAGTCATCGCCGCGGATAGCGGCCGTTTCGAATCGTCTCCGCGGTTAGCGGCCGTATCCGATCCTCGACGCGGTCAGGGCTTCGGGGCTGACGGCTCCGGGGCGGGAGCGGCGTCCGCCTCGGGCAGGGCGGAGCGCACGGCGGCGATCTTCGCCTCGAGCTCGTCGACCTCAGTCCGTGCCAGCAGGAGGGTGAGCTCACGGCCGGCGGTGCGGGCGGGAACCGCCGTCGCGCCGGCGGCGGCGGCGAAGAGGGTCAGCCGTTCCTCGTTGCCGTCGGCATCGGACAGGATGACCGTGAGGCGCGCCGGCGGCGCCGGCGGCGCGGCCCCCTCGGCCAGACGCTCGGCCTTCGCCGACGTCAGGGCGAAGAGCAGGTCGCTCGCCACCGTGAACGGGATCTTCTGGCCGTCGCGCAGCCACTCGCCTTCGCTGCGCACCAGCTCGAAGGAGCCGCCGGCCTCTTCGATGCGGGCTTTCTCGATGCGCCAGTTCTCGAACCGCGTCCAGTTGCGGCTGCGCCAGTCGTTCACCGACCGGGAGACGATCGCGGCGAGGGCCGAAGAGCTCGCGAACGCCTGGCCGCCGGCACGCCAGAGGCGTTTGCCTGCGGGTGTCTCGCCGCCCACCTCGATCGAAAGCGGCGCGGCTTCGCCGGCGAGCGTCACCTCGAAGAGGCCGACCCGCTCGCCGAGGGCTCTTTCGTCCTCCGGCGGCAGCGGGGGGTCGACGAACGACTCCATGCGGAGACCGGCGAGATCCGTGAGCAGTCGATCGGCCAGATCACGGTCGACGAAATCGACCGTCGGACTCTCGAGCCGAAGCGTCTCGCCGCTGCGGGCGAGGACGACCGGCTGAGCCCCTGCCGGGCCGGAGATCGCGATCCGTTCGAAACGATCCCGACTCGCGGTGACGACTTCGCGGCTGCGCCACTCGCCGGCCGGGCGACCGAGGTCGGCGAGGAAGCCGTCGCCAGTCACCGCGAGCGCCCGCCTGCCGCTTGCCGCCACGACGACGTCGCGGGTCGCCGGCACCGCGCCGCCGATCTCGAGGCGACCCTCGCCGGCCGCCGTCTTCCAGGTCACCGTGCCGCGCGGTGGCTCGAGCCCGACGTCGGCGCGCGCCGCGTCAGCAAGATCCCGCGCCACCTCGAGATCGGTCAGGGCGGTGACCAGGCGGCCGACCGCTGCGTCGTCGGCCGGTTGTGCGATCGGCGCGACGAGGCGCCACGGCCTTTGGACTCCCGGCTCCCGGGCCGCCGCGGCGCGCTCGAACCGCACCCGGTTGCCCTGCCACTCGAACTCGAGCGCGACGAGCTCCTCCGGCTTGGCGTCGACCAGCCGCTTCGCCGCCGCGACGCGTTCGTCGGTCGAAGCGACCTTGTCCTCGGCGAAGTAGATCAGCGCCAACAAGGCGCCGACGACGACCGCCAGGACGAGCAGGCTCTTGGGGCGCACGGGACTACCTCCGGCGCCGGTAGTAGACCGCGACGCCGGCGGCGATCGCCAGCGCCGGGAGCCCCGCGAGAACCAGCCAGGTGATGCCCGAGAGCTGACCCGGCGTGAGCGTCATGCGCACCTGCTCCGGCTTCTTCGGGCCGATGCCCAGCAGCTTCTGGCGATCGAGCAGCCAGTTGAAGGCGTTGGAGAGCGCCGTCGGGTTGCCAGAGAGCGCCTGCAGGCTGTTGGTCGCGAAGTCGGAGTCGCCGATGACGACCAGACGCCAGGCCGGAGCCTGGGCGTCGGCCGAGGCTGCTTTCGGCTCCTCGGGCGCCATCTCCTCCCCCTCCGGATCGCCGGCGGCGGCATCCTTGGCCTGGGCACTGACCGCCACCGCCAGCGGCACCGGTCCGGTCAGGTCCTTGGCGTCCCTGGCGACCGCACGGAGGTTGGCGAGATCGGTTTCGCCCCAGCCTTCGGCGGTGGTCTCGAGCAGCACCTGCGCGCTGGTGCCTTCGGGGGCTCGACCTGCGCCGACCGAGCGCGCCAAGGCGACGATCACGCCGACCTTCGCCTGTTCGAGACTGCGCACGATGGGGTGCGTGCCGGTGGCGCCGGCAAAGAGCGTCTCGGCGCCGTAGAGCGGGACCGTCGCCCCCGGATCGACGACGATGTTCTCGCCCACCTGGACGCCGTAGGCGTCGAGCCAGCTCTCGAGCCCGGTGGCAACGAGGCCGCCGCCCGGCGCGAGCTCTGGGTCGACCAGCACGAGCATCCGCCCGCCGCGATCGAGGTACCTGCCGAACGCCTGCAGCTCGGGCTCGACGAAGCGCGCGCTGGCGCCGGCGATCACCAGCAGATCGGTGCCCGCCGGGACGTCCGGCTGCCCCAGCGAGGCCCAGCCCGAGAGGTCGACGTTCTCCTTGCCGACGAGGCTCGCCACCCCCGACAAGCCGCCAGGACCGCTCTCGTCGAGCGACGCCTCGCCGTGACCGGTGGTCAGCAGGACCTTGGGCTTGCGGCTCTCGACGAGCTCGAGGATGGCGCCGCTGAAAGCCTCCTCGCCCTTGAATCCGGTCATCTCGGGGCTGCCGCCGTACTGCAGCGCCGAGTAGTCGTAGTCGGCGAGATCGCTCTCCTCCACTACCCGCCGATCGGTGCCGCTCTCGAAGACCACCACGTTCAGGCTCGCGAGCTGGAACTTGTCGACCAGCCGCTGCGCCTCGATCAGGTTCTTCTCCGCCGAGATGGCGCGGAAGTGGACGCGCGGCGACTGCGCCGCGTAGCGCTCGAGCAGCTCTTTCGACGAATCCCGCAGCGGCGTTCCCTCAGGCAGGAAGAGGGTGACGTCGATGTCGCGATCGAGGCCGGTGAGGATCGCCTTCGTCTTGTCCGACAACGAGTAGATCTGCGACGAAGTCCAGTCGAAGCGGTGGTAATAGCGCATGCCGAGGTAGTTGACGATGCCGACGAGGGCGGCGACCAGCAGCACGCCGGCCGACAGCAGAGAGCCCTGGGCGATCCAGCTGCGTCCGTTCGGGGAGCTCATCGCGTCACCGCCACTTCTTCGCCGCCAGGGCGCGGGTCGTCAGGAAGAGGAAGAAGCCCACCCCGCTCACGTAGTAGACCAGCCGGCGGGTGTCGACGATGCCCTTGCTGAAGTCGTCCATGTGCTGCCAGAGGTTCATCTGTCCGAGCACCTTCTTGGCGGTCTCGCCGTTGACCAGATTCTCGAGCAGGCCGCAGCTGAAGAGCACCAGCAGGCAGAAGAAGGTCACGACCGCGGCAACCATCTGGTTCTTGGAGGTCGCCGAGGCGAAGACGCCGACGGCGAGGAAAAGGGCGCCGATGCCGAAGATTCCGAGGTAGGCCGAGGCGATCGGCCCCCAGTCGACCGGCGTGAACCAGCGCACGATGACGACATAGACCAGCGTGGGAGCCCAGAGGAACAGGTAGAAGGTGAGCGACGCCGCGTACTTGCCGGCGACCACCTGGGTCTCCGAGATCGGCGAGGTCAGAAGCGTCTCGATCGTGCCGCTGCGGAGCTCCTCGGAGATCAGGCGCATCGACAGGAAGGTACCGGCGAAGATCAGTACCAGCCAGGTGAAGATGGTCTGGCCGAAGAAGAGCTCGAGCGGCCGCCCCGCCGCCGCCCGCGGGTCGGCGAGGAAGGCGACGATGAGCGCGAAGTAGTACCCCTGTACGAGAACGAAAAAAGTCAGGATGACGTAGGCGAGGGGCGACAAGAAGTAGGCCCGCAGCTCGCGGCCGTAGACGGCGAGGGCGCCTCTCACGCCGCCTCCCCGGCGAGCTCGCGCTCGCCCTCCGGCGGGTCCGCATCGCGTGTCGTCAGCCGGACGAAAATGTCCTCGAGCGAGGCGCGCGCCGAGGCGAGCTCGACGAGCGTCCACGAGCGTTCGACCGCCAGGCGGAAGATCGCCGCGCGCGGATCGGTGCCGGTCGCAGCTTCGACGACGAAACGTCCCGGGCGCTCGGCATCGGGCCGGACAGCGCGCACGCCGGCGATCTGTTCCAGCTCAGCGGCCATACCGTCGGCAGAGGCCTCGAACTCGACCGTTACCGCGACCTGACCCTGCAGACGCTCGCGCAGCTCGTCGGGGCTCCCTTCGGCGACGATCCGGCCGCGATCGAAAATCAGCACGCGGCCGCAGAGGAGCTCGACCTCGGGCAGGATGTGGGTCGACAGCAGCAACGTGTGCTTCCTGCCGAGCTCGCGGATGAGCTCGCGGATGGCGACGATCTGCTTCGGATCGAGGCCGACGGTCGGCTCGTCGAGGATCAGCACCTTGGGGTCGTGCAGGATCGCTCCGGCGAGCCCGACGCGCTGGCGGTATCCCTTCGAGAGCGTGCCGATCACCTGCCGGCGGACGTCGGAGAGGAGGCAGCGCTCGAGCGCTTCGCCGAGCCGCTGGCGGATCGCGCCGCGATCCATCCCCTCGAGGCGGGCGCGGTAGGAGAGGTACTCCTCGACGCGCATCTCGGGGTAGAGGGCGACGCTCTCCGGCAGGTAACCCAGATCGCGGCGCACGGCGACGGCGTCCGCGGTGCCGCCGAAGAGGTCGCGGCCACCGAGGGTGACGCGCCCGGACGAGGGCGGCAGGAAGCCGGTGAGCATGCGGATGGTGGTGGTCTTGCCGGCGCCGTTGGGGCCCAGGATGCCGACGATCTCGCCCTCTTGCAGGGCGAACGAGACGCCGGCGACGGCCGTGAAGTCGCCGAACTTGCGGGTCAGGTCGTGCGCTTCGATCATGGCGACCACGCTAGCAAAAGCAATGCCTCGAAAACCGCCCCTGAGAATCCTGTGAACGCGTCAGGTTGGCGCAGGCGGGACTACAATGACGGCATCATGGCCTCCAACGACAAGGCAAAGGGAATGAAGTCGGCGTACGAACTGGCGCTCGAGCGCATGGAATCCCAGGGCATCGATCGCCCCAGCGCGACCACCCTCTCCGACGCCACCAAGCAGGCGATCGCCGACGCGCGCGCTCTCACCCAGGCGAAGATCGCCGAGCTCGAGATCCTCCACCGCGACCAGATGGCCAAGCTCACCGACCCGATGAAGCGCGAGGAACAGGAGGAGTTCTACCTCCGCGAGCACGAAACCCTCACCCGCGACGGCGAGACCAAAGTCGACAAGATCAAGGCGGCCGCCGAGAAGGGCTAGCTCCACTGCTCAGAACGGCATGTCCTCCTCTTCCATGCCGAAGTAGTGGCCGAGCTCGTGCTGGACGGTCTCGCGGACCTCTTTCATCACTTCGCGGCGGCTGGTGCATTCACGCAGGATCGGGCCGCGGTAGATCATCACGCGGTCCGGGAGGCCTGAGTAGAAACTGTCGCGCTCGGTGAGCGGGGTGCCGTGGTAGAGGCCGAAAAGTTCGTCGCGGTCGGGGTCGTCGGGGTCGATGCCGACCTCTTCGAGGTCTTCGTCGGTCGGCTCCTCGGCAATCATCACGGCGACGTTGTCCAACGCCTCCTTGAATTCGTCGGGGAGGTTTCCCAGGGCCTGCTCGACCAGCGCTTCGAACTCTTCGGGGGGGACTCTCATCGGCTCTCGGGATTCGGGATCTGCCAAACCAGACGATACGCCCCTTCGGGGCGCAAAAGCTCCAGTAA
>JAGOCP010000130.1:4334-9969 GCA_017998715.1 Thermoanaerobaculia bacterium | reverse complement strand
GCGGTCGTGGCGCAATGGATGGCGAGCGCGGTGCATCGCGCCAACATCCTGGCCGACGGCTTCCGCGAGCAGGGGGTCGGTTACCACTTCCAGAGCGGCGACCTCGCCAACGTCGACTACGACCGCAACAGCGACTGCGACTGCGCGGACTCTGGCGAGTCCTGCAGCTACCAGGCGCTCGGCCACTACTGGACGCAGATGTTCGGCGCCCGCAACACCGCCTATCCGCTGGTGATCGAAGGCGAGCGGCACGCGACGAGCGCGGGCACGGTGAGTCTCTATGTCTATGGGCCGGCGACGGCGCTCGAGATGCGCTTCAGCAACGACGGCGTCGCCTGGTCACCCTGGCAGTCGTTCTCCCACGATGCACTCTGGTCGCTCGCCGCAGGCGACGGGTTGCGCACCGTCTTCTCCGAGGTGCGCAACGCCACGACGGTCTATCGTGCTTGCGACCGGATCTGGCGCACCGGAGGAGGCGGCGCGGAGCTCTTCGTCGACAGCTTCGACTGCGACGCGACCGGGGCCTGGAGTCCGGCCCAGCCCTGACGAGCGCGGTCGCGCCGGCGTGGAGCCGGAAGCGGCGGCGCTACTTCTGCGGCGGTCGCGTCGGGCGGATCTCGATCAGGCTGGGCAGGGCGCGCGCCGGAAAATCGAGCAGGTCGGTCACCACCCGGGCGATGTCTTCCGGCGCCAGGCGCCAGGTGGCGCCCGGCGATCGCATCATGCCGCCGCCGAAGTCGGTGTCGACGCTGCCCGGGCAGATGGCGGCGATGCGAATGCCGAACTGCCGCAGGTCGAGCATCGCCGCTTCCGACATGCCGACGAGACCGAACTTGCTGGCGTTGTAGGCGGCGCCGCCGGCGAACGGGTTCTTCGCCGCGAGCGAGGCAATGTTGAAGATCCAGCCTTCGCCCTGGCGCTTCATGATCGGCGCGGCGGCGTGGATGGCGTAGAACGCTCCCAGCAGGTTGGTCTCGATGACCTCGCGGAAGTCGTCACCGGAGAGCTCGTCGACCGGCCCGAAACGGCCGAGGCCGGCGTTGTTGACCACGACGTCGAGCCGTCCGGACTCCGCTTCGACCCAGGCGACGAGCTCTTCGACCGCCGTCTGGCTGCGCACGTCGCAAAGGCGCGAGGCGACTCTCCCGGGATAGCGCTGGGAGAGCTCCTGCTGGGCAGCCGCGAGAACGTCGGGGCTGCGGCCGCAGAAGAAGACGCGGAAACCGCGGTCGAGAAGCGACTCGGCGGTCGCACGGCCGATGCCGCGGCTGCCGCCGGTGACCAGGGCTACCCTCCCGGGGGAGGACGCGGGGCTCGAAGGGGCTGGGCTCATGGATGGCAGCGTAGCACCGGAGGGTATGGAGGCCCGGGGTGTAGGATTCGCGTCGTGAAGGTCTTCCGCCGCTCGCTGAGCCTTGCGCTTCTCGCGCTCCTCCTGGTGCTCGTCGCCGGGCCGGTGGCGGCGGCGCGCTGCCGGATGAGCGGCTACTGCCCGATGATGTCGAAGGCAGCGAACCGGGCCCCGTGCCACGGCGAAGCCGGTGGCATGGCGGCGCCGATGGACTGCTGTCGGCCAATCGCGGCGCCGGCGCCCGCGTCGGCGCTGGCAGGAATCGAGCCCGTGCCGGTCGCAGTCTCCGCAGCGCTTCCGGTGGCCGTGGACGACGCTCGCGGCGGCGCGGCAGGCGCCTTCTCGCGTGGCGGAGCGCTTCATCCGCTCGGCCTCTTCACCCTGCACTCCGTCTGGCGAATCTGAGCTCCTCCTCCCGGGAGTAGTGTGTCCGGCGGGAGCCCTCTTCCGCCGTTGCCGGAGAGCACAGGAGAGGAGCACAGCATGCGGAACGCAGCAAGAATCAGCAGTGCGCAGGGGATCTTCCTTCTCGGCCGCCTCGGCCGCCTCGGCCTTCTCGGGCTGACGCTCGCTGCCGCTCCGGCGCCGGGCGCCGACTCGATCGATGTCATCGCGCTCGAGCGCGCCGCCCGAGCCGGGTCGCCGGTCCTTCTGGCAGCGCGTGCGCGGGCCCAGGAGGCGCTGGTCCTCGCCGAGGCGGCAGGGGTGCGCGGCGACCCGGAGCTCGATCTCTGGGTGCGCAACGTGCTGCCCACGGTGACCCGCACCTCCGAACGTCCGCTCGCCGTCGAGCTCGAGGTCGTGCAGCCGGTGCGCTGGCCCGGCAAGCGCGGCGCTCTCGAGGCGGTCGCCGCCGCGGAAACGCAGGCTGCTCTTGCCGAGGTCGTCGTCGCGGAGCAGCAGCTGGTGGGCGAGGTCCGGCGGACCTTCGCCGAGCTTCATGCCGCCGATCGCGAGCAACGCATCCTGGCCGAGGCCCACGAGCTGCTGGCGCTGCTGCAAGCCACCGCCAGCGCTCGCTTCGGCTCCACCCAGGGCGATGCGCTCGCGGTGCTCGCCGCCGAGCTCGCCCAGGACGAGCACGACCAGAGTCTCGATGTCGTCTTCTCACGCTTCCAGGCGGCGCGCGCCCGGCTCGCCGAGCTCGCTGGTGTCGGCGCCGAGTCGTTGCCGCTCACCGTAGGCGCGCTGCCGACTCCGGTTTTCGCGGTGCGCGAAGGCCCGTTGCCGTTCGACGACCGGGCGCCCTCCGTGCAGGCGAAGAGTCTGCGCCTCGCCGCCGCCGAGCACCGTCTCGAGGCGATGCGACTCGGCCTCAAACCGGACTTCGGTGTCGGCGGCGGTCTGCTGTGGCCGGAGGGAGCCAATCCCGAGTTGACGCTGAAGCTGGGCATGGAGCTGCCGTTCTTTCGTCATCGGCGGTTCGCGCCCCAGGTCTCTGCGATGGAGAGCGCTGTGGCCGCGGCGCGGGCCGAGGTCGTCGCTGCCCGGCTCGCCGGCCAGGCTGCGGCGGTGCGGCTCGGCGCGGAGCGCGACCGGTTGGATCGCAGTCTCATCCGTCTCGCCGAGGCCATCGTTCCCCGCACGAGCGCCGCGCTCGATGCGGGGCGGATCGGTTTCATCAACGGAGACGTGACCTTCGCTGTCCTGCTCGATCTGTTCAACGATTGGTTCCATGCGCGCATCGAGCTCGCGAACGCCGAAGCCGACCGGTACGGCGTCTGGGCCGAATCCCAGGCGCTGGCTGGCGTGCCGCTCGCCGAGCTCGAACCGGAGGCCCGACCATGAAGCGCTCGATTCCGCTGCTGCTCGCCCTCGTCGGCGTCCTATCCCTGGCGCTAGGTGTGGCCTGTACCTCGCATGAGTCCGGCGAGACGCCGGAGCAGTGGACCTGCCCGATGCACCCCACGTACATCGCCGATCGCGCGGGGACCTGTCCGATCTGCAACATGGATCTGGTGCGCAAGGCGCAGCCGGCCTCGGCGGGAGCTTCGTCCGCCGTCGAGCCGGGCGGGGGCGCGAGCCTCGACAGCGAGCCGGAGGCGCTGCGCCGCGCCGGTGTGGTGACTGAAGTCGCCACCGTCGGTCGCCTCGCACGCAGCGTGCGCGCTGCCGGTTCGGTGGTCGCCGACGAGCGCCGGCAGGTGCGCGCGCAAGCCAAGATCTCGGGTTGGGTCGAACGGCTGGACGTGAACTCGACCGGTCTCTACGTCCACAAGGGGGCGCCGGCGATGGCGGTCTATTCGCCGGCGTTGCTCGCGGCGCAGAGCGACTATCTTCTCGCCCGCGACGCCGCCAATCGGTTTGCCGGGTCCCAGCTCGCCGAAGTCCGCCGCGGCGGCCAGGAGCTGCTGGTCGCCGCCCGTCGCCGGCTCGAGCTGCTCGACGTTCCGGAGAGCTTCATCGTCGAGCTCGACCGCACACGCACGACGCAGCGCACCGTCGACCTGCTGGTGCCGGCGAGCGGCTTCGTGAGCGCGAAATCGGTCGTCCAGGGGCAGGAGATCACGCCCGGGATGGAGCTCTATACCGTGACCGACCTCGCGAGCGTCTGGGTCGAGGCCGCCTTCTTCGAGGCGGAGGCGCGCTGGATCGCGATCGGCCGGCCGGCGACCATTCACCTGCCGTACGACGAGGGCAGGAAGCTCGCGGCGAGGGTCAGCTATGTCTATCCGACCGTCGACGCCGCCGCGCGCACGCTCACCGCGCGCTTCGAGCTGCCCAATCCCGGGTTCGCTCTGCGGCCGGGAATGTTCGTCGACGTCGAGCTCGAGGTGGATCTCGGCGAGGGCGTGCTGATCCCCGCCTCGGCCGTGATCGATTCGGGCCTCAGGAAGACGGTCTTCGTCGAGGACGCTTCCGGCAAGCTCGAGCCGCGCGAGGTCGAGACCGGCGAGCGCAGCGGCGACGCGATCCAGATCGTGCGCGGTGTCGCTGCCGGAGAGCGGGTCGCGACGCGAGCCAACTTCCTGCTCGACGCCGAGTCGCGGATCACCGGCGCCGCGCCCCGGGCATTGGCGCCCGCCGCTCCGCCGGCTCCGGACGAGGTCCACCGTTGATCCGCCGGGTCATCGACTTCTCGGCCAGAAACCGCGCGCTCGTCCTGCTCGCGGTGGCGATGCTGTGCGTCGTTGCCGTCGCGATCCTGGGCACGATCCGGCTCGATGCCCTGCCCGATCTCTCGGACACCCAGGTCATCATTCTGTCGCGCTGGGACCGCGCGCCCGACCTGCTCGAGGATCAGGTCACCTATCCGATCGTGAGCGCGCTCCTGGGCGCGCCCAAGGTCAAGGCGGTGCGCGGCTTCTCGGATTTCGGCTACTCGTTCGTCTACGTCATCTTCGAGGACGGCACCGATCTCTACTGGGCGCGTTCGCGGGTGCTCGAGTACTTGTCCAAGATCCAGGGGAGCCTCCCCGACGGCGTGCGCACCGAGCTCGGGCCCGACGCGACCGGCGTCGGCTGGGTCTATCAGTACGCTCTCGTGGACCGCGCCGGCAAACACTCGCTCGACGAGCTGCGGTCGCTCCAGGACTGGACGCTGCGCTTCGCCCTGCAAAGCGTCCCCGGTGTCGCCGAGGTGGCCTCGATCGGCGGATTCGTCAAGCAGGTGCAGATCGTCGTCGACCCCAACCGGCTGGCTTCCTACGGGGTGCCGATCGGCGAGGTCGTCGCGGCGGTGCAGGCCTCGAACGACGAGAGCGGCGGGCGGCTGATCGAGTGGAGCGGCGCCGAGTACATGGTGCGGATCCGCGGCTACGCCAAGAGCCTCGACGACTTCGGCGACATCGTGCTGCGCGCCGGCCCCTCCGGCGTGCCGCTCCGGGTGCGCGACGTGGCTTCGGTCGAGTACGGCCCCGAGTCGCGGCGCGGCGTCGGCGACCTCGACGGCCAGGGCGACGCCGTCAGCGGCATCATCGTCATGCGCCACGGCGAGAATGCGTTGAACGTCATCCGCCTGGTGGAGGCGAAGCTCGATGATCTGAAAGCGAGCCTGCCCCCGGGCGTCGAGGTGGTGACGACCTACGATCGCTCGGACCTCATCCTGCGCGCCCTCGACACGCTCAAGCACGAGCTGGTGCTCGAGATGATCGTCGTCTCGCTGGTCATCCTGCTCTTCCTCTGGCACTTCCCGTCGGCGATCGTGCCGATCGTGACGATCCCGATCTCCGTCCTGTTGTCGTTCATCCCGCTCTACCTGCTCGGCATCTCGGTCAACATCATGACCCTCGCCGGGATCGCGATCTCGATCGGCGTGCTCGTCGACGGCGCCATCGTCGAGGT
>JAGOCP010000130.1:0-4234 GCA_017998715.1 Thermoanaerobaculia bacterium | reverse complement strand
CCCGGCATCGCCATCGGCGAGGCGCAGCGGGTGCTCGAGATCCAGGACCGGATCCTCGCCGGCTTTCCGGAGGTCGAGCGCGTCTATGGCAAGGCCGGGCGCGCCGAAACCGCGACCGATCCGGCGCCGCTGTCGATGTTCGAGACCACGGTGGTGCTGCGACCAGAGTCCTCCTGGCGGGCCAAGGAGACCTGGTATTCCTCCTGGCTGCCGGAGTTCGCGAGGCCGATGGTGCGGCCGTTCTGGCCCGACCGGATCTCGCACGAGGAGCTGGTCGCCGAGATGAACGCCGCGCTCACGATGCCCGGCTTCACCAACGCCTGGACGATGCCGATCAAGGCGCGCATCGACATGCTCTCGACCGGCGTGCGGACGCCGGTGGGGATCAAGGTGCTGGGCCGCGATCTCGCCGAGATCGAACGCGTCGGTGTGGCGGTCGAGGCGGCGGTCCGTGACGTACCCGGCGCCCGCAGCGCCTTCGCCGAGCGCGTCGCCGGCGGCTACTTCCTCGACCTCGAGCCGAAACGCGATCAGTTGGCGCGCTACGGCCTGCGGGTCGAGGAGCTGCAGGGGGTGCTCGCGGCGGCGATCGGCGGCGAGAACGTCACCACGACGATCGAGGGGCGGCAGCGCTTTCCGGTGAGCGTGCGCTATCCGCGCGACCTGCGCGACGACCCCGACCGGCTGGCGCGGGTGCTCGTGCCGGTCGCCTCCGGTGCCCAGGTGCCGCTCGGTCAGCTGGTCGACTTCCAGGTCACCCACGGCCCGGCGATGATCCGCAACGAGAACGGCTTCCTCGCCGGCTACGTCTTCGTCGATGTCGCCGGGCGCGACATCGGCTCGTTCGTCGACGCCGCCAAGGACGCCGTGCGCCGCGCGGTCCCGCTGCCCCCGGGCACGACGCTGCTGTGGAGCGGCCAGTACGAGAACATGATCCGGGTGCGCCAGCGCCTGCAGTGGATCGTGCCGGGGACGATCGTCCTCATCTTCCTGCTGCTCTACGCCAACACCAAGTCGACCTTCAAGGCCGGGCTGGTGCTCGCGACGGTGCCGTTCTCGGCGGTGGGCGCGATCTGGCTCTTCCACATTCTGGGCTACAACGTCTCGATCGCCGCCTGGGTCGGCATGATCGCCCTCCTCGGACTCGATGCCGAGACCGCGGTCTTCATGTTGCTCTTCCTCGACCTGTCGTGGGAGGACGCCAGGAAGCGCGGCCTGCTGCGCAACGAACAGGAGATCGACGAGGCCATTCTCCACGGCGCGGTCAAGCGCGCCCGGCCGAAGATGATGACCGTCGCAGCGGCGTTCATGGGCCTGCTGCCGATCCTGTTCGCGACCTCGGCCGGTTCCGACGTCATGAAGCGCATCGCCGCGCCGATGATCGGTGGCCTGGCGACTTCGTTCCTCATGGAATTGTTGATCTATCCGGCGGTGTACAAACTCTGGAAGGGGCGAGCCGCGCTGCGCGAGCAGCGGGAGCTCTCGGTCGGCTAGTGGCGTGAGTCGAGAGAAGCAAAGGCTTCCAGTAAAGGAAGGATGTCCTCCGATTGTGTTGGGGTCGATTAGGCCAGTTCTGATCAAGGAGAGCGCAATGCGAAAGATGACGATGCTGTGTGCAGGGGCGATGCTGAGTGTGGCCTTGACCGTTCCGGCTCCGGGCGCGGCGGCGGAGATGCCGGCGGGGACGCTGGAGAAGCTGGTGGGGCTCTACGAGCCGATGCAGGTGGCGTTGGCGGCGGACTCCGTCGCGACAGTGAAGGAGCAGGCGGCCAAGTTGGCGGCGGAGGCGGATTCGATCGCCAAGGCGAGCGGCGGCAAGCCCTCGCTCGAAGCGATCGAGGGCCTCGAAGACGTCGTCGCGGCGGCGAAGGGGATGAACGCGACCGAGATCCAGGCACTGCGCGAGCAGTTCAAGGCGCTGTCGCGCTCCGTCGGGCGGCTCGTCGAGCGCCAGGCGGTCGCCGGTCACGGCATCTACTACTGCCCGATGGCCGACGCCTACTGGGTGCAGAAGAGCGGCGCGGTGAAGAACCCCTACTACGGCGCCAAGATGCTCGGCTGCGGCGAGGTGGTTGCGAAGGTGGCCGACTGATGGACGCCCCGGCGGGCGGGTCGGGCAGCCCAGCGGCGCCGCGACCCCGGCGGTCGCTTCGGGTGCTCGCCGACGAGCCTCCGAAGCCGCCGCTCGCCGGGGTGCTCGACGTCGTCTGTGGCATGACCGTCGATCCAGGGACGGCGAAGAATCGGGCGGAGCACGGCGGCCATAGCTATTTCTTCTGCTCGGGCTCGTGCAAGACCAAGTTCGAAGCCAATCCGGAGAAGTTCCTCGCCGGACACCGCGAGGCGATGGGGAGTTCCGTCGCTCCTGCTGACGTCCCGGCAGGGACGAAGTGGATCTGCCCGATGGACCCGGAGGTCGAAAGCGAACGGCCGGGCGCCTGTCCGGTCTGCGGCATGGCGCTCGAGCCGGAGCTCGTCACCCTGGAGGAGGGGCCGAATCCCGAGTATCTCGACATGAAGCGTCGCTTCTGGATCTCGCTGCCGCTCGCCGCGGTGACGCTGGTTCTGGCGATGGGGGAGATGATTCCCGGCGACCCGCTCGGCCGCTGGTTCTCGCCGCAGCTTCGGCTCTGGTTGCAGCTCCTCATGGCGACGCCGGTGGCAGTCTGGGCGGCCTGGCCGTTCTACGAGCGCGCCGTCGTCTCGGTCAAGAACCGCAGTCTCAACATGTTCACCCTGATCGGGCTCGGCGTCGGCGTGGCTTACGGGTACAGCCTGGTGGCGGCCTTCTTCCCGCACCTTCTTCCGCACACGATGCGGCACGGCGCGACCGTGCCGGTCTATTTCGAGGCCGCGGCGGTGATCACCGTCCTGGTGCTCTTCGGCCAGGTGCTGGAGCTGCGGGCGCGCGGCGAAACGAGCTCGGCGTTGAAGAAACTGCTCGGCCTGCAGGCGACCGCGGCGCGGCGGATCGCCGCCGACGGCAGCGAGGCGGACGTGGCGCTCGGCGAGGTCCGGGTGGGCGACCGGCTGCGGGTCCGGCCGGGCGAGAAGATTCCGGTCGACGGCCTGGTGCTCGACGGCCGCAGCGCGGTCGATGAGTCCATGGTCTCCGGCGAGCCGATTCCGGTCGAGAAGGCGGCAGGCGCGAAGGTGGTCGGCGCGACGGTCAACGGCACCGGCAGCCTCGTCATCCGCGCCGAGAAGGTCGGCGGCGAGACGCTGCTGGCGCGCATCGTCGCCATGGTCGCGACGGCGCAGCGCAGCCGGGCGCCGATCCAGAAGCTCGCCGACCGGATCTCCGCCGTCTTCGTTTTCGCGGTGCTGGCGATCGCCGCGGTGACGTTCAGCCTGTGGGCGATCGTCGGACCGGAGCCGCGGCTCGCCCACGCCCTGGTCAACGCCGTCGCCGTCCTCATCATCGCCTGCCCCTGCGCCCTCGGCCTGGCGACGCCGATGTCGATCATGGTGGCGATGGGTCGCGGCGCCTCGATGGGGGTGCTCTTCCGCAACGCCGAGGCGATCGAGCTGCTCGGGACGGTCGACACGCTGGTCGTCGACAAGACCGGCACGCTCACCGAAGGCAGGCCGAAGCTCACCGATTTCCAGCTCGCCCCCGGCTTCTCCGGTGTCGCGGAAAAGGAGCTGCTCGGCCTCGTCGCCGGCCTCGAGATGGCGAGCGAGCACCCGCTGGCAGCGGCGATCGTCGTCGGCGCGCGCGAGCGCGGAGCGCGCCCGGCACTCATGGCGGAGAACGAGACGTTCGACTCGGTGACCGGCAAGGGCGTACAGGGAACCGTTGCTGGCCGTCGGCTGCTGGTCGGGAACAGCGCCCTCCTCGAGGGCGCCGGCGTCGATCCCGCAGCCCTGGCTGCCGCGGCAGCGGCGTTGCGCAGCGCGGGCAAGACGGTGATGTTCGTCGCCGTGGACGGCCAGGCGGCGGGACTTCTCGCGGTCGCCGATCCGGTGAAGAGCACGACGTCGGAGGCGATTCGCGCCCTGCGCGCCGAGGGCATCCGCATCGTGATGTTGACCGGAGATAGCCGGACGACGGCCGAGGCGGTGGCGAAGGGGCTGGGGATCGACGAGGTGCTGGCCGAGGTGCTTCCCGACCAGAAGCTCGCCGCGATCGAGCGTTTGGAGAAGGAAGGCCGCAAGGTCGCGATGGCCGGCGACGGCGTCAACGACGCGCCGGCGCTGGCGCGCGCCCGGGTCGGTATCGCCATGGGCACCG
>JAGOCP010000452.1 GCA_017998715.1 Thermoanaerobaculia bacterium | reverse complement strand
CCGATTCCGAAGCAGGCGCTCGATCGCGAGACGCTGCTCGCGCGCTTCAAACACTTGCCCGCAGTCGACCCTGCGGAGTTGCGGCGCGATCTCGATCGCGGCATCGATCCGTCGTTGTGATCGTCCCGGAGTCGGGCGCGGGGCTCCTCGACACGAGCACCCTCATCCTGCTGCAGCGGATCGAGGACCCGACGCTCTTGCCTGCGATCCCGCTGATTTCTGCCGTGACCCTGGCCGAGTTGAGTGTCGGCCCCCTTGTCGCGACCGATGAGCGCGAACGGGCAAGCCGGCTCGCCCTGCTGCAGCAGGTGGAGGCCGACTTCGAGCCGCTGCCGTTCGGAGCCGCGGCGGCGCGCTGCTTCGGCCGTGTCTCGGCGTCGCTGCGTCGCGCTCGGCGAAAGCCGGCCGCCCGCGCCTGCGATGCGCTGATCGCTGCCATCGCGATGGCCAATGATCTGCCGGTCTACACCGTCAACCCGAGCGGCTTCGCTGGGATCGACGACCTCCAGGTCGTAGCGATTCCGCATCCGGATCGGAAGTAGAAGAGAGCCAAACCTGCCCGTAGGTCGGGCCGCTCCGCGAACCAGGCCGATCAGTTCTCCGTCGGCAGCCTCTTTCGCCACTCGGCGGCTCGCGACGCCTCGCCGGTGACTTCATAGAGCTTCACCAGCGACTCCCTCACGCGGGTGAGGCTGGGGGATTCGGCGCCCATCGCCTGGAGCAGGATGTCGTGCGCCTGGAGGAGATTCTCTTCGGCTTCCGCGTAGCGGGCGAGCCCGAGCAGGGCGTCGCCGTAGGCGTTCTGGGTGAAGCCGGTGCCGAAGTATCCCGGCGGCTGGACCTTGCGCGAGAGGGCGAGAGCGCGGGCGAGGATCGCTTCGGCGGGGGCGAACTTCTCCTGCGCGACGTAGAGCCGGCCGAGGTTGGTCATCGTCACTGCGATGTCGGGATGCTCGTCGCCGAGCAGGCGCCGGCTGGTCTCGTAGTCCTCGAGGTAGAGCGCTTCGGCTTTGTCCAGCGCCCCCGTCCGGCGGTAAATGATCGCCAGGTTGTTGACTGCGATCATCGTCTCGGCGTCCTCGTTGCCGTGCACCCGGCGGCGACCGGCGAGCGTCGCGACCGCCAGTTCCTCGGCCTCTGGGAGCTTGCCCGCGTTCTTCAGCACCTGCCCGAGATTGTTCATCACCGCCAGCGTGAACGGATCGTCGTCGCCATGGCGGTTGCGCTGCATCGCGAGCGTCTGCCGGTAGAGCGCCTCGGCCTCGGCGAGCCGGTCGCTGTCGCCGTAGAGCATGGCGACCTGGTCCATCGTCTGCAGGACCGGAGCGGAATCCGCGGGCAGCGCCCGCCGGCGCCCCTCGAGCGCCGCAAGGAGCAGCGGCTCGGCCTCGGCGATCCGGCCCTGCTTGAGATAGACACTGCCGAGGTCATGGACGACATCGAGGGTGGCAAGTGCAGTTGCGCCCAGCTCGCGCTCCGAAATCGCGCGCGCCTCCTCGAGCGGGTCTCCGGCGCTCTCGAACAGGCCCAGCTTCACGTAGGTCGCGCCGATCGAGTGCAGAACTTCCGACTGCACCAGGGGCTGGGTGGAGAAGCGGCTCTTCGCAGTGGCGATGGCGCGACGCAGGATGCTCTCGTCGATGATCTGCATCGCGGCGTCGGTCGGATTGATCTCGCGCAGGGCGGTGTCGAGCCCTCCCGAGTAAGTCGCGATTTCGCGCTCCGAAGCCTTGCGTTCGAGGAGCGCCCTGGAGAGGCGCGCGCGCAGGTCCTCCGCGAGACGGCTGCCCACCTTCGGGGGGTCGATGCCGTCGAGCATGTCGCGCTGGAAGTCGACCACGGTCTCGAGGTCGCGGCGCGCGTGCTCGACGCTGCGCCGCTGGGCGGCCTCGCGCAGGCCGAAGGTCGTCGAGACGGCAACGCCGGCGACGAGAGTGAGCAGGGTCGCGACGATGCCCGCGACCAGAGTGCGATTGCGGCGGGTGAACTTGCGCAGCTGATAGATCGTGCTCGGCGCGCGGGCCAGGATCGGCCGCGAATCGAGGTGCAGGCCGATGTCCTCGGCGAGCGCCGCGGCGCTGGCGTAGCGCCGGTCGGCCTCTTTCTCGAGAGCCTTGGCGGTGATCGTCTCGAGATCGGCGTCGGGGCCGCTGCTGCCGCGCCAGGACTTGGCGAGCGGCCTGGGAGCCTGCTCGCAGATAATCCGCACCGACTCGATGAGCGAGCCCTTCGCGGTGTCGTAGGGGCGCGCTCCGGTGAGCATCTCGTAGAGGATCACCCCCAGCGAATAGACGTCCGAGCGCACGTCGATGGCGTCGGAGTCTCCGCGCGCCTGTTCCGGGCTCATGTAGGGGAGTGTGCCTTTGATGACGCCGACCTCGGTCATCGCCGTCGCCTGGTCGACGTCCCCCTCGGTGATCCGCGCCAGGCCGAAGTCGAGGATCTTCACCGCCGGCAGGTCGTGCGCCGCGTCGATCGTAGAGTGCGAAGCGTGCGACGAGCGCGACGGGTGCGCGTCGGCCTCATCGAGCTCCGGCACGACGATGTTCGAGGGCTTGAGGTCGCGATGGATGACCCCGCGCTGGTGGGCGTAGTGCACCGCCTCGCAGAGCGAAAGAAAGAGGCGGAGCCGGAAACGCAGCTCGTCTTCGTCCAGCGGACCGGGGCGCGCCGCGAGGTAGGCGTCGAGCTGGCGCCCGCGCACGAGCTCCATGGCGAA
>JAGOCP010000129.1 GCA_017998715.1 Thermoanaerobaculia bacterium | reverse complement strand
ACGCGGGAGCGCGCGAAGACCTTGTCCATGTCGCTGTCGGTGAGCGCGACGCACCCGTCCGTCCAGTCGCGGCCCTGCCCGCCGTCGCCGTGGATCTCGATCAGGCTGCCGATGCCGGCGCGCAGCGGCACCGCACCGGACTTCTTGCCGAACGCATAGCGCGCACGGTCCTCGGCGTTCGGATAGTCGATGAGAAGCGCCTTGTAGAACTTGGTCCGTCCGGGACCGCGCGCCTCGGTCACCCGGTAGCGTCCTTCGGGCGTGGCCTGGTCACCCGAGTGCAGCTTCTGCTTCAGCCCCTTGGCGCCGAGTTCGGCGTCGAAGCTGGCGATCCGGTTGCCGGCGGCATAGACGTGGAGCTTTCTCTTGAGCTTGTCGATGATGATCGCCGTCGATCCTTCGGCCTTGGAGCGTGCGATCGTCTCGGCGACCAGCTGTTTCCAGCGGCTGAGATTCTTCGGCTCGGCGAAGCGCGAATGCAGGTGGTCGAAGCTGGTGCGCACGACGCGGTTGAACGAGGCGGCGAGCTCGGCCTCCTTGAGCGCGCGGTCGTAAGCGCCAGTCGAGGCGTAGTGCCGGGCGAGCTCCCACTTGAGGCTCGCCTGCTTGGCGGCGGAGATCTCACGCCTGCCGACGCCAGCTTCGTTCGACTCCTCCTGGGCGCGGCGGACATCGGCCTCGAGCGCGGGCGCAAGCTCTAGCCAGCGCTTCTTGCTGGCGTTCTCGCGCACCCGCAGGTCGGCGACGGCCGTGCGCGCCGTCGAGAGCGCCCGCAGCCAGGAGGTCTCCACCCGTCCGGGCGACTGTTCCCAGAGCGGGGCGGTCTGCTCGTCGGCGGTGACGACTTCGGCCTGGGCGATCAGGCGGTCGACCTGCCGCGCGGCAGCGGGCATATCGGCCCGGAGGACGCTCACGGCGCGGTAGACGGCGGCACGGGCAGCCGTCGTGTCGAAAGGCTTTGCGGCGGTCTGAGGGATGAACGAGGGAACAGCGAAGGCGACGGCCAGGACCGTCGCCCCGAAAAGAAACGACCGGCGACGGAAACCCGTCGCCGGTCGTTTGAAGCGGAGGCGAAAAGCGATCAGCACTTAATCTTGACTTTGGCGCCCTGGAGGTCGGTGACGAGCGTGTCCGCCGAGCTCTTGAGCGAGTCAGCCTGGGCCTTCGCGCCGAGGTAGTCCTCGGAAGCGATGGCGGCCTCGATACCACCAACCTGCGCGGCGAGACCGTCGTAGTTGCCCTTCATCAGCTCCATGTCCTTCTTGAAGTCCTTGGGCTGACGGCGGCACTTGCCGAGGTCGGCCATCGCGGTGTTGGCGGCGTCGAGCGCGGTCTTGGCGGCGGCGAGCGTCTCGTTGGCCGCGTTCTTGGCGGCTTCCTTGGCGGCGGCAGCGCCGTCCTTGGCCTCGGTGATCGCCTGGTTGGCGGCCGCGATCAGCTCCTTCGACTTGGTGTAGGAGCGGAACAGCGCGAACTTGTTCGCCTGCGCCTCGATTTCGGCGTTCACGGCGTTGACAGCCTGCTGGGCCTTGTTCCAGCCGTCAGCGGCGTACTTCGAAGCATCGCCTTCGATGGCGGAGAGCGAGGCCTTGACGGCGTCGATCTCGACCTGCGGCGGCTTCGCGCAGCCAGTGGCCAACGTCATGGCGAATACGGCAACTCCCAACAGAGCCAGTTTCGTGTTACGCATGATCTTGAATCCCTCCTGAGTCGGTTACTGAAGTTTTATGTTGCTGTGGGTTTCCGGCGGTTCGAACTTTGCGCTTCAAGCGGAATGGTCCCCGCAAAGAGACCTACCTGCTCGCCGCGGACGGGTGAAGGATAGCACAGAAGGGGTGATTTCGCTGTGATCAGGCCTGCTGGACCGGCGAGCGGGCCCAGATCTCGCGAGCCCGGGCGGCAACCCGCTCGGGCGTGAAACCGAAGTGGGTCGCCAGATCCTCCGCCGGGGCAGAAGCGCCGAAGCCGTCCATGGCGAGGATGCCGCCGTCGAGGCCGACGAAGCGCTCCCAGCCCAGCGGTGACGCCGCTTCGACCGCCAGGCGGGCGCGGATGCGGGCCGGCAGCACCGTGTCGCGATACTCGGCGTCTTGCTGCGCGAAGAGCTCCCACGACGGTACCGAAACGAGTCGCCCGCGCCGGCCGTCCTGCTCGAGGAGCCGCAGGCCCGCGAGCGCCAGCTCGACCTCCGAGCCGCTGGCGAGCAGCAGGATCTCGGGCTCTCCGCCCGGAGTCTCGTAAAGAACATAGGCGCCGCGTGCGACGCCCGCGGCAGCGCGCTCGGCGCTAGCGGCGAGGATGGTGAGCTTCTGCCGGCTGAGGGCGAGCGCCGTCGGCCCGGCGGTGCGCTCGATCGCCACCTTCCAGGCCGCCACGGTCTCGCAGGCGTCCGCCGGCCGCAGCGTCACCAGGCCGGGAATCGCGCGCAGGGAGGCCAGCTGGTCGATCGGCTGGTGGGTCGGGCCGTCCTCGCCGAGGAAGATCGAGTCGTGGGTGAAGACGTAGACGACCGGCTGCCGCATCAGCGCCGCCAGCCGGATCGCCGGCCGCATGTAGTCGGAGAAGATCAGGAAGGTGCCGCCGTAGGGCCGGAACAGGCCGGTGAGCGCGAGGCCCGAGAGGATCGCGCCCATGGCGTGCTCACGCACGCCGAAGCGCAGGTTGCGGCCCCCGGGATGCGTGGCGGAGAAGCTCTCCTCGCCGGCGAGGAGCGTGTTGTTCGATTCCGCGAGATCGGCTGAGCCGCCGAGGAGCTCGGGCAACTGCCGCGTGATCGCCTGCAGGACCTTGCCCGAGACCGCGCGGGTCGCAATCGGTTTGTCGGCGGCGGTGAACTGCGGCAGGGCCGCCTCCCAACCCGCGGGCAGCGCGCGCAAGCTGCGGCGCTCGAGCTCGCGCGCGAGCTCCGGCTCGCTTTCGGCAAAGCGGGCGAGACGGGCGTGCCAGGCGCGCGCCGCGGCCGCTCCGCGTTCGGCCGCGGTGGCGAACGGTTGGCGCGCCGCCGGCGGGACGAGAAAAGCCGGCTCCGCCGGCCAGCCGAGCGCCGCCTTGGTCAGCCGGGTCTCCTCGGCGCCGAGCGGCGCGCCATGGGACTCGGCGCTGTCCTGCTTGTGCGGGCTGCCGAAGCCGATGTGGGTGCGGACGACGATGAGTGTCGGCCGGGAGGTCTCCGCCTCCGCCATCGCCATCGCCGCGCCGAGCGCCGGAAGATCGTTGCCGTCGGCGACCTCGAGGACATTCCAGCCGTACGCGGCAAAGCGCCGGTCCACCTGCTCGGTGAAGGCGAGGTCGGTCGAGCCGTCGATCGAGATCTGGTTCGAGTCGTAGAGCACCTTGAGGCCGCCCAGGCGCAAATGGCCGGCGAGCGAGGCCGCTTCGCTCGCGACGCCCTCCATCAGGTCGCCGTCCGACGCGAGCACCCAGGTGCGGTAGTCGAAGAGCGGGACGCCGCCTTCGCTGAATCGGGACGCGAGCTGCTCGCGCGCGATCGCCATGCCAACGGCGGTGGCGAGACCCTGGCCCAGCGGCCCGGTGGTCGTCTCGACGCCCACGGTGTGCCCGAACTCGGGATGGCCGGGAGTCTTCGAGTCGAGCTGGCGGAAGCGCTCGAGCTCGGCCAGGGACAGGTCGTAGCCGGCGAGATGCAGCAGGCCGTAGAGCAGCGCCGAGGCGTGGCCGCACGACAGGATGAAGCGGTCGCGGTTCGGCCAGAGCGGGTCGGCGGGATCGTGGCGGAGGAATCGGGTCCACAGCAGCCAGGCCATCGCCGCCTGGCCGAGTGGCGCGCCAGGGTGGCCGGACTTCGCCTTCTCGACCATGTCGACGGCGAGAAAGCGCAGCGTGTTGATCGAGAGCTGGGCGACGTCGCCGTCGCGCGGATCGGTGCTGGTCATGAGAAGCGAAGTCTATTGTAAGATCCGCGAGCCTAGTCTGGTGCGCGGAGAGGTGGCCGAGTGGCTTAAGGCAACGGTTTGCTAAACCGTCATACGGGGTAAACCCGTATCGGGGGTTCGAATCCCCCCCTCTCCGCCAATTCTCCGAGCTCCGCCCGCGCCGGTCCGAGCGACGTCGACGAGCGGGCTCCATGCACTGAAAAGAGCCCGGCCGTGACCCTCTCCGCTCCGCCTTCGGCAGCTCCCCGCGTCCGCTTCGCCCCTTCGCCCACCGGCTACCTGCACATCGGCGGGGTGCGTACGGCGCTCTTCAACTGGCTCTTCGCCCGCCGGAACAGCGGGCAGTTCATCCTGCGGGTCGACGACACCGACACCCAGCGCAACCTCGCCGACGCCCTGGCCCCGATCCTCGACGGCTTCCGCTGGCTGGGGATCGACTGGGACGAAGGGGCCGAAGTCGGCGGGCCGCACGCGCCGTACTACCAGTCGGAGCGCCTCGACATCTACAAGGCGGCGGTCGAGAAGCTCCTCGCGGCAGGCGTCGCTTACCGCGACTACGCGCGGCCCGAGGAGACGGCGGCCGAGCGCGCCGAGGCCGAGGCGGCGAAGCGCCCCTACGTCGCGAGCCGCCGTTGGGCGGCCGAGACCGCGGCCGACCGCGCCCGCTTCGAGGCCGAGGGCCGGTCCTCCGCCGTACGGCTCAAGATGCCGCGCGAGGGGATCTGCCGCATCGACGACCTGGTGCGCGGCACGGTCGAGAGCGAGTGGTCCGCCGAGGCCGACCATGTGATCCAGCGCGCCGACGGCACCTGTCTCTATCACCTGGCGAGCGTCGTCGACGACGTCGAGATGGGGATCACCCACGTCATTCGGGCCGAGGAGCACCTGCCCAACACGCCGCGGCAGATCTTCATCTTCGCAGGCCTCGGCGCGCCGCTGCCACAGTTTGCCCATCTGCCGGTCGTAGCCGAGCCCGGCAGCCGCGTCAAGCTGTCGAAGCGCAAGCTCGACAAGTACCTGAAGAACCCGGAGTTCGCCGAGCTCTACCAGCACGGCCGGCGAATCGCCGATCGCCTGAAGCTCGAAGTCTCGCCTGAGACCTTCAACCCGGTGATCACCGACTTCTACCGCATCGCCGGCTTCCTGCCCGAGGCGGTCCTCAACTACCTGCTGCTCCTCGGCTGGTCGCTCGACGACAAGACGGAGATGCTCGCGCTCCCCGAGCAGATAGCGAACTTCTCGCTCGAGCGCGTCGGCAAGTCGGCGGCGAGCTTCGATCCGAAGAAGCTGCTCTCGTTCCAGGAGCGCTACATGCAGGCGCTCTCGGTGGACGAGCGCCTGGCGCTGACCTTGCCCTACGTCGAACAGGCCGGGTGGATCGCGTCGCCGGCCTCCGATGCCGATCGCGAGCAGGTGCGCGGCATCGTCGCGGCGGCGGGGGATCGCATCAAGGTCTCGGGCGACATCCTCGACTACGACGAGTTCTTCGTCGACGACGAGGCGCTGGTGTACGACGCGAAGGCGTTCGACAAGCGGATCCGTTCGGTGGCCGGCGTGGGAGAGCTCCTTGCCGCTCTGCGCGAGGCGATCGCGGCCCTGCCGCCGGACGCCGCGTTCGACGCCGCCGCCGTCGAGCGACTCCTCACCGAATTCGTCTCCGCGCGCGGTCTCGGACTGGGCGCAATCGTCCATGCGGCCCGCCTCGCGGTCGCCGGCAAGCCGGTCGGTTTCGGCCTGTTCGATATCTTCGCCCTGCTCGGCCGTGATCGGGTGCTCGCGCGCTTGGCGCGGGTCCATCGTGAGCTCGCGGCGACCAGGGTTCTTCCGGAAGTGAGCTGATCCAAATGGGCAGACATTTCATCGCCGACATCGTCGAGGCCGATCTCGCCTCGGGCAAGCACACGAGCATTCACACCCGCTTCCCGCCCGAGCCCAACGGCTACCTGCATCTCGGCCACGCCAAGTCGATCTGCCTCAACTTCGGCCTGGCGGCCGAGCACGGCGGGCTCACCAACCTGCGCTTCGACGACACCAACCCGACGACCGAAGAGGACGAGTACGTCCGCGCGATCCGCGAGGACGTGAAGTGGCTGGGCTTCGACTGGGGCGAGCGCGAGTTCTACGCCTCGGACTACTTCGAGCAGCTCTACGAATGGGCGGAGAAGCTCGTCGTGGCGGGCAAGGCGTTCGTCGACGACTCCTCCGCGGAAGAAATCAGCGCCCATCGCGGCGTCTGGACCGCGCCTGGGCAGGAGAGCCCCTACAGGAATCGCAGTGTCGAGGAGAATCTGGACCTCTTCCGCCGCATGCGCGCCGGCGAGTTCGCCGACGGCGCGCGCGTCTTGCGCGCCAAGATCGACATGGCCTCGGGCAACATCAACCTGCGCGACCCCGTGATGTACCGCATCCTCCATGCGTCGCACCACCGCACGGGCGATACCTGGTGCATCTATCCGATGTACGACTGGGCGCACGGCCAGTCGGACTCGCTCGAGAAGATCACCCATTCGATCTGCACTCTCGAGTTCGAGGACCACCGCCCGCTCTACGACTGGTTCGTCGAGGCGTTGGGCATCTACGCCCCGCGGCAGATCGAGTTCGCCCGCCTCAATGTCACCCACACGGTGCTGTCGAAGCGCAAACTCCTGCGCCTGGTGCAGGAGAAGGTCGTTTCCGGCTGGGACGATCCGCGCATGCCCACCCTCGCCGGCATCCGCCGCCGCGGCATTCCGCCGGCGGCGCTGCGCGATTTCTGCGAGCGCATCGGCGTCACCAAGCAGGAGTCAGTGGTCGATTTTCAGCTGCTCGAGCACTGCGTGCGCGAGGAGCTCAACAAGAGCGCCGAGCGCCGCATGGCGGTGCTCGATCCGGTGAAGATCACCCTCATCGACTATCCGGAAGACAAGGTGGACGAGCTCGAAGCGGTCAACAACCCGGAAGATCCGGCGGCGGGCACGCGGTTGGTGCCGTTCTCGCGCGAGATCTGGATCGACCGCGACGACTTCCTCGAAGACCCGCCGAAGAAGTTCTTCCGCCTCGCGCCGGGCCGCGAGGTGCGACTGCGCTGGGCCTACATCATCCGCTGTGAAGCGGTGGTGAAGGACGCCAGCGGCCGCATCGTCGAGTTGAAGTGCACCCACGACGCGGCCTCCCGCGGCGGCACGGCGGCGGACGGCCGGAAGATCCAGGGCACGATTCACTGGGTCTCGGCGCGGCACTGCGTCGACGCCGAAGTGCGGATCTACGACCACCTCTTCGCCCAGGCCGACCCGGACGACGTGCCGGAAGGTACCGACTTCCTGCAGACGGTGAACCCGAAATCGCTCGAGATCGTCGAAGCGGTCAAGGTCGAGCCGTCGCTCGCCGCCCTCCCCCCCGGCACCCGCGTCCAGTTCGAGCGCACCGGCTACTTCGTGACCGACCAGAAAGACCACGCTCCGGCCAGCAATGGCGTCGGGCGTCCGGTCTTCAACCGCATCACCACCCTGCGCGACACGTGGGCGAAGGTGCAGAAGAACGAGCCGAAGGCAGGGTAGCGGCAACGCCGGCGGGCGCATGCGACGGTTCCTCCCCGGCGAACGTACGATCTCTGGGGTGACCATGCGCGACGAATCGCAGGCTCTGACCCGAGGACGAAGGATTCTCACGGCTGTGCTCCTCCTGGCAGCCAGCTGCGGGTTGCCTTCGGCCCTCTCCGCCGGAGTCAATCACTGGACACCCCTCGGACCCGAGGGCGGGGGCTTCTGCGAGCTGGCGGTCGCTCCTTCGGACCCGGCGATCGTCTACGCCGTCTCCACGGGTCTCTATCGAAGCGATGACGGCGGTGCGACCTGGGAGCCGACTGCCGCGCGGGTGGAAAGCGTTTCCTGTCAACTTTCGGTGGACGTCGCTGACCCCCGCCGGCTCTACGTTCTGCAGCCCGACCGAGTCCTGCGCAGCCTCGACGGCGGCACCACCTGGGAGACAACCCATACCGACCTGCCGGAAGGCTCCGCGAGCTATCCGATGGCAGTCGGGGCGCAGGATCCGAGTTTCCTGCTCTTCGGGCACTCGGACAGGGTCTACCGGAGCCGTGATCGCGGCGATTCCTGGCAGGAGACCTGGAGGCTGCCGGGGAGTTGGATCGTATCGACGGCGATTCACCCGACCCTTCCCGGCCGAGCCTTTGCCGTCAGCCTCTACCAGGGGGTCTTTGTCTCCGACGACTACGGCGACAATTGGTCACCGTCGAACGCTGGAATTCCGGCGGGATTGACGTTCGAAACGCTGCACTTCGATCCGAACGATCCGTCGCTCATCTTCTTGATGACCAGGGAAGGGCTCTATCGCAGCCGCAATGGCGGGGAGTCTTGGACCCTGGTGCTGCCACCGACGAGCAATCTCGCCGCCGGCGCGCTTTCGATCCTCCCCGACTCGACGCTCTATTCGATGCAGATCGAGACCGGCCGGGAGTTCCTTCTCCGGTCGCGAGACAACGGCGACAGCTGGGTGGATCTCGGGACCCCCTTTCCCGGCCGGCCGGCGGACTACTTCCTGGACTTCGAAGCCACGCCCGAAGCGTTGCTCGTCGCGGGCAGCGGCATCGTGCGCAGCACCGACGGCGGCGTGAGTTGGCAGCCCAGCCCCGGTATCCGGGCATCGACGGTCCGGGCGCTCACTCTGGATCGGCAGAATCCGGAGCGTCTTTTCGCGCTGAGGCCTTACACCGGTTCATACCCGACGGTCATCCTGGGCTCACTGAACCGCGGTGCGAGCTGGGACAGGCTTGTGCTTTCGCCCGAGCTCGGCGACTCCGTGCTGGCGGATTTCACCGTCGATCCCAACGACCCGCATCACTACCTCGTCGCCACGGACAGTCGCTACGGGCGCGGCTTCCGGGGAGTCGTCTCGAGCCTCGACGCCGGCGCGACGTGGACCGCGCTTCCCCTTGGCGTCGACTGCTTCCGTCCCGTCGCGCTGGAAATCGATCCGCTGCGATCGAGCCGGCTCTTCTATCTCGGCGGCCCCGAGGACTTCTTCTGCCGGCCCGACTGCCATGAGCTCCTCTCGGAGGACTCCGGAGAGAGCTGGGAGTGCATCGGGATCGCGGAAAACGCCGACGTCTTCGTCCGCCTGGCGCCGAGTCCGTTCGAACCCGGAGTCGTTTTGGCCATAGGTGCCGCGGCGATCTACCGCAGCGAGAATTCCGGCCGGGACTGGACCGTGGTCGGGGCGCCGCCGGCCTTTCCCCCTGCCGACTTCTCGGACGTCGCCTGGGCGAGTGCCCAGGTTGCCTACGCCACCAGCGCAGGCTTCGGGCTCTTCTGGAGCGGCGACGGAGGCCGCACCTGGCAGCCACGGCTGCCCTTTCCGGATGGAGATCCAGAGGGACCCTGGCTCACCAGCCTCGTGGTCGATCCGTTCCGGCCGGAGACGATCTATGCACTTTCGAAGACGAGCGCCGAGAGCGACCCGCGCGAGGTCGTCCGTTCGACCGATGGGGGACTCAGCTGGTTCAACCTCTCGGAAGACCTCCTGGGCTGGTCGCTCAGCGACCTGACGATCGATCCGGTGACGCCCAACCGCCTCTACGTTTCGGCAGCAGGGGGCGGCATCCTCGCGTACGACGTCGAGGTTCCCGAACCGTGCGTGCCCTCCGCCACAGCGCTGTGCATCACCGACGGGCGTTTCAAAATCGAAAGCCTCTGGCGCGACTTCGCCGGGCGCTCGGGTGTCGGTCACGCGGTACAGCTGGCGAGCGACACGGGGAGTTTCTGGTTCTTCGACCCGGACAACCTGGAGCTGTTCGTCAAGGAGATCGACGGGGTCTCGTTCAACAACGCCTTCTGGACCTTCTACGGTGCACTATCGAACGTCGAATTCACGGTGCTCGCGACCGATACGGCGACCGGGGCGCAGCACGGGTACTTCAATCAGATTCGCCGGTTCGCGAGCCAGGGCGACATCGAATCGTTCCCGCAGGAGGAGGGCCTCGGGCTGCCGACGAGCGGGGCGGCGCAACCGTTGACTTCGCTGCGTTCGCGCGCGGCGCCGCAGCGCTCGGCCAACGCCTGCGTGCCGAATGCGACGACGCTCTGCCTCGCCGACGGGCGCTTCGCGGCCTCGGTCACCTGGCACGACTTCGC
>JAGOCP010000128.1 GCA_017998715.1 Thermoanaerobaculia bacterium | reverse complement strand
CTTCAGCATGATGCTGCTCTCGGCGCAGTACCAGATGTCGGGGCTCTACGGGGCGATCGGCCGCGGCCTGGGGCGCGTCCACCAGCCGCGCCGGCTCCTCGCCGGCGTGCTCGTCGTCTCGGCACTGCTCGCCGCGGTGCTCACGAACGACGTCGTCTGTTTCGCGCTCACGCCGCTTCTCTGCGCGGCCTTGCTGGCGGCGCGGCTCGAGCCGGTCCCGTATCTCCTCGCGCTCGCCTGCGGCACCAACATCGGCAGTGCCCTGACGCCGATCGGCAATCCGCAGAACATCCTCATCTCGCAGCAGCTCGGCCTCGCCTTCCTGCCTTTCGTGCTGGCGTGCGCGCTGCCGGTGGCAGCGGCGCTCGGCTTCACCTTCTGGTTCCTCGGGCGACGGCTCGGCGGCCACGCTGCCAGCGTCGCGGAGGCGGCCGCGGCGCCGACCGGGGAGACTGCTGCCGTACCGGCGTTGGATCGCCGGGAGGCCGCCAAGGCGATCGTCCTCACAGTCGCCGCGATCGCCCTGTTCCTCACCCCGGTGCCCGCCTACCTCACCGGCTGCGCTGTCGCCGGCGTCGTCCTGACCAGCCGCCGGATGCACAGCCGGACGATGCTCGGCCTGGTCGACTGGCAGATGCTGGCGCTCTTCGTGGCCCTGTTCATCGTCACCCGAGGGCTCGAGCTCTCGGGCTGGACCGATGCCGGGCAGCGCGCACTCGCCGGGGCCGGGCTGCCGCTCTCCCAGGTGGGGGTATTGGTGCCGGTCGTCGCCCTGCTGGGGAATCTGGTGGGAAACGTCCCGGCCGTCATGCTTCTGCTGCGCTTCGTGCCGAGCGAGCCCGCTCTCCCGATCGTCGGCTACTCGCTCGCGCTGGCCTCGACCTTTGCCGGCAACGCGCTCCTCGTCGGCAGTGTCGCCAACCTCATCGTCGTCGAACAGGCCGACCGGTTCGGCATACGGATCGGCTTCCGCGCCCATCTGCGAGTCGGACTGCCTGTGACTTTCGCTTCCCTCGGTTTCGCGATTCTCGTCCTCGGCTGGCTCAGCCGGTAGGCGCGCAGATCGCGCCGCGCCGGACCCCCTTCAGGAGTCGATAGCAGGCGAGGGCGGCTCGGCAGTACAGATCCGATTCCGTCCTGCCCGCTTGGCCTCGTAGAGCGCGCCGTCCGAGCGCTGCAGGGTCGCCGCGATTTCCTCCGCGCCGGCACGAAAAAAGGCAACACCGATCGACACCGTGCGGCGCAGGAGGCTGCCGTCGCCGAGCTCGATCGGCGTCGCAGCGAACGTCTCGCGGACCAGTTCCGCCCGCTCGAGCGCCACCGCCGGCGATGCACCCGGCAGCAGCATGGCGAACTCGTCGCCACCCGTCCGGCAGACGAGGTCCGAGCCGCGAACGCTGGAGGTGAGGATCTCGGCAAGCACCTCGAGCACCAGGTCTCCCGCCGCGTGCCCGTACTGGTCGTTGACCTCCTTGAAACGGTCGATGTCCAGCGCGATGAGCGCCAGCGCCTCGCCGGTGCGTCGCGCGCGGGCCGCATCGCGCCCGGCGATCTCGTCGAAGTAGCGGCGGTTGTGCAGCCCGGTCAGTGGGTCGCGAATCGCCTGTTCGCGCAACTGGGCGTTGAGCGATTCGATCTCGGCGACGCGCACCGCGAGCTCCTGGTGCGCCGTCGCCAGAGCCTCCTCGGCGCGACGACGCGCGCTCACGTCGGACTTGATGGCGACGAAGTGGGTCGCTTCTCCGGCTGCATCGAGGACCGGAGCGATCGTCTGTTCCTCGTAGTAGATGGCGCCGTCCTTGCGCCGGTTGACGATCGTTCCCGACCAGGTCTCGCCGCGGGTGACCTGACGCCACAGGTCGGCGTAGAACTCCTCGCCGTGCGCCCCCGACTTGAGCAGCCGGGTATGCCTGCCGACGAGCTCGTCGGCGCCATAGCCGGTGATCGCGCAAGCGGCGGGATTGACCCAGACGATCGTGCCCGCGCGGTCCGTGATGACGATGCCGTTCGCCGCCGAGCGCAGCGCCGTCGCCTGGATGCGCAGCGCGTCCGGCTCCTGCATGCGCCCGCGCAGATCGCGGATCGCCGCCGCCGCGAGCCGTTCCTCGCCGAGGGCGATCGGAGTCAGCGAGATGTCGACCGGAATCTCCTGCCCGTCGGCGTGCCGTGCGCAGAGCGCGAGACCCAGCCCCATCGGGCGCGGGCTCGAATGGTTGGCATAGGCCGCGCGCTGCTCCGCGTGGCGCGGAAAACGACCTGGGATGAGAAGCTCGACGGGCTTGCCCACTAGTTCCTCCAGCGGGTAGCCGAGCAGTCGCTGGCAGGCCGGATTCGCCGTCACGATGGTACCCGCACCGTCGACTACGACGATCGCATCGGCGGAGGCGTCGAAGAGCGCCCCGGACAGGGCTGTCGAGTCGAGTTCCATCCCCATGAATCCGTCGGGGGACGGTACCACGACCCCCTATGAGTCGCGGCTACCCAAAGGGGCAAGGCGGGCTGCGGGGGGTCGCAGCGACGGTGGACTAGCTGCCGTGCCGCGGCGCACGGCGGGCAAACCGGGCGGCCGGGGCGCTCAGGGCTCCAGTTCGTAGCTGCTCGAAATGCCGACTCGCTCGAGGAGATTCTGCAGGATGCGGGCGGTGACGCCCCAGATGAGGAAGCGGCCGACGTGGTAAATGCGCAAGGTCCGCCGCTGGCCATTGATGAGGACTTCGCGGTCCTCGATCAGCTTCGGGTTGGCCAGCTCGCCCAGCGGGGCGGCGAACGTCTCGTCGATCTCGCCGGGGTTCGGCTTGAGCTCGAACGGGAACGGGACGGCACCGACACAGGGCACGATGCGGAAGCCGGAGGGGGTCGCGACCTCGTCGAGCTCGCCCAGCCGCAGCACCCGCTTCGGCTCGAGGCCGATCTCCTCGTCGGCCTCGCGCAGCGCGGCGGCCCACGAGTCCTCCCCCATCTCTTTGCCGCCGCCGGGAAAGGCGACCTGACCGCGGTGGTGCGGCAGGCTGTCGGTGCGCTTGGTGAGCAGCGTCCAGAGCATTCCGGCATCGACGTAGAGCGGCACGAGCACCGCCGCTTGACGCGCCTCGCCAGGCACCAGGCGCCGCGGCGCGGGCGCGGCAAGGCGAGAACGCATTTCGAGCATCCAGGGGAGCGTCTGACTCATGGATTTTCAGCCTCCGGTCCTGCGACACGTGCCAGACCCAGATCGAAGGTCACGGGTTCGGCGGCAGAGGCCGAACCCTGCCCTGCCATCCTGCCCGCCTCGGGCAGCTCCAGCCGGAGGAGGTAGATCGAGACCGGGCTGCGGCTCCACCAGAGCGGATGGCGGCGCGCGGGGTCGCCCAAAGCGATCTCGAAGGCCACTTCGCCGTTCGGGCGAAAGGTCGTGCTGGCCGTCTTGCCGCCCTCGACTGCGAGCGCAGCTGGAGCGCTGGCGCTGAAGTCGAGCCGCACCGAGGTGAGAGCACGGTCGCTCTCCACCAGCACCACCGCGCGCGAGGCCGCGAGGGCGAGCTTTCCCTTCGCCGGACGGAGGCCCGGGCCGGTGGCTCGCAGACGCACGCCCCCGCGCACGATCTCCGGACTGGCCGGCAGGTCGCGCAGCGAGGTCTCGAAAGGCAACCGTTCGCGGATGCCACTGGTGAACGGTGCGAGCGCCTGCGGCGGCTCGGCGCCGTTGGACAGCGGCGCGAGCCAGTAGGGAGCGAGAAACGGCGCGACGGCGAACGCCAGCAGGAGGGCGCCGCGCAGCCGCAGCGCCGGCCCGGCACAAAACAGCAGCGCGCCGTAGAGCGGCAGGAACGAGAGATTGCCGACGGCGGGGCTGCCGCCGGCCCAGTCGAACGGCGCCATGAGAACCTGCACGAGTGCTGCGCTCATCACGACCAGCGGCAGGTATCGCCGGCCGCCCGTCGAGCGCGGGGCGAGCAAGAGCGCGGCGACCGGCAGGAAGCCGACCAACAATCCGGCGTTTCTGCCGGCAATGAAAAAGAGCGCGTTCCATCCTGTCAGTGCGGCAGACCAAACCGCCGCCGGCGCCTCCCAGGGTGCACCGTGCAGCGCCAGCACGACGCCCACCGGCAGTACCACCGAAAGCGCGAAGAGGCCGAGGATTCCGAGCCTCTGGCCGCTCCGCGGTCGACGCCAGAGGTCGACGAGCATCGGCAGCGCCAGTAGGGCATAGGCAGGATGCCGGACGGCTGCCGCGCCGACGAGCAACCCGGCGAGCGGCCAGGGCCAGAAGGCCGCTCGCGCGGCGAGGTCGCCACCGTAGATCTCGTCCGCCCCCTTCGCGTCCGCGGTGCCCGTGTCCCTCCCCCAGGCAAGGGCGCCGGCCAGGACGACAGCGGCGAAGACCAGAACCTCGCTCTGCCAGCGAAAGACGGCGGTGAAGGCGGTCGAGCCGAAGAGAAAGAGCGCCATCCAGAGCGGCGCTGCCCCGCCGAGGGCAGCGCGCAACGCGCGGCTGGCGGCGAACGCTGCCAAGGCAAACGCAAGGAAATGGAGCAGGAAGGGGCCGCGTTCCCCGCCGAGGGCGAGCGCCCAACTCCACAGCCGGGTGGCGAGATACGGCGCCTCCAGACGGTCGCTCTTCGGCTCGGAGCGGACGCCGCGCGGCGCCTCGCCGAACGCCGCGCGGAAGCGCGCCGCGTCGGCGTCGACGTAGAGCTCATCGTGGTCGATCGCCAGACTGTGAGCGGCGAGCCAGTGCGTCGTCTCGGCCCCGGGCGCCGGCGGACGTTGCGGCGCCGCGCTCGCCGCAATCCAGGCGGTGGCGCCCAGCAGCAGGCCGAGCAGCAGATGCCCGGCCGCTTTCAGACCCACCGGTCCCACTCCCAGGCGCCGAGCGGCCGATGCCCCTCGGCGATCTGCAGCGTCGGCTTGATGAGCAGGCGCGCTGCGGCCTCCGGGCGGCGCAGCTCGAGCACGAACCGGCGCGAGCTACCCGGCTCGAGCGCCTCGGGAAGCGACAGCCAGCGCCGTCCGCGATAGAGGTCGCGGCCTTCGGAGAGGAACTGCACTTCGAAGATGACTCCGCCTGGCAGGGCGTGGCTCGGCAGCCAGCGGACGCGGCTGTCGTTGACGACCTCGACCTGCAGCTGGCGGCGTTCACCCGGCGCCCAGTTGTCGCTGCCGTGCACGACGATCCGCCCTGGCACGCGCCCCTGCACCGCAGTGCTGCGCGGGCCCGGTTGCGGCGGACGATCGGCGAGCGGGTCGAGCCCCGCGAGCTCGCCGACCGCAGCCACCAGCTCATCGGCGGCGCGCTCCGGGGCATGGTGCTCGGCGACGAAGCGCCGCGCCGCTGCGCCCATGCGATCGAGCGACTCCCGATCGGCGAGCTGCCGCGCCAACGCCACCGCGAGCTCCTCCATCTCGCCCTCGCCGGGTGGAATGTGGAGCGCGATCGCTTCGGGCAGATCGCCGAAGTCGGCGTAGTCCGAGACCACCACCGGGCGCCCCACGGCCAGGATGCGCAGCAGCGAGGCCGAGGTCTCGCCGGCGGTGGGATAGCGCAGGTTGAGGCACAGATCGGTGGCGGAGATCGCGGCGTCGAGCTGTTCGAAGGGCAGAAAACCGGTGACGTGCACACGCTCCGCGACGCCGATCTCGGCGGCGAGAGCGGCGTAGTTCGAGTACGGCGAAAGCTCGCCGGCGATGAGCAGGTGCACCTTCTCGAGACCCGCCGAAGCGAGAGCTCGAATCGCCACGTCGGTGCGCTTGATCGGCGTCTGGAAACCGAACGAACCGAGCAGCAGCGCCTCGGGCGGAATGCACCACTGCTGCCGGAAGGCGAGGCCGACATCGCGGCGCGCCGGCGGCGGCAGCGGGATACCCATCGAGACCACGCGCACCGCGAGCTCCGGGTCCTCCTCGCGCAGCACCGAGGCCGCCCATTGGCCGTGCACCAGCACGCCGCGCTGGCGCCTGAGGAGCGTCCGGTTCGCCGGCAGGAAGAACTGTGCGGCGCGCCCGAAGGCGCCCCAGCGCACCGGCCGCGCCGCGGCGTCGCCAACCCAGCCGTGGTCACCTTCGAGCGCCGCGCGGTAAGGCTCGAACTCACCCTTCCCCACCGTCCGGTCGAGCAGAAAGTGGTGCAGGACGAGGTCGTGCAGCACGAGCACCCCCGGCCGTTCCATGGCGAGCTCCCAGACCGCAGAATGGTAGTGGTTGTTGCCCATGTGGTAGAGCGGCAGGCGGCCGTCCTGGCCGGCGAGGTCCGCCTCGACCGGCCGGAAGCGGGCGGCGATCTCGGGGTCGAGCGGCAGGTCGGGCAGGCGCAATACCCGGACGTCGGCGCGCTCCGCGAGGTGCGGCAGCAGCTCGAGGCTGTAGTCCGAGATTCCCGAGCGCACCGGAGGGAGCGGGGAGAGGTAGTCCAGGCGCAGCACGGCGGTCATTCTACCGGCGATCCGGCCGCCTCCCCAGGTGTCGGGGGCCCGGTCCCCTTCTTGCAGAGCTTCTTGCCGAGGTTTCCTGCCAGCCAGTTCGCGTGTCTCATTCTCTGCAGGGCAATGCCCCCAAGGGGCGGGAGGTCGCGATGTTCGAAATGCAGAGCGTTCTTCAGGGACCGGCTTCGTCGAAGAAGCAGTTGGCAACGATGGCGGCGCTCCTCCACCTGTCGGTGGCGACCGCCCTCGTCGTCGGGCTCGCCTGGCGCATCGAGGCCGTCGAAGCGCCGAACCTCCTAGAGAGCTTCATCCCGGCCGCTTTCCTGCCCGCCGAATGGAGCGCGCCGCTGATTCGAGCGACCCCGGCGCCACTCCCGGCGGCCCCCACGAAGCCCGCGGTCGTTCAGCCCGAGGCCGTGCCGGACGGCCCGCCGGCGGTGGCCAGCGAGACCCTCTCCGAAGCCGCGATCCCGCCGCTCGGAGCGCAGACCGGCACCGACGGAGCAGCGAATCCGGGGACAGTGTTGACGGACGCGGGCGGCGTCGGCCCGGGCAGCGCTGCGCCCGTGGAGGCCGGCACCATCGTCTGGAAGCCCAACGCGGGAATCGTCGCGCCGCAGGTGCTCTTCCGGGTCGATCCGAAGTATCCGGAGGTCGCCCGCACCGCCCGTCGCCAGGGCGCCGTCGTCGTCGAAGCGGAAATCGCCACCGACGGGAGCCTGCAGTCGGCCCGCGTCGTCAGCTCGCCGCTCGGTTTCGGGCTCGAGCAGAGCGCACTCGAAGCCATCCGCTCCTGGCGCTTCGCGCCGGCGCGCTATGGCGACCGGCCGGTGGCCGTTTACTACCGCTGGAACATCCTGTTCAGCCTGCGGTAGCGCCCTCGGCGGCGCGCTCGCCTGCGGCGTCCGGAGAGTCCGAAGACTCTGCGCTCCGGACGCCGCGGAGTTCTTTCGCGCCGGCCCGCAAGGCGAAGTGAGTAAGGCCATAGCCGACGCCGGCGAGGGAAATCAGCACGATCGCCATGTGCAGGGCTGCCGGCTCGAAGGCCCGCCCGAAGATCGGATCGACGAAGGCGAAGTTGATGTTGTCGGCCGGCGGAGTGAAGAGGCGGCTGAGGACCACCGCGCTGGCCGCAATCGCTGCCTGGAGCGGCCAACCGCGCCGGTCGTAACCCACCCGCAGCACCACCACGACCACCAGCACCGGCCAGGCCAGGTGGTAGAGCGACAGCAGCCGAGTGAAGAGCGGGTACTGCGGATCCCACATGTACTCGGTGCCGCCGAAGAGATGGTGCCCCGAGACGACGCGCCAGCCGGCATCGAGCGCCCAGGCGATGCCGATGACCGGCGCCGCGACTGCCTGGCTCGAGAGCACCAGCCGACTGCCCCCGAGAAGCGCCGCCGCGGTAAGCATGACGCCGAGATTGCACAGGAAGAGGAAGTTGGTGAATCCGTAGGCCGCGGCGTAGGACGGCAGATAGACCACCAGCCAGGCGAGACCCAGCCAACGCAGACGGGGAAACAGGTGCCGGTCGCTCATGCGCCGCGGAGTCTATAGCCTCCCGCCCGACAACCCGCGCTAGCTAGCTCCCGCCGACGGTCTGGCTCCAGAGCGCGGTGTCGCCGCTCTCGAAGGTGCCGTAGAAGACACCCTCGATCACCGACGTCCGCTCGACATCGGCAGCGAGCTCGCCGTCATGGCCGGTCGCCGCCGTCACCGCGGCGGAGAGACTCAGCACGTCCGTCCCGCCGGCGGTTCCGAAGTCGACCGTCAGGAGGAACGTGAGCTCGGCAGTTGCGCCGCTCGGCAGGCTGCCCACGGTCCAGATCCCACCGTTCCAGCTTCCCACCGAGGCCGTCGCCGAGACGGCCGAGACGCCCGGCGGCGGGGAGAGCGGCGCCGAGACCACGACGCCGTCGGCAGTAGCCAAGCCGAGGCTCGAAAGCGAAACGGTATAGGCGAGGTTCCCGGGGCCGGTGCCGCTGGCCAACGGATCGGCCGAATCCGACACATTGATGCCGACCTGCACGGCCGCGAGCTCGCCAACGAGCTCGAAGGCGCCGATGTCGCAGCCGTCGCCGCCGGCAGCATTCGGAACGCCGACGAGATCGAACGGCCGCACCGCACCGCGGGCGTCGATCTCGGTCCCCACTGCCGCGCACAGTCCGGCATCGGCTGCCGGGCTGGTCGCGGAGAACGCGACGGTGGGAAGACAGCCTCCTCCCGGCAGCGGCACGGTGCAGCCGTTGTCGGCCGGCGCAAGCAGCTGTGGGTCCAGGCCGACGATGTCGCCAGGGCTCCCGAAGAGGCAAGAGGCATCGGGCGCCTGCGCCAGGTTGAAGCCGAAAGAAACGAGGTTCGCCGTCGAGAAGCAGTCGGCGCCGTCCGTCGCGAGGTTGCCGGCGAGCAGCGTGTCGACGAGTCGAAGGCCATCGTCCGGCGCCACGTCGTCCGTGGCGTTGTAGATCCCGCCGCCGGAGGATTGGCCGAGGAAGATGGGTTCCGGGCACTCGTTTCCGGCCAAGGTACTCGCCGCAATCTCGAAGATCGCCCCGAGGTTCGCAATCCCGCCACCCAGACTGGGGCCCTGAAGCGCGTGAGCTCCCAAGCCTCCTTCTGCAACATTGGCAAACAGGCTCGCCGAGTCGATCCGTCCGATCTCGCCGGTGTTGTCGAGTCCTCCGCCGCGGCCCGTGCCGCCAAGGGCGCCGAGGGCGCGGTTGGCCGAGAACGTCGCGCGAGCGATCGTGTCGATCAGTCCGCTGTTCGCAAGCCCACCGCCGAGGGCGGCCGCAAAGGCGAGGTTCGATGACCCACCGGCGCGAGCGACATTCGCCGAAAACAGGGTATCCCTCAGCTCTTGCAAACGCCCACCCGTCACTGACAGGCCCCCGCCGGAGGCCGGGCCACCCATTCCGGCCGCGACGGCGTCCCGGCCAGCCAGGTTGCCCGTCACCAGGAGATGAGCCAGTGAGCCCGCGCTGACCTCGCGCAGGGCGATGGCACCGCCTGCAGTCGGAGTCGACAAGAAGAACTCCCCGGAGGGAGCAGGGGAGGCGCGATTGCCTTCGAAGCGACTCCAGGTGATCGCTCGAAGCTCGCCGGCTTCGACTGCGACGGCCCCTCCCCGAGCGTCGAAGCCGATCACCTCGTTGTCGGAGAACGCCGAGCCTACGATCTCGAGGGATCCGCCGAGCGAGGCTACGGCGCCTCCGCGGGCAGCTCCGGCGGTCTGGGGTACACCTTCTGGCCCGCCCCGCGCCGAATTTCCCTCGAGCACACAACCATCGATCTTCAGCGCCCCTCCGGCGAGAAGTAGAACGCTTCCACCCGAGGCCATCGCGCCGGCGCCCGCGGCGGCGACACAGCCGTTACGCAGCGTCAATCCGACGAGGGAGAGGTCGCCGTCGGCTGCGACTTCGAGGATCCGGAAGGCGGTGGGTTCGGCGAGGGTGCAACTCAGCGCGTTCGAGCGCTCGATGATCGACCCGGCCCCGGCCGCGATAGAGATCGCACTCGAGATCGCCGGCAGGCCGCTGGGGCCGCCTTCGACTTCAGCGGTGACGGCAGTCGTCAGAACGACATCGGCGCCGAGAATCAGCGTGTCGCTCCCTGCGCCCGC
>JAGOCP010000451.1 GCA_017998715.1 Thermoanaerobaculia bacterium | reverse complement strand
GCGATCCGTTGGGCGCCGGCTTCCAGGCGATGCAGTCGCTCATCGCCGTCGGCTCGGGCGGCCTGTTCGGCCTCGGACCGGGCAACAGCCTGCAGAAGCTCTACTTTCTGCCCCATCCGGAGTCGGATTTCATCTACGCCATCGTCGCCGAGGAGCTCGGCATGATCGGCGCGCTGGCGGTGGTGGCGCTCTTCGGCGTGGTGCTCTGGCGCGGTCTCCGCGCCGGCTGGCGGTCGCCGGATCCATTCGGGCGCTATCTCGCCTGGGGCTTTTCGTCGATGCTCGTGATGCAGGCGTTGATCAACATCTCGGTCGCCATCGCGCTCCTGCCCACCAAGGGCATTCCACTCCCGTTCCTCTCCTACGGCGGTTCGTCGCTGGTGGTCACCATGGTGATCTGCGGCGTCCTGCTCAACGTGTCCCAGAATGGCTGACGAGAGCGCTCTCGCGAGTCCCGTGGCGCGCCGCGCGCTGCTTGCCGGCGGCGGTTCGGGCGGGCATGTCTTTCCGGCCCTCGCGGTCGGCGACGAGCTCGCGCGCCGCGGCTGGAGCGTCGCGCTCGCCGGTTCGCCCGCCGGCATGGAGGCGCGCCTCGCGGCCGAGCGTGGCTTGCCGTTCGTCGCTCTGGCGGCGCGGCCGCTGCTCGGCAAGAGCCCGTGGGCGAAGCTCGTCGCGCTGGTGACGCTGGCGCTCTCCGCGTTCGCCGCGCGCCGGGTGATCCGCGATGGCGCCTTCGACCTCGTGGTCGGCACCGGCGGCTACGCCTCGGCGCCGGCGGTGCTCGGCGGACGCTTCGCGCGCCGGCCCACCATCCTGATCGAGCCGAACGCCGAGGCCGGCCTCGCCAACCGCTGGGCGTCGCGTTTCGCCGATGCCGCAGCGGTCGCCTACGAGGCCACCGCGACGCGGCTCAAGTGCCTCTCCTGGGTGACCGGCGTGCCGGTGCGCGCGGCGTTCTTCGACATCGCGCCGCTGCGCACCGACGGCAAGCCCCGCCTGCTGGTTCTCGGCGGCAGCCAGGGCTCGCTGCGCATCAACCGCCTGATGGCGGAGGTGCTGACGCCGCTCTTCGAGCGCAGCCCCGAGCTCTCGGTCCTGCACCAGTGCGGCGAGAGCCATCTCGAAGCGACCCTCGCCGCCTATCGCGCCGCGGGGCTCGACACGCCGCGTCTGCGCGTCGTCTCCTTCGTCGACAACATGCCGGCAGCGATGGCCGCGGTCGACCTGGTGGTGTCGCGCGCCGGAGCGATCACCCTCGCAGAGATCTGCGCCGCGGGCCGGCCTGCGGTGCTGCTGCCGCTGGTCGCCGCGGCGGCGCACCAGCTCGCCAACGCGCAACTCCTGGCCGACGCCGATGCCGCGACACTTATCGAGGACGTCGCTCTCGACGCCGACCGCCTGCAGCTCGAGTTGGCGACCCTGCTCGGGGACCGTCCCCGACTCGCGCGGATGGGGGAGAACGCCCGCCGGCTGGCCCATCCGCAGGCTGCCGTCGCGATCGTCGACCGGATCGAGGCGCTGCTGCCGCCGCTCGGGAGGGCCGCCTGATGTTCCATCGCTTCGCCGGCCTGCGGCACGCGCACTTCGTCGGCATCGGCGGCGCCGGCATGAGTGGCATCGCCGAGGTGCTGCTGCAGTACGAGGTCACCGTGTCGGGTTGCGACCAGAACACGAGCGAGGCCACCGAGCGGCTGCGCTCGCTCGGTGTCGCGATCGCCACCGGGCACTCCGCGGACCATCTCGACGGGGTCGATCTGCTGGTGATCTCGTCGGCGATCGCCGGCGGCAACCCGGAAGTAGCCGAGGCGCGCCGCCGCGGCATCACCGTCGTCCGCCGGGCCGAGATGCTCGCCGAGCTGATGCGGCTCAAGTACGGCATCGCGGTTGCGGGAACGCACGGCAAGACCACGACGACCTCGCTCGTCGGCGCGATCATGACCGAGGCCGGCCTCGATCCGACGGTCATCGTCGGCGGCCGCCTGCGCGTGTCCGGCACCGGCGCCCGGCTCGGCAACTCCGACTACATGGTGGTCGAGGCCGACGAGTTCGATCGCAGCTTCCTGTCGCTCTTTCCGATTCTCGCCGTGATCACGTCGATCGACCGCGACCACCTGGATACCTACCAGGATCTCGACGCCATCCGCGACGCTTTCGTCGCTTTCGCCAGCCGGATCCCGTTCTTCGGCCAGGTCATCGTCTGCGCCGACGACCCGAACGTCGCCGCTTTGCTGCCGCGGCTGGCGGAGCGCCGGGTGACCACCTACGGTCTCGGCGAGGAATGCCTGTTGCGCGCCGAGGGACTCGAGATGTCGCCGGACGGCACCTCGTTCGCCGTCCGCCACCGGACGCTGGGCGAGCTCGCCCGCCTGACGCTGCCGCTCGCCGGGCTGCACAACGTACGCAACGCCATGGCAGCGGTCGGTGTGGCGGCGGCGCTCGGTATTCCGATGCCCGTCGTGGCGCGCGCTCTCGCCGGCTTCGGTGGCGTACATCGCCGCTTCGAACGCCTCGGACAGTTCCGCGGCGCCGAGGTGGTCGACGACTACGCGCATCACCCGACCGAGGTGCAGGCGACGCTCGCCGCCGCGCGCCAGGTTTTTCCGCGCCGCGTGCTGCACGCCGTCTTCCAGCCCCATCTCTATTCGCGGACCCGCGATCTCGCCGAGGAGTTCGGGCGCGCCCTTTCGGCGGCCGACCACGTCGTCGTCACCGATGTCTATCCGTCGC
>JAGOCP010000127.1 GCA_017998715.1 Thermoanaerobaculia bacterium | reverse complement strand
ATCTTCAAGTCCAGCCAGGGCGACCAGTTGTCGATGTAGGCGAGGTCGAGCTTCATCCACTGCTCGAAGTCGAGCTCGTTCCGGCCCGAGATCTGCCACAGGCAGGTGAGACCCGGCTTCATCGCCAGCCGCCGGCGCTGCCAGCGCTCGTACTGCGCGACCTCGTCGGGGATCGGCGGGCGCGGCCCGACGAGACTCATGTCCCCCAGGACGACGTTCCACAGCTGCGGCAGCTCGTCGAGGCTGAATTTGCGCAGGAACCTGCCGAAGCGGGTGACGCGCGGGTCGTTCTTAGCCTTGAAGACCGGGCCGTCCATCTCGTTGAGGTGCTCGATCTCCCGCCGGCGTTCCTCCGCGTCGGGGCTCATCGTGCGGAACTTGTAGAGCGTGAACAGGCGGCCGTTGCGTCCGCAACGCGTCTGGCGGAAGAGCACCGCGCCGGAGGACGACAGGCGGATGAGCAGGGCGAGCGTCGCCAGCACCGGCAAGGCGAGGATGAGCAGCACACCGGCGAGGACGATGTCGAACGCGCGCTTCCACAGCAGGCCGCCGACGCTCGTCGGTCCGGTCGAGAAGGTGAGCAGCGGAACGCTGTCGAGATCCTCGAGCTGCACGCGGGCCTTGGCATGCGGAAAGAAGTTCAGCGCGAAGCGGGTGATGATCCCCTGCTCCTGCAAGGCGAGGAAGAGGTCCTCGAAGCGGTCGAAGTCGCGCCGGTCGATGGCAAAGAGGACCTCGTCGATGACCTGCGCCTCGACGATCCGCGGCAGCTCGCTCACCCGGCCGAGCACCGGCAGCCCGCCGAGCTCCGCCGGCATGGCCTCGTCTTCGTCGGCGACGTAGCCTGCCACGCGATAGCCCCAGAAGCGGTGTCCGAGGATCGACGCGGCGATCGAGCGCGCCCCTTCGTTGGCGCCGACGATCAGCACCGTTCGATAGTTGAAGCCGTGCGCGCGGACGTAGCGCGAGCTGATGCGCAGGGCGAGCTTCTCCGACAGGAGGAGCGCGCCGGTGAGGAAGGCGAACAGCGCGATCCAGATCCGGCTCAGGCGGTCGTCGTCGAGCAACCGCTCGTCGAGGCGGAAGGCCCAGACGATGAGCAGGAAGAGGATGGACGCGGTGACGGTGATGCGGACGATCGCCGCGGCCTCGTCGAGCACCGGCACCGTGCGGTGCGAGCGGTAGCGCCCCGAAGACCACAGCAGCAGCGACCAGAGCAGGAGCGCGAGCGGCAGCAGCGGCAGGTAGCGCTCGACCGGATAGAGAGCCCCCGGAATCCAGCGCGAGCCGAGCGCCGGCAGGAGATGACTGCGCAGGGCGTGGGCGAGGAAGAACGCCGCCGAGATGAGGGCGAGATCGAGCAGGAAGACGAGGGTGGCGATGAGGCGGGCTTGCTGCTTAAGCATCGGGCGGGCCGGGATTCTAGTCTAGCCGATCCCGGCGCCGGGTCTGGCCGCCGTGGTGGCGCCAGCGGCCGCCCGCAGGAGGTCCGCGTACTGGTCGGCGATGGTCTCCCAGTTGTAGCGCTCGGCCGCGCGGGCGGCGGCGGCGAGCCCGCGCCGCCGGGCCTCGTCGGGATCGGTACGCAGCTTCTCGAGCAGCGCCGCGAGCGTCGCGGGAGCGTCAGCGCGGAAATAGAGCGCGGTGTCGCCGGCGACTTCGCGGTTCTCCGGCGTGTCGTTGACCACCAGGCAGTTGCCGTAGCCCATCGCCTCGACGAGCGCGGGGTGCGTGCCGCCGACCTCGGTGGCGTGGATGTAGACCAGGGCGTGCGAAAGCAACTGACGATAGCCGCGACCGTAGATCGGTCCGGGAAAGCGCACCCGCGGGTCGGCGGTCGGGCGGAACGAAGCGATGTAGTCGTTGGCATAGGGCGCCCCGCCGACCATCAGCAGCGGCACTTCGCCGCCGACGCGCGCGAACGCCGCGATCACGCGGTGCGGGTTGTTCTCCGGCTCGAAACGCGAAACGTAGAGGAAGTAACCGCGCTTCTCGACGCCCAGCCGCCGGAGGACTCCGCTCTGCCAGAGCGGCCGCGCGTCGACGCCGTAGGTCACGATCTCGGAAGGCGCGGCGTAGCGTTCGACATAGTGCGCCCGGATCACTTCGGCATCGGTCACCAGGCGGTCCGGCAGGACACAGGCCAGGCGCTCCGAGAGCGCGAAGACGGCGCGTCCGAAGGCGCCCCACTTGGCGCGCCGCTTCTCGATGCCGTCCACGTTGAGCAGGGTGGGAGTGCCGGCAGCCGAAAGCAGTGGCAGGAAGAGGGCGTTGGCGGAGTTCACGACCAGCGCCGCGTCGAAACGCTCGCCGGCGGCGTGCAGGCAGGAGAGCAGTGTATGCACGGGCGTGTCGAGGTGCTTGGTGCGCAGCGTCGGCAAGTGCACGAGGCGCGCGCCGCGAAAGGAAGCGCGGCGCAGCGGGGCCCGGCCGCCGGCCCGGCCGCCGATGCGGTCGCCGGGGCGCGGCGGCGACGTGCGGCAGTAGACGGTGACCTCGAAGCCGCGCGCGACCAGGCGCGGCGCGAGCTCGGTGAAGAGCGTCTCGTAACCGCCGTAGCGCCCGGGGATGCCGCGCGAGCCGACCAGCGCCACTCGCAGTCGGCTCACAGCGGCTCCGCCGAACGCATGAACCAGCGGCCGATGGCGCGCGCCGGCACCGTTCGCCGCTGCTGCACGAGACGCCGGTGCCGGGCGAGCTCGCGCCGCCGCTGCCAGAGCCAGGCGTAGGCCGGCAGCGAGGTGCGTTCGCGCAGCAGCACCCAGGCGAGCGCGGCCAAGTCGCGCGTCAGCGTGGCGGGAAGTGTCCACAGGAAATTCGCCGCGGTCTGGTGGTCGATGCGCAGCAGGTAGCGGTTCTTGAGGGAGTGCAGATTCACTGCCGGCGGCAGCGCAGACCGGCGTTCGGGGAGCACACGCCGGCGGTGGGTCGCGACCGCCGCCGGCTCGTAGAGGATCTCCCAGCCGCGCTCGCGCAAACGGAAGGCGAGCTCGGCGTCTTCGCGGAAGGAGTGATAGCGCTCGTCGAAAATCTCGCCGGCGAGGGCGACGTCGTCGAGCGCCGCGCGCCGCCACAGGGTCGCGGCGCCGGTGGCGCCGAAGACGCGCTCGGCGGCAGCGTACTGGCCGCCGTCAGGTTCGCCGGAGCCGCGATCGAAGTGCCGCCAGGTCCAGGAGAGCCGCATGCCGCAGGCGTCGAGCTGGGGCAACGGCGCAGGCGTCCCGGCGGAGGCCGGCGGCTGCTCGCGGACCAGCCTGCCGGTCACCGCGGCGACGCGCGCGAAGCGCGGTTCCTCGAGTCGCGCGACGAGCGGCGCCAGGAAGCCGGGCGCCGGACGCGCGTCGGCGTTGAGCGTGAGCAGGTAGGGAGCGGTCGAGAGCGCCACTGCGCGGTTCATCCCGCCGGCGAAGCCGCGGTTGTCGGCGAGCGGCTCGAGGGTCGTGGGGATCGACGCCGGGGCCGACCGGCGGGCCTCGGCGACGCTGGCGTCGGTGCTCGCGCAGTCGACGATGACGAGCTCGCTCGGCGACGGCGCGAGCGCGCCGACGGCGGCGAGTCCGCCTGGGAGGTCGCCGGCGGAGTTGTAGGTGACCATGAGAATCGCGACCGGCAGCGGTCTCACGCTGCCGACTCCCCTGGCTTCCGAGGCTCTCTGGGCCAGCCCGCGAGGCTGCCGCGGGCTACCGCGAGCAAGGCTTGCGCGGCCTGCGTGCGCGTAGCGGCGCGCGTCGGCAGGCGGAGCGGCAGCAGCAGCAGACGCAAGAGCGCGGCCGGCCCGGCGAGGGCGCGGAAGGCGATGGCCCAGGCGTGCCCGTGGTGTTTGTCGAGATAGCGGCAGAGATTGCGGTCGTAGGCGGCGAGGAACGCGCCGTAGCCCAGGGCGCCGACGGAGCTCCCCTGGCGATGCCGGCAGAGGGCCTCCGGCAGGTAGAGCAACGGCTGGCCGCGATCCGCCAGCCGGCGAGCGAGATCGACGTCCTCGAACCAGGCCGGATAGAAGGCCTCGTCGAAGCCGCCGAGCGCTTCGAAGACGCTGCGGCGGAGGGCGAGAGCGGCCGCCGCCGGCTGCTCGATCGCTGCGCCGGCGGCGGGTTCGGCCGCCGCAGCGGCACCGGGATTCCAGAACAGCGCATGGGCGAGGAGGGCGAGCGGAGTCGGCAACCGGCGCAGCTGCCAGTCGGCCTGCGGCGCGCCGTCGAAGCCGACCAACCGCGGCACCAGACCGGCGGCCTGCGGCCAGGTCGCGAAACCGGCGCAGAGAGCGGCGAGGGCGTCCGCTGCCGGTCGGGCGTCGGGATTGAGGAAGAAGAGCAGGTCGGCGCCGGCAGCCTGCGCGCCGAAGTTGGAGCCTCCGCCAAAGCCGAGATTCCTGCCCGGCACGAGGAGGCGGATGTTGCCGCTGCTGCGCGGCTGCGCTCGGGAGGCTTCGACCGACTCCAGCCGCACCGCGAGGTCGCCTTCCTGATCCACCAGGACGAGCTCGAAGCGCCGGTCGTCCGGCCACTCCGAGACGAGCTCGGCCACATCGTCGGCCGCGCGCCAGGCGACGACGATGGTCGAGAGCTCCGGTCGCGTCACGTCGTCGAGCCTATCCGGAAGCGCTCGGCAGCCGCGAGCGCGCGTCCGCCGGCGGCCGCGGCGGGCGGGGCGAAGCCGGCCAGTCGCGGCACGGCGGCGGCCCAGCCGGCGACGATTCCCGCTCCGCGCGCGACGTCGAGGCGCAGCCCGGCGCGCACGAGGTCGCGCACGTCGCGGCCGACGATCGTCGGCAGCGTGGCTGCGAAGCGGCTGCCGAGCAGCCGCCGCAGCACCCATAGCCGGTTGCGGTGGATCGCACGCCAGCGCCGCAGCGGCGCACGCCCAGTGGTCGCCTGCCCTGCATGGCGGGCGAGCGCGGCGGGCGCGCACCAGCTCTCCCACTCGGCTTCGCGCAGGCGGACCGCGAGCTCGACGTCCTCGTAGTAGCTGCCGAAGCGCTCGTCGAAGAAGCTGGCGTCGACTGCGGCGACGGCGGCGAGGGCTGCCCGCCGGTAGAGCGCTGCGGTCGCCGAGACGCCGAAGAGCTCGAAGGCGGGCGCGCTCTTCGCCGGCGGTGTGCTGCCGCCGCCGACCTGTACGGCCTGCCAGGATCGATTCCACTCCAGACCGCAGCCCTCGACCAGCTGCGGCCGGGCGAGCTCGAGGTGCACGCCCTGTACAGCTGCGGCCCGCGGCCGGTGGGCGAGCTCTTCGGCGAGCGCCGCGAGCCAGCCCGGCTCGACGACGAGATCGTCGTTGACGATTGCGACGAAGGCGCTCTCGGTGTCAGCCGCCGCCAGACCCACGTTGGCAGCGACGGCGAATCCGACCGGCTGCGGCAGACGGACGAGGAGCTCGCGCGCTCCCGCGAGCTTCGGTGCCGGCGCCGGACCCTGCTGCACCCAGACGAGCTCGGCGTTCTGCCCGGCGAGCTCGCGCCGCAGGGCCGCGAGCATCTCCGCCTGCCAGGGGGAGCGCCCGAGTGACGGCACGATGGCGCTGATCACCGGCTTCACTTCCAGGTGACCTCGGCGCGATCGAGCACGACGAAGCTCCGTCCTGCACCCGGCGGCCCGGTAGCGCGGAAGCGCAGCGCCTCGCCGGAGGCCAGTGGGAAAGGTTCGGTGGTGAGGGTCGTCCACGGCAGCGGCGCGTCGCCGGCGATCTCCGCCGGCGCGAGCGGCAACGTGACCACCAGCCGATCGCCGGCGCGGACCTCGAGCGCCAGAGGCGCCAGCTGCGTCGCCGCTGACAGCAGGCGAATCGCCAGGCGGCAGGTCGCGCCGGCCGGAATCGGCCGAGCTGCCACCTCGCTGTTCCTGCTCAACGCCCAGCCGCCGTCGAAGCGTGTGCGGTCGACCGTCCAACGCTCGGGAAAGAGCGCCCCGCCGCGATGCTCGACCCAGGCGTCTTCGAACTCGATGCGCGCTGTCGGCAGGCGCGCGGCGGTGAGCAGGAGGGAGCACCAGGCGAGCAGCAGGCAGAGCGCTGCGAGCGGCCACACGAGGCGCGAACCGCGGCGCGCCCTCGGACGGAGTCGTCCGCCGCCCATGCCGCCCATGCCGCCCGTACCGCGGAACCGGGCGATTGCCAGCACCGCGAGCGTGACGAGCGCCGGCACGATCCAGGTGGCCGGCCGCGGGCGCACCATCGACGGCAGCAGGCGGACCAGGTCGACTGCCAGCTCGCTCGCGAGCTCGTCGACGAGGCGACTGGAGCCGTTCGCCAGACTGTAGGCCCACGCGGGGTGCACCAGGTAGACGAGGGCGAGCGCCGCGGTGAGGGCACCGAGCACGGCGCAGAGCCAGCGCACTCCTGCCGGCGGGCGCCGCTCGCCAAACAGCGCCGGCAGGAGGAGCGCGAACGCCGGCAGCAGCACGACGCCATAGCGGAAGGGCGGCGACCAGCCGCCGTACCACTCCCGGCGCATGCCGATGAGCAGCACGTAGGGCAGGAGCGCGGCGAACTCGGGCAGGGGCGCCGACACGAGAGTGCGCCAGGGTGCACCCGGCGCGCGCGCGCCGAGCCTGGTGGCGAGCGCTGGCAGCAGCAGAAGCCAGATCGGGGCGAGGGCGAACAGGCCGAAGGCGAGGTCGAAGAAGAGGCCGAGGTCGCCGCGCAGCTGGTCGGCGAACGGGATGGCGAAGATCGCCAGATCGTCGCCGCCGTACATGCGTAGCGGATTGCCAAAGCGCCAGAGGTTCCAGCAGCCGAGCGCGACGAGAGTCACCGCGGCGAGCAGCAGCAGCTCTCGCCGCCTCCGCCGGGCGCCACGCAGGCGCACCAGGGCGAGCATGCCGAGTGGCAAGGCGAGGGCGAGGAAGCGCAGCTTGAGGAGTGGCAGGGCGACGAGCGGCAGGGCCAAGGCGAGCAACTCCGCCCGACTCGCCCCGCCTCCGGTGGCGGTCTTGCCCGCGGGGTCCAGTCGCGCGAGCGAACGCAGCACCAGCGCGACCAGCAGGGCCGCGGGGACCTCCACCCAGAACTGGCCGGCATAGAGCAGGAGGGGTGGAGCGAAGGCGAGGATCATCCAGGCGGCGAGAAGGCCGCGCCGGCGGTCTGGAAAGCGCGCCCGCGCCGCGCCGAGACCGGCGGCTGCTGCTGCTGCGGCGAGCGCCAGCATGCCCAGCTGTGCGCCGAACGGTCCGGCGAGGCGGTAGAGCGGCGCCAACGCGAGCGGCAGAAGGGCGCTGTGGCGCGAGTAGATCTCGCCGTCGGGTCCAATGGGGTCGCCCGGCTGTGGCGCCACCGGCACGGAGGTGAAACTCCGCCAGGCTTCGGCGCGATAGTCGTCGGCGAGATCGACGTCGCCGTCCTCGGCCAGACTGTGCGCGAGCAGCAAGTAGTAGGGCTCGTCGCCGTCGGGCGCGCGCGCCGTCGTCGTCCACGGCCAGGCGAAGAGATAGAGCGCCAGCGGCAGAGCGAAAAACGGCCAGAGGCTGGCGGTCGCCACGGCGCGATACAGGCGCACGGCGAGTCGCAGCGTGCGCGCGCCAGCGAGTGCGAGGCCGGCGGAGGCGACGAGCGCAGACGAGCCGGCGAGGCCGAGCGCGAAGTGCTGCAGGGCGAGGACGATCCAGCCGCCCCAGAGCGCGAGCTCCAGGGTGGAAGGGCGACCGGCAGCCGCGGCGCGGCCGACCGAAGCGAACAGCGCGGCGACGACCGGCAGCACCACCACCATGCCGCGCACACCGCCGAGCGGCAGTGCCGGCAACAGCGCTGCGAGCGTGAAGCTCGCCGCGCAGCCGGCGAGGACCTCATAGGCGGTGCGCCTCATCGCTCGGTCGCCACCAGGAAGATGGCGAGGGTAGTCGCCCCGGGCAGCTCGGCGCTGCGCTCGATGCGCAGCCTATGGCCGGCGCGCGGTCCGGGCAGCGCGATGCGGGCGCGGGTGGTCTGGCCGAGAAACCGCCCGCCGCCCGGGATCCAGGAGATCCAGGCGGCCGGAGCCGGGCAGGCGAGCCGTGCCGCGACGTCGGGCCGGCCGGCCGCCCACTCGGCGCTGTCCCGTCCGGCGACCAGCTGCGAGCTCCACCGAGCGCCTGGCGAAGCTGGAGCCGCGTTGTTCTCCGGGAGCTCTTCGAACACGACCGTAGCGAAGGGTCGATCGCAGGCGAGGTCGTCGCCATGGGTGAGGTAGGAGTCGATGACCAGGGAGCGGACTCGAGCGCCGTTGAGCTTGGCCTCGAAGACCGGTGCCTCGGGCGTCAGCACAACAGCGCGCTCGCTGAGCGGAGTCTCGACCACCGGACGGTCGAGCGCCGCGAGAGCGCCGGCGAGGGTTGCGACCGGCGCCGTGCGCAACCACGGAAAGCTACCGGCGAGCATCGTCGCGGCGCCGAAGAGAAAGAGGGCGCGGCGCGCGAGACACGCCGTCGTGCCCGAGGCGAGGCTGGCGACCGAGGCAGCGGTGGCGAAGGCGAGCAGCGTCCACCAGGGCTCCGCGGCGAGCTGCGGCGCGGCGAGCAGGAGGAGCGCGGCCGCGAGGCCGGCGCCTGGTCGCCCGACGGCAGCGAGGCGCGTGGCGATAGCTGCCGCTACCCCTGGCAGAAGTGCGAGCAGCACCAGCGTCGCGGTCGAAAGGCCGTCGAGGAACAGGCGATGGCCATGCAACACGAAGGCCGTGGCCAGAGCGAGCGCGCCGGCGGTGCGCAGCCCGGGCGCCGGGCGTGGCGTGAGAGCGAGGGCGGCGAGCACGGCGACGGAAAGCGCGAGGACGGCGGCGACGGCCACCGGGCGCAGCCCGCCCGACCGCGGCAGCGCGGCGATGAGCGCAGTCGTCGCCACGGCGAGCGCGGCGTGGGTGGCGCCGCGCGCCGTCGGGAGAAAGGCCAGCGGCGTGAAGACGGCGGCGGCCCAGAAGGAGAGAAAGAGCGTCTCCGCGGCCGCCACCCGACCGCCGCCGACGGTCAGGCCGAGGGAGGCGGCGAGCAGCATCGCCGCCGGTAGAGCTGCGGGTAGCGCGGCCGCCAGCCAGGAGCGAGCGCTGTGGCCGCCCGGCATGGGGAGTTTCCGCGCGTCGCCAGCGCCCTTCGGGGGCGAGCTCATGCCGGGTCGAGGAGGCGGTCGGGGAACATGGGGTGGCGGTCCTCGCGCGATCCTAGCCTTTCGTCGTGCGAGCGGCTGCGAAACGCGCGATCTGACGGAGTCTACGAGCGGGAAGTCAGGGCCGTTGATAAGCTTGCGCCATCATGTTGTCGCGCGACCTGCTGAGAACCGACCCCGAGAAAGTCCGTCGTGCCTTCGTCGACCGCGGCCAGGGCCCGGCGACGCTGGACGAGTGGCAACGCCTCGACGCCGAGCGTCGGGGAGCCGTGACCGAAGTCGACGAGCTCAAGCGCCGGCGCAACGAGGCCAGTCGCGAAGTCGGCGCGCTGAAGAGCAAGGGGGGCGACGCCTCCGGGCTGATGGCCGAGGTCGGCGGCATCAAGAGCCGGCTCGAGACGCTCGAGACCGCCCTCGCGACCCTCGACGAACAGTTGGCGGCGCTCGAGTTCCGCTTTCCGAATCTGCCCGATGCTTCGGTGCCGGTCGGCATGGACGAGACCGCGAACCGTGTCGAGCGCACGGTCGGCACGCCACGCGTGTTCGACTTCGAGCCCAAGCCGCATTGGGACCTCGGCACCGACCTCGGCATCCTCGACTTCGAACGCGGCGCCAAGGTCACCGGCGCGCGCTTCACGGTCTACTACGGCGCCGCAGCGCGCCTCGAGCGGGCTCTCATCTCCTTCATGCTCGACCTGCACACCACGCGGCACGGCTATCGCGAGGTGCTGCCGCCGTTCATCGTCAACCGCGACAGTCTGGTCGGCACCGGGCAGCTCCCGAAGTTCGAGCAGGACCTCTTCCATCTCGAGGGCACGAGCTACTACCTCGTACCGACGGCCGAGGTGCCGCTCACCAATCTGCACCGCGAAGAGGTGCTCGACGAGGCGCTCCTGCCGCTGCGCTACACCGCCTACACGCCCTGTTTCCGCAGCGAAGCGGGCTCCTACGGCAAGGACGTGCGCGG
>JAGOCP010000450.1 GCA_017998715.1 Thermoanaerobaculia bacterium | reverse complement strand
CGCTTCGACATCGCACTCGCCGCGGACGCCGATGGCGTCCACCTGCCGGCCTCCGGACTGCCGATCGATCGGGTTCGCGGGGCGTTCGCACGAGGCGCCCATCGGCCGCTCCTCATCGGGCGCTCGACGCACACCGCCGACGAAGTCCGCCGCGCTCGGGAAGAGGGCGCCGACTTCGTCCTCTTCGGCCCGGTGTTCGAGACTCCTTCGAAGGCCGGGCTGATCCCGGCCCGCGGCCTGGAAGGCCTGAAGGCAGCGATCGCCTGCGGTCTGCCGGTGCTGGCGCTCGGCGGAATCGACGCCTCGAATGCCGATCAGGTGCTTGCCTGCGGCGCCTGGGGACTGGCAGCGATCCGCTGGTTCGAGAATCCCGCAGCTGGACGCCTCGACTACTCTGCTTTCCGCGCCCGGTGGGAGGAGGCATGACCCGCGTCGTCGGTCTCGGCGTCGATATCGTCGACCGCAACCGGATCGCTCGCCTTCTCGACCGCCACGGCGAAGCCTTCGTGCGCCGGGTCTTCCGCGAAGGCGAGGTTCGGCTCAGCGATGCGGCGGGAGCCCTCCGCCGCGCCGACCATGTCGCCGGTCTCTTTGCCGCCAAGGAGGCGGCGATGAAGGCGCTCGGCACCGGCTGGGCGCAGGGGATCGGTTTCCTGCAGGTCGAGGTCTACCGTCGCTCCTCGGGCGCGCCGTCTCTGCGGCTGCATGGCGAGGCGCAGCGACGCGCTGAAGCGCTCGGCGTCGAGCAGCTCTGGCTCTCCATCAGCCACGACGGCCCGACCGCCGTGGCCGTCGTCGTCCTGGAAGGTACACCGACATGACCGAATCGGCCGCTCGACCGCCCGAGGCCTTGCCGACGCCCCGCGCCGCCAAGGCTCCCTATCTCCTCATCGCGCTCGCCGTCCTGGCTCTCGACCAGTGGACCAAGTGGCTCATCGAATCGCATCTGCCCGAGCAGAGCTCGCATGAGGTCATCCCCGACCTGCTCCACATCTCGCACGTGCGCAACACCGGTGTGGCCTTCGGCATGTTCGCCAACGGCGGCCGCGACGGCAGCTCCTGGGTGTTGTCGCTCTTCGGGCTGGTCGCGCTCGGACTGATCGCCGCGCTGTTCGCGCGCACCTCGGTCAAGGAGCGCGGTCTCCTCGCCGCCCTGGCGATGGTCATGGGGGGCGCCGTGGGCAACCTGCTGGACCGCATCTCGAGCGGCGCGGTCACCGACTTCATCGCGGTCTACATCGGCAGCTACAGGTGGCCCGATTTCAACGTCGCCGATAGTGCGATCTCGATCGGCCTCGTGCTCATCCTCATCGACACCTTCCGCAGCCGGCCGTGAAAGCGGGTACCTGGAGCGTCACCGAGGCCGAATCGGGCCAGCGGCTCGACCGCGCCGTCGCGCTCCACTTCGACCTGCCGCGCAACCAGATCCAGGAGTGGATCCGTTCCGGCCACCTCACTCTCGACGGAGTTCTCTGCCCGAAGCCCGGGCACCTCGTGCGCGCCGGCGAGCGCGTCGCCTGGGATCCACCGCAGCGCGGCGATTCGCGGGTCGAAGCCGAGGCCGGCGAGTTGCGAGTGCTTTTTAGCGACGACGATCTCGTCGTGCTGGACAAGCCCGCCGGACTCACCGTTCACCCCGGCGCCGGGCAATCGACCGGCACGTTGGTGCACCGCCTCCTGGCTGCGTTCCCCGAGATGGCGGGTGTCGGCGGCCCCGGGCGCCCCGGGATCGTGCATCGCCTCGACAAGGGGACGAGCGGCGTGCTGGTCGTGGCGCGGACGCCGGAGGCCTATCGCGCGCTGACCGCGGATTTCGCCGCGCGGCGGGTCGAGAAGCGCTATCTGGCGATCGTACACGGCACTCCGAAGTCGCTGCGGGGCACGATCGAGGCCCCGATCGGCCGCCACGCCACGGAACGCAAGCGCATGACGGTGCGCGCCGACGGCCGGCCCGCGACCACCCGCTACCGCACGATCGCTTCGGCGGCAGGCCTCGCGCTCGTCGAGCTCGAGCTTCTCACCGGACGAACGCATCAGATCCGCGTGCATCTCAAGCACCTGCGCCATCCGATCGTCGGCGATTCGACCTACGGCGAGGCGCGCCATCGCGAGCTCGCGGTCGCCCCCGGCCGCACGGTGCGCAGCTTTCCCCGGCCGGCGCTGCACGCCTGGCGGCTCGGCTTCACTCACCCCCGGACGCTCGCGCGGATGCGCTTCGAGGCGCCCCTGGCCGAGGACATGCGCGTGCTCTGGCTGGCGCTCGCCGGGAGCGATCCGACGCTTCCCGCCGACCAGGTCTGAGGAGAGAAAAGAACCGGGCCCGCCTCCCCTGCGAGGGAGAGACGGGCCCGAGGTCACGTCAGGAGAGTCCGGGTTGCGCCGACCCGAACGCCTCTCGATTCAGAACGAGCAGTCGATGCACGGATCCGGCGCGGTAGCCGGATCCGTCACATTGCCGAGCTGGATCGCATCGAAGCCGACGCTCAGCCGCCCCTTGGCGTCCAAAACCACCGAGACCCAGTTCTGCATCAGCGGCTCGAACGGAACGAGCGAGCCGGCCACGGCGCTGTTCAGGTTGAGGAAGATCCAGCCGAACTCATAGCTGGACGGCAGCGCGGAGCTGCCGATCTCCGTGCGCTGCGCTTCGAACGGGAAGGGAATCAGGCCTTCCTCGGTCGGGCAGGGCGAAATGGTGCAGCCTTCCGGCGTCTCGAAGTTCTCTTCTTCGTCGAA
>JAGOCP010000126.1 GCA_017998715.1 Thermoanaerobaculia bacterium | reverse complement strand
GAAGGCGCGCGCCGCGGCGAGCCCCTCCGTGAGTGGCAGGCCAGCGATACGGGTGCGTTCGGCCGGCGGCAGGAGGAACGCCGGTCCCTCGTCGAGAAACCGGCGCAGCGTCTCGCGGTCCGCCGCCACCGGATCGATGCCGTGGGCAGCGGGCGCCGGCGCCGCAGGCGCGACCTCCGGGGCCGGCTGGGCGAGGCCCTTCGAGACGCAACAGAGTGCGAGCAGCAGGGTGCAGCGGGCAACATTCGATCGCATGGACAGTCCTCGGCCTCCGGGCAGCCTTCGAACGACGCGCAGCAAGCCGTGTACCAGCCCGGCGTCCGGCGACTATACTCGGCCTCTTCTCTCACTCCGGGTGCCTAAGACCATGCCGCCAATCGTCAAGAATCAGCCGATCGCCACCTGGAATGCTGGAGATTCGGTGCAGGGCTTCGCTTTCTTGAAGCGCAAGGAGCTGCGTCAGGACAAGAGCGGCAAGGACTATCTCGACCTCGAGCTCGCCGATTCCTCGGGCTCGATCACCGGTCGCGCCTGGTCGGACAGCTCGGCGCTCGCCAGCGCCTTCGCGGCGCGCGGATTCGTCAAGTTCCGCGGTCAGGTACAGAGCTACCGCGACCAGCTGCAGATCAAAGTCGACCAGTGCCGGCCGATCGAACCCGGGGATGCCCAGGACGGCTTCGACGAGAGCCGGCTGGTGCCGTCGACGAAATTCGACCTCGACGACCTGATGCGTCGCCTGGAGGGGACGCTCGAGCGCGAAGTGAAGCGCCCCGAGATGCGCCGCCTGGCGTCCGAGACGATGGCCGCCTACGGACCCGCGCTGCGGGTGCATCCGGCGGCCAAGGCGATCCATCATGCCTTCCGCGGCGGCCTGCTCGAGCACGTGGTGTCGATGATCGAGCTGGCGGTGAAGTTCGCCGACCACTATCCGGAGCTCGACCGCGACCTGCTCGTTCTCGGCGTCCTCTTCCACGATCTCGGCAAGCTCCAGGAGTTGGGCGCCATGCCCGACAACGAGTACACGCCGGTCGGGCGTCTGGTCGGCCACATCGTCCTCGGCCGCGACCTGGTGCGCGAGAGGGCCGCGGCGATTCCGGGATTTCCGGCCGACCTGCGCCTGCAGCTCGAGCACCTCGTGCTGTCGCATCAAGGACGCAAGGAGTTCTCTTCGCCGGTCGAACCGATGACGCCCGAAGGCTTCGCCCTGCACGCGATCGACGACATCGACTCGAAGCTCGCTCTCCTTCGGGGCCTCAAGGAGACCGGCAAGGGCTTCGTCTGGGCGCGAAGCCTCGAGCGCTTCGTCTGGCTGGGGGAGGCGGAGCCGGTCGTCGAGGCTGCGCTCGCGGGGAACGGCGACGAGATACCGGCCAGCGCGGCCGAGGGTCTCGTCGATCAGAAGCGCATCTGGTAGAGCATCCAGTAGACCACCACGCCGGTGACCGAGACGTAGAGCCAGATCGGCAGCGTCCAGCGGGCGATCTTCTTGTGGCGGTCGAAGCGGCGGGCGAGGGCGCGCGACAGGGTGATTGCGGCAAGAAAGGGCACCGCGGCAGCGAGCACGGTGTGGGTCAGCAGCACGGCGAAGTAGACCGTGCGCACCGTGCCGGTGCCCTGGAACTTCACCGAGCCGACCTGGAAGTGGTAAACCAGATACGACACCAGAAAGACGATCGAGCAGGCGAACGCCGACAGCATGGCCCGGCGATGGGCGTCGATCTTCCGCCGCAGGATGAGCACCCAACCCACGAGCAGGAGCACGGCCGAGGTCGCGTTGAGTGCGGCGTTGAGCGTCGGCAGGTCGGCGAGCGTCAGGTTCATCGCTTCCCGCTTTCCCCCTCGACTGCCGCGAGGTCAGCGAGAACACGGTCGATCGCGTCCTCCTCGAACGCGATGTAAGTGGCGCGCAGGCGCCCCTCTCCGTCGACCAGCGCGAACCGGTTGCTGTGCAGGATCGGCGAGGTGGTGTCGTCGGGCGTCGCCTCGACCGCCATCAGGAAGCCCTTGCGGATCAGCTCCCAGATCGCCGCGCGCTCGCCGGTGGCGAAGAGCCAGCGCGGCCCGGCCTGCCAGCCTTCGGCATAGCGCGTGAGCTCGGCGATGCCGTCATGCTCGGGATCGACCGTGATCGACAACAGGCGCACCGTCGAGCTCTGCGGAATCTTGAGCTCGAGTTCTTTCATCCGCGCCGTGAGTCGCGGGCAGGAGGCCGGGCAGCGGGTGAAGATGAAGTCGACGATCGCCGGCCGCCCGGCGAGCGTCGCCTTGTCGAGCGTCGCGCCGCTGCGCTCGGTGAGGGCGAACTGCGGCAGCTCCGACAGGACCGGCAACGGTTCGCCTCCTCCGGAGCGACAGCTGACGGCCGTCGTCAGGAGCAGCGCTCCGAAAAGGGCGCGCCGAAGGGCGAAGACTCTCACCGCAGGAAGAGGTGATCGAAGACGGCGACGCTGAAGACCGCCGGGAGGTAGCAGACCGAGGTCAGCAGCAGGCGGCGGGCCGTGGGCACCGACTGTTCGCGGGCGAAGAGCACGGCGCTGGCGAGAAACGCCAGACCGAAGAGCAACGCTCCGGCGAGGTGAACGGCGCCGGTGATGCCGACCGCCGAGGGCAGGATCGACACCGGCACCAGGGTCAGCGCGTAGAGCACCGCCTGACGCCCGGTCCTCCGGCCGTCGGGATCGTTCACCGTCAGCAGCGGCATGCCGGCGCGCCGGTAGTCGTCGCGGTAGAGCCAGGCGATGGAGAGGAAGTGCGGCAGCTGCCAGAGAAACAGGATGGCGAAGAGCAGCCAGCCGCCGAGATCGAGCGCGCCCGAGGCGCCGGTCCACCCCATGACCGGCGGCGCCGCCCCCGGGATCGCCCCGATGAGCGTCGCGAGCGAGCTCCGGCGCTTCATCGGTGTGTAGACCGCGACGTAGGCGAAAAGCGTCGCGAGGCCGATCGCCGCGGTCAGCGGATTGACCAGCAGCCAGAGCACGAGAAGACCGGAGACCGACAACAGCCCGCCGAACGCCAGCGCGTGCTCGGCGATCATCCGCCCGCCCGGCAGGGGCCGGGAGGCGGTGCGGCGCATCAGTTGGTCGGTCTCGCGCTCGACGTACTGGTTCCACGCCGACGAGCCGGCGGCGACCAGCGCCGTGCCGACGAGGGTGGCGGCGAACTTTGGCAGATCGAGCGGCCGCTCGCTCGCCAGCGCGAACCCCGCCGCCGTCGTCAACGTGACGAGGAGCGTGATCCGCGGCTTGGTGAGCTCGACCCAGTCTGCCGGGCGGGGAAAAGCGAGCGCTTCCGACGACACGCCGGGCAGTTTATCGTCAAACGCTCCGGGGGCCGCTCAACCGGAATGCGACCCACTGCCGTAGAGTGATTCGATGGTCTCTCCCGTCCCGGTGATTGAGCTTCGTGCGGTAGAGCGGAGCTTCATCGAGGCCGGCCGCCGGCGCGTCGTGCTCGACGGGGTCTCGTGCGCGATCGCGCCCGGGGAGCTGGTGGTGCTCCTCGGTCGCAGCGGCTCGGGCAAGTCGACGCTGCTGAACCTCATCGCCGGCATCGATCTGCCGTCGGCGGGCGAGGTGCTGCTCGAGGGCCGGTCGTTCAATCGCCTGAGTGAGGATGAGCGCACGGTCGCGCGCCGCGACCGCATCGGCTTCGTCTTCCAGTTCTTCAATCTCGTGCCAACCCTCACCGTCGAGGAGAACCTCCTGCTGCCGCTCGAGCTTGCCGGGCGGGCGACGGGAGCGCATCGCGAGCGGGCCCTCGGCCTGCTCGAAGAGGTCGGCCTCGCCGACCGCGGCGGGCAGTTTCCCGACCGGCTCTCCGGCGGCGAACAGCAGCGCGTTGCCGTGGCGCGCGCGCTGGCCGCCGATCCGGCACTCGTCCTCGCCGACGAGCCGACCGGCAATCTCGATCTCGAGACCGGGCTCGAAGTGCTCGACCTCCTCGATCGCCTCACCCGCCGCGCCGGCAAGACCATGCTCATGGTGACCCACAGCCCCGAGGTCATGGGGATCGCCGACCGCGTGCTCACTCTCGACCACGGGCGGTTGGTCGAGCCCCCGCGCCCGGCGGCGCCTTGACCGCCGGGCGCAGAAGTTCAGACCGGTGAGTCTTCTCGGCCGCGCCAGCCGGCGCTATCACCTGCACCATCCCGCCCAGTTCGCTCTCGCCCTGGCCGGCGTGGCGCTGGGCGTCGCCGTCGTCGTGGCGATCGACCTCGCCAACGAGAGCGCGCGGCGCGCCTTCACCGTCGCCACCGACGCCACCGCTGGCAGGGCCACCGACGAGATCAGCGGCGACTCGAATGGCTTCGACGAGGCGCTCTTCGCGCGCATCCGCAGCGGCACGACGGCGATTCCCGGCGTGCGCGCAGCAGCACCCGTCGTCGAGGACTTCGTCGTCCTGCCGCGGACGACAGCGTCCGGAACCGCCAAGGTCGACCGCTCTTCGCGGGTGCTGCGTCTCCTCGGCCTCGACCCGTGGAGCGAAGCGCCGTTCCGCAGCTTCCTCGGTGCCGGCGCCGGCGGAGCCCTCGAAGGCGGCAATGATCTCGTGCGCTTCCTCACTACGCCCGGCGCGATGCTGCTCGAGAGTACGACCGCGACGCGACTCGGACTCGCTGTCGGCGACCGCCTCGCGGTGCAGGTCGGCGCCCGTCGCGAAGAGCTCCTCCTCGTCGGCGTGGTCCGTCCGGCCGACGACGCGGGACGCGAGGCGCTCGCGAACCTCGCGCTGGTGGATATCGCCACCGCGCAGGAGATCCTCGACCTGCCCGGGCGCCTGACACGCATCGATCTCGCCCTGCCCGAGGGCGAGGCGGGCGAAGCGGCGCGCCGGAACCTCACCGCGCTGCTGCCGCCGGGCGTCCATCTCGCCCGCGCCACCGCCCGCCCCGAGGCGCTCGAGCAGATGACGCGGGCGTTTCGCTTCAATCTGCGCGCCCTGTCGCTCCTCGCCCTGCTCTGCGGCACCTTCCTGATCTACAACACGATGACCTTCTCGGTCGTCCAGCGCCGCGAGCTCTTCGGCCGTCTGCGCGCCCTCGGCGTGCGGCGCGGCGAGATCCTGGCGCTGGTGCTCAGCGAAGCCGCCGTGCTCGGCCTCGTCGGCAGCGCTCTCGGGCTGTTGTTCGGCATCGTGCTGGGGCGGGGACTCATGGGGCTCGTCCTGCAGACGATCCGCGACCTCTATTTCACCCTGGCTGCGGGGAGCTTCGCGCTTTCGCCGCTGTCGCTCCTCAAAGGCGGCCTCCTCGGCCTCGGCGCCGCGCTCGCCGCGGCGCTCGCGCCGGCGCTAGAAGCCGCCAACGCGCCGCCGCGCGCGACGCTCCTGCGCTCGGAGCTCGAGAGCCGCGCCGGTCGCCTGGCCGGCCGCGGAGCCCTCGCAGGCCTCCTCCTCGGCCTCGCCGGCGCCGCCGTGCTGGCGCTCTCCGAACGGTCGCTCCCGCTCTCGCTCGGCGGCTTCTTCCTCGTCCTGGTCGGCTTCTCGCTCCTCGTCCCGCTGGCGCTCGCCACCACGATGCGCGCGGTCGCCGCGGCGCCGCGGCGGCTGGTGGGACTCTTCGGCAGGATGGGCGCGCGGGCGGTGGCGGCATCGATCTCGCGCACCGGCGTCGCGGTGGCTGCGCTGACCCTCGCGGTCGCCGTGTCGATCAGCATCGCGGTGATGATCGGCAGCTTTCGCACGACCGTCCAGATCTGGCTCGAGGGCGCGCTGATCGGCGACCTCTACGTCAGCACGCCGACCCAGGTGCCGAGCCGCGCCCACCTGCGCATCTCGCCGGAGGCCGTCGAACGCATCCGCGCCCTGCCCGGCGTCGAGCGCATCAACACCCTGCGCATGACTCTGGTCGAGAGCCCCGGCGAGCTGCCGGCGCGCGTCGTCGGCATCGACCTCGACCGCAAGAGCCTCGCCGCCTACCATTTCAAGGAGGGGGACTTCGAGTCCGCCTGGCGCGAGCTCACCACGACCGACGACGCCGCGATCCTCGCCGAGCCGTTCGCCTATCGCCGCGACCTCCACCTGGGCGACCGCTTCGAGCTCGCGACCGCGCAAGGCGCCAGGTCGTTCCGCGTCGTCGGCATCGACTACGACTACGGTTCCGACCAGGGTGTCGCGATGCTCCCCGAGGCGAGCTTCCGCGCCCACTTCGGCGATCCGGGGGTCGCCGTCCTCGCGGTCTTCGCCACCCCCGGCGCCGACCTCGCGGCGCTCAAAGAGGCGGTCGAGGGCGCGGCGCCCGAAGGCGAGCTCGCGGCGCAGTCGAGCCGGCTGCTCAAGCAGATGTCGGTCGAGATCTTCGACCGCACCTTCCGCATCACCGGCGTGCTCCGCCTGCTGGCGATCGCCGTCGCCTTCCTCGGCATTCTCGCGGCGCTCGCCGCCCTCGAGCTCGAGCGCGGCCGCGAGTTCGCGGTGATGCGCGCGCAGGGGCTGACACGACAGCAGCTCCTCAAGTTGGTCGCCGCCGAGACCGGTTGGATGGGAGCGGCCGCCGGACTGTTCGCGTTGCCGCTCGGCGCCCTCCTCGCCGCGCTGATGGTGCACGTCATCAACCGGCGCTCGTTCGGCTGGTCGATGGAGATCGCATGGACCGCGCGCCCGTTCGTCGAGGCGCTGGTCCTGGCACTCGGCGCGGCCCTCCTCGCCGGACTCATCCCCGCCTGGCGGCTCGGCAAGACCGACCCGGCGCTCGCCCTGAAGCAGGAGTGACGGTGCGCTCCCCCCTCCGCTATCTCCTCGGGCTGCTCGTCGCCGTCGCCGCTCTCGCGGCGCTCGCGGTGGCGCTCGAGCTGCGAGCCCGCAACGGATCGCATCCCGGCGGGGCGACCGCCGAGCTCGAGCTCGCCGCGGCGCTCGGCGGCAGCGACGAGGCGGGTTTCCTGCGCGCCACGGCGAAGCGTCCCTTCGTCTTTCCCGCCGATCACGGCGCGCACGACGGTTTCCGCACCGAGTGGTGGTACGTCACCGGCAACCTCTTCGCCGCCGACGGCCGCGCCTTCGGCGTGCAGCTCACCTTCTTCCGCAACGCGCTCGTCGCCGGCAGCGCCGCCAGCCCCTCGCGCTGGCGCAGCGACCACGTGTGGATGGCGCATTTCGCGCTCTCCGACGAGCGGCAGGGCACCTTCCGTTTCGCCGAGCGCTTCGCGCGCGAAGCCGTCGGCCTCGCTGGCGTCACCGCCGCGCCGTTCCGGGTGTCCCTCGAGGACTGGTCTCTCGCCTCGCTCACGTCCTCCGGATCCGACTTCGCCCCCTTGCGTCTGGCTGCGAGAAGTGGCGATTTCGCTGCCGATCTGACCCTAGAGCCCGGAAAGCCGCCCGTACTCCAGGGAGATCAGGGTCTGTCGCAGAAGGGTCCGCAGCCCGGCAACGCCTCGTACTACTACTCGTTGACCCGGCTGGCGACGCGCGGCACAGTGACCGTCGACGGCGAGACGGTTCCGGTCACCGGCGAGGCCTGGCTCGATCGCGAGTGGTCGACGAGCGCTCTCGGTGCCGAGCTCGCCGGCTGGGACTGGTTCGCCCTGCAGCTCGACGACGGCCGCGAGCTGATGTTCTACCGCCTGCGCCGCAAAGACGGCGCGAGCGAACCGTGGAGCCGCGGCAGCCTCGTCGCCGCCGACGGCAGCTCGCGCACGCTGCAGCCCGAAGAGATTCTCGCGACGCCGCTTTCCACCTGGAAGAGTCCGAGCGGGGCGGTCTATCCGGGCAGATGGCGTCTCCAACTCCCCGGCGAGGCGCTCGACCTCGAGCTCACCCCCCGGGTCGCCGCCCAGGAGCTCGCCGCCACCGTGCGCTACTGGGAGGGCGCGGTGAAGGTCGCCGGCAGCAGCCACGGCCGGCCGGTCGGCGGGCACGGCTTCGTCGAGATGACCGGCTACGGCAGCGCCGGCGCGCGCTGACGCTAGACTTCTCGCACCCATGTCGCTCGTCGGTCAACAGATCGGCAGCATCCGTATCGACCGCCCGCTCGGCGAAGGGGGCATGGGAGAGGTCTACCTCGGCTTCGACGAGAAGCTCGAGCGCCGGGTCGCCGTCAAGACGCTGCGAACGAGTCAGCGCCTCGATGCCGACGCCAAGGCCCGGCTCGTCCGCGAAGCCCGGCTGCTGTCGAAGCTCGGGCATCCAGCGATCTGCCAGATCTACGACCTGATCGAGGGCGAAGGAGCCGACTACCTCGTCCTCGAGTATGTCCAAGGGCGGACGCTCCGCCAGCTGATGCGCGAACGCCCGTCGTTCGAACGCCTGCTCGAGATCTGCCGCCAGGTCGCCGATGGTTTGGCCGCCGCCCACCGCGAGAAGATCATTCATCGCGACCTCAAGGCCGAGAACATCATGGTGACGGCCGGTGACCGGGTGCGAATTCTCGACTTCGGCGTCGCCCGCGCCGCCGAGTCGGAGCTCACGCGCCACGCCCAGCCGGAAGCCGCGTCCACCACCGCCACCGCCGCGTTCGTCGACGCCGCCCGCGAACTCCCCGACGACTCGACGCTGGCGCTGCCGGAGTTTCAGACCCGTTTCGGCACCATCGTCGGTACGCCACAGTACATGAGCCCCGAGCAGGCGCTGGGGCGTTCGGTGACCACGGCGAGCGATCTCTTTTCTTTCGGCATCCTGCTGCAGGAGCTCTTCACCGGGCGACCGGTCTACGCCGATCTCCCGCTGCCCGACCTGTTGAAGGCGGTGCAGCATGGCGAAACCGAGCTCGCGACCGGCATCGACTTCGAGCTTGCGCGCCTGATCGAGGAGTTGAAGAGCCGCGAGCCGCGAGCCCGTCCGACCGCGGAGGCCGCCGCGTTGCGCCTGGCGGAGCTACTCGACAAGCCGGCCCGCCGCAAGCGCCGGCGGCGCTGGATCGCCGCCGCGATCGCGGCTCTCGCGAGTCTGCTGGTCGGCCTGGTGATCGTCTCCTACCTAGCCGTCGAGGCGCGCCGCGCGCGCCGCGAGTCCGAGCGCCGGCAGGGGCAGGCCGAAGACCTGATCGGCTTCATGCTCGAAGACCTGCGACCGAAGCTCGAGAAGGTCGGCCGCCTCGATCTGCTCGACGCCGTCGGCGACCGCGCCCTGGCGCACTTCGAGGCGGTGCCGGAGAGCGACCTCTCACCCCTCGAGTTGGCGCGCCGGGTCGAGGCTCTGCGGCAGGTCGCGGAAGTGCGCTTCGCGCAAGGCGCCCTGGATGCGGCCCGGCAGATCGCCGAGCGCGCCCGGAGCCTCGCCGAGATCCTCGCGCGCGAGCATCCGACGGCCGAGCACGAACGCGCGCTGGCACTCGCCAACACGATGCTCGGCGGCATCTGGAACGATCTCGACAACCCCGATTCCGCCTACGAGGCCTTCGTGCGGGCTCTCGAAGCGGCCCGGCGCGCCGTCGCCGCCGCTCCCGGCGACCCCGCCTACGAGCGGCTGCTCGCGGCGGCGCTCAGCGACACCGGCGTCGGGCTCAAGGCTCTGGGGCGAGCCGACGAAGCGATCGCGCGCTTCGCCGAAAGCGTCGAGCATCTGCGGAGCCTCCTCGCCGCACACCTCCGGGCCGGCGATGCCGCCGCCGAATTGGCCACCGTCTCGGAGCTCGCCACGACGCTCGCCTGGCAGAGCTCGACGCTCGAAGAGTCGGGGCGCCTCTCCGAAGGCACCGCGGCGCGGCGCGAGAACCTGGTCTTCCTCGAGCGCCTGGCGCGCGAGAACGACGATCCGGTGGCGCGCAACGATCTCGCCACCGGGCGCGATTTCCTCGCCCGGCTGCTGCTGTCGCAGGGACTTCCGGAGGAGGCCGTCGTCGAGCAACGTCTGGCACTCGCCGCCTTCGTCGAGCTCGCCCGGCTCGACCCGGACAACAGCGACTGGACACGCAGCGCCGCGGTCGCCCACCTCAATCTGGGTTGGATTCTGGCCGAGCTGGACGAGCTGCCGGAGGCCCAGGCCGAGCTCGAGCGCGGCAGCGCCGGCCTCGAAGAGCTGCGCCGGCTCGATCCTGGCCACCGCCTGTGGACGCGCATGCTGGCGGTCAACCACTATCGCCTGAGCATTGTCGCGCTCGCCCGCGGCGACCGCGGC
>JAGOCP010000125.1 GCA_017998715.1 Thermoanaerobaculia bacterium | reverse complement strand
GATGCGAGCGGCTGGCACGGCGGGAGAACCGTTTCTCTGCCGCGGGACGCGCGCCCGGGCCTCGCTCCGGATCGCGATGGCTGTGGGCGAATCCCTAGGTGGCGGGCACCTGCAGGGTCTACGCCGGACGGATGACGACCTTGAGCGCGCGGCGGTCCATCATCGAGCGCAGAGCGGACTCGACGTTCGGGAGTGTCTCTTCGCGGGTCAGAAGCAGGCGGTAGTCGGAGCGCGCCGCCTCGAGGCGGGCGATCGCGGCACGAAAGCTGCGCGGCGTGTGGTGATAGCAGCCGAGCAGGGAAAGCTCGTCGTAGTGAATCGGGAAGGTCGCGAGATCGATCCGGTCGCTCGGCGCGCAGCCGCCGAAGAACAGCGTCGTTCCTCCGGGAAGGGTCGCGGCGAGGGCGGTGGACCAGCCGCTCGCGGTGCCGGTGGCGTCGATGGCGATCTCGAAGGCGCGTTCGATCGACGAGAACTCGTCGCTCCACGAACGCTCGATGTGAATCGTCGCGGCCGCGCCCAGGCGCCGTGCCGTCTCGAGACGCAGCGCGTGGGGATCGGCGGCAGTGACCTGGTGGCCCTGCTCGGCGAGCACGGCGACGAACAGCTGGCCGAGTGGACCAGCCCCCTGGACGAGGACGGAGCGCGCAGGAGCTCGCGCTGCGTCGCGCGCAGCGAGACCGAGCCGATCGAGTCCGTGCTCGACGCAGGCCAGAGGCTCGGCGAGTGCGGCGAGCTCGGGCGCGAGCCCGGCTGGGCGCAGATAGGTGGAGCGCTCGACGAACGGCGCTGGCACCAGAAGGTAGTCGGCGTAAGCGCCGTTCAGATAGGCGAGGCCGGGACAGAGGTTCTCGCGCCCGCCGGTGCAGGCGGGACATCGGCCGCACGAGGCCGAGTTCGCGACCACCACGGCATCGCCCTCGCGGAAACGCTGCGCCGCCGCCGACCGGGCGCCACCCACGGCCACCACCCTGCCGGTCATCTCGTGCCCGAAAGGTCCGGGAACCGTGAGCATGCGCGGATGCCCGCCGCGGCGGTAGACCTTGAGATCGGTGCCGCAGGTGGTAGCCGCCTCGATCGCCACCAGCATCTCCCCCGCGCCGGGGCGGGGAACGGCGACTTCGCGCAGCGCCAACTCTTCCGGGCCGAGAAGATAGACGGCGCGCGCTCGCGCCGGAATCTCTCCGCGCAGCGCGCCTGTCGATTCGGCCGCAGAGCTCGTCGGGTTGGCGGGCGCTCGCTCCAGCGCTGCCTCGACCGCGGGCGGTCGGCTCATGGGTGGAAGGCGACCTTGAGCGCCTGCTGCTGTCGGGCGAGGGCGAGGCCGGTCGAGAAGTCGGCCAGCGGCAGCCGGTGGCTCACCAGGCGTGCCGGGCGAAGCCGGCCCGAACGCAACAGCTCCCAGATCGTCGCCTGCTCGCGAAGGCCGCCGGAGTAGGCTCCGACGAGGCGCTTCTCGTATTTGAACAGATCGTTGAGCGCGAAGCCCGCCGCTTCGCCGGCCCGCCCGTGCGCGAACAGGACCGCCGTGCCTCCCGGGCGCAGCGCCGCCAGAGCGGCCGCGGTGAGGGCGCTGCCGCCGACGCAATCGAAGACCGCGTCGGCGCCGCGACCATCCGCGGCAAGGCCCCGCGTCGACTCGAGCATTGCCGTGCCGGCTTCGGTCGCGGCGTCGGCGCCGAGCTCGAGCGCCAGCGCTCGCCGATCCGCGCGCAAGTCGACGACGAGGATCCGGACCGGCGCAGCGAGGGCGCGCAGCACGAGCAGGTGGAGGAGTCCCATGCTGCCTCCGCCCAGGATGACGGCGACTCTCGGCGGCTGACGCTCGGCTTCGACGATCGCCGCTGTCCCCGGCGCCGGCAGCGGGATCGGGCTCTTCGCGAGGCTGCGCAGGACGCAAGCCGCGGGCTCGAGGAAGAGCGCGTCGAGGTCTTCGAGATCGGCGGGAATCCGTCGCACCGTCGTGGCCAGGGCACGCGCCCGGACGAGGATCCGGGTGGCGAACCCGCCCGGGAACAGGAGGTTCTCGCGGAATGCCGCGCACTGGGTTTCGGCGCCGGTGCGGCAGTCGAAGCACTCGCCGCAGGCCGCATGGTGCGGGACGGCGACCCGGTCTCCGAGGTCGAAGGTCTCGACGCCCGCACCGATCGCGGCCACGTCGCCGACGATTTCGTGGCCGAGCACGGTCCCGGGCTCGACCGAAGCCGTCGCCAGTTTGTAGAGATCGGTGCCGCAGAGGCCGCTCCAACGCAGGTTCAGAAGGAGCTCTCCCGGCCCCGGAACGGGGTCGGGCAGGGGCCCCCAATGCGGCTCCCCGCGGGGGTCGATCGAGACGGCGTGCATCACGGAGTATCATTCCACCAGATGGAACGACGGATCCACCGCCGGTACCCCCGGCGCATCGAGCTGCGCTTCTGGCGCCCGGGAGAGGCGCAGGGCCATACCTCGTACACCTCCAACATCTCGAAGAGCGGACTCTTCCTCAACAGCGACATCGGCCTGATGCCCGGCGAGCGACTGCGTCTCGAGTTCGTCGATCCCGATAGCGGCTTCGTCGCCGAAGGCCGGGTCGCCCGTGTCCACCGCGTCGCGCTCGCTCTGCGCCAGGTCGACCAGCAGGGCGTCGGCGTGCGATTTCTGCCGCCTGAGGAACTTGTCGAGTCGCTCGTGCCGCTCGCCCGCCAGTCCGGGCCGGCGACCCAGGGGGGCAGGCCGATCCCTCCCATGACCCAGATCGCAGAAGAACCGCAAGCGGTGCTCGCGGAGGCTGCGCCTATCGCCGCAGCAGCGAACGCCAGCCCGGCGCCTCCAGCGGCTTCGCCCCTCGATGTCGAGCGCGACCCTGTCGTTCCCGTGAGCTTTCCCGACTCGGCGAGTTTTCTCTCGACCTATCATCGCGACATCAGCGCCGGCGGTCTGTTCGTTTCGACGCCGAGCCCGATGCCGCTGAAGTCGACGCTCTGGATCGAAATGGAGCTGCCGATTCGCGGCGAGCGACCCCGGCGCTTCGCCGCGCGGGTGATTCAACGTTTCGAGCCTCAGGCCGTGATCGGCGAGGGCAGGAACCTCCTTTCCGGTATGGCGGTGCAGTTCCTCGAGCCCGAGAAGGTCCTCGAGGAGCTCCGGCCGCTGCTCGCGATCCTGAGGAGGTAGACTCGCACCCCGCGGCGGTCGAACGGACCGCCGATCGAACAGGAGAGTCCGCATGCCCTATAGCCCGTTGCTGATCCGACCGATGCGCGAAGAGCTGACCAGCGCCGGTTTCGCGGAACTGACCACCGCCGAGCAGGTCGACCAGCTGGTCGATCTGAAGGAAGGGACGACGCTCGTGGTCGTCAACTCGGTCTGCGGCTGCGCCGCCGGCGGAGCCCGTCCCGGTGCTCGCCTGGCGATTCAGGAGTCGCCGCGTCCCGACCGGCTCGCCACCGTTTTCGCCGGACAGGACCTCGATGCCACCGCTCGCCTGCGCGCCCGCTTCGGTCCGATCCCGCCCTCCTCGCCGTCGATGGGGTTGTTCAAGGATGGCGAGTTGGTCTGGTTCCTGCCTCGTCACCGGATCGAAGGACGTGACGCCCTGGCGGTGGCCGCGGACCTGCGGGCAGCGTTCGCGGCCCACTGCGCTCCGGTTTCGGTTGCGGGCTGAACGAGCGGCTCCGATTCCGGAGCCCGCCCTCGACCATGGGTACCTTTCACCACGACAAGCACGCGCTGCACGGCATTACCGTCGTCGTCGAAACCACCGGCCCCGAGCTCTACGTCGGCCGCTGTGACGACATCGTCGCGCAGGGGGTGATTCTGCGCGACGCAGACGTTCATCGCGAGGGCGATCCGGCAGCCGAGAAGAGCCGCGCCGATTTCCTCGACCAGGCTCGGCGTTTCGGCGCCTGGCCGAATCTCAAGCGCATTCTCGTCCCGGCGGAGAGCGTGCGCGAGATCCGCCGTCTCGGCGAGATCTGAAGCACCACCGACAGGAGTCCGCACCATGAACGGAATCGTCCGCGTCCCGGCGCCGGTCAACGAACCGGTTCTTTCTTACGCCCCGGGTTCCCCGGAGCGCGCCGCGCTCAAACGCCGCCTGGCGGAGATGGCGAACACCCAGATCGAGATCCCGCTGGTCATCGGCGGACAGGCGGTGCGGACGGGCAAGACCGGCCGCTGCGTCTCGCCGCACGACCACGGGCGGACGCTCGCCACCTACCATCAGGCCGGCCGCCGGGAGGTCGAACAGGCGATCGCCGCCGCTGCGACGGCCTGGCGCGAGTGGTCCGAAACGCCCTGGGAAGCGCGCGCAGCGGTGCTGCTCAAGGCGGCCGACCTGCTGGCCGGCCCGTGGCGCGACACCGTGAACGCCGCGACCATGCTCGGCCAGTCGAAGACGGTCTTCCAGGCCGAGATCGATTCGGCCTGCGAGCTCATCGACTTCTGGCGTTTCAACGCCCACTACGCGCAGGAGATCTACGCCCAGCAGCCGGTGTCGTCGCGCGGCGTCTGGAACCGGATCGACTACCGGCCGCTCGAGGGCTTCGTCTTCGCGGTGACGCCGTTCAACTTCACCGCCATCGGCGGCAACCTCTCGACTTCGCCGGCGTTGATGGGCAACACGGTGCTGTGGAAGCCGGCCTCGACCTCGATTCTGTCGAACCACTACATCCTCCAGATCCTGATCGAGGCGGGGCTGCCGCCCGGGGTGGTGAATTTCATCCCCGGCCGCGGCGGCGACGTCGGCGACCCGGTGTTCGCCAGTCCCGGCTTCGCCGGCCTGCACTTCACCGGCTCGACCGAGACTTTCCAGGCGATGTGGAACACGATGGCGGCGAATCTGCCGCAGTACAAGTCCTATCCCAGGATCGTCGGTGAGACCGGCGGCAAGGACTTCGTCTTCGCGCATCCTTCGGCCGACGTCGAAGCTCTCGCCGTGGCGCTGGTGCGCGGCTCTTTCGAGTACCAGGGGCAGAAGTGCTCCGCGGCCTCGCGGGGCTACATCCCGAAGTCCCTCTGGCCGGCGGTCAAGGAGCGCGTCGTGGCCGAGGTGGAGGCTATCCGCATGGGCTCGCCGCTCGACTTCCGCAACTTCATGGCGGCGGTGATCGACGAGAGCTCGTACGACAGGACCATGGGCTACATCGATTTCGCCCGGCGCTCGAACGAAGCGCAGATCGTCGTCGGCGGCAGCGGCGACAAGGCGACCGGGTACTTCGTCGAGCCGACGGTCGTGCTGACCTCGAATCCGCACTTCAAGCTGATGGAGGAGGAGATTTTCGCTCCGGTGCTCACCCTCTTCGTCTACGATGATCGCGACTTCGAGGCGACGCTGGCGCTTTGCGACACCACCAGCCCCTACGCGCTCACCGGCGCGATCTTCGCCCGCGATCGCGCGGTGATCCAGCGCATGGCCACTGCTCTGCGCCATGCGGCCGGCAACTTCTACATCAACGACAAGCCGACCGGCGCGGTCGTCGGCCAGCAGCCGTTCGGCGGCGCGCGCGCCTCCGGCACCAACGACAAGGCGGGGGCGGCAGCCAACCTGATGCGCTGGACCTCGATGCGGACGATGAAGGAGACGTTCGTCGCCCCGCGCGAGGTCGCCTACCCCCACATGGCGGAGGAGTAGAGCGGGGCGAATGCCGCGACGGGTCGTCCTTCTCGCCGCCCTGGCCACCATGCTCTTCGGCTCGACGGATGCCGCAGAGGCCCGGGCCTCGGGTCGCCACCGCCGCTTCGAGCGCGCTCCGGTCGCGGTGACTTCGCCACTCGCGACCCACACCCTGCGCGCTGGCGAAACCGTCACGCTCGCCTGGCAGCCGTTGCCGGAGCTCGCGCGACACGCCGGCATCGAAGAGTGGGAGGCGTTCCTCTCGCTCGACGACGGCGGGCGCTATCCCGTCCGGCTGACTCCACATCTCGATCTCGACCGGCGGAGCTTCGCTGTCACGCTGCCGCCGTTCGCCGCCGAGCGGGCGCGGTTGCTGCTGCGCTTCGGCGACGAAGTCGAAGAGTTCGAGTACGAAGTGCCCGGCGAGTTCGAGATCCGCCCGGCACGACAACCGAACCCCGGGAACGCCGCTCTCGCCCGGGGCCGCGGCGAGCCGGCGCGGCGCGCGGACCCGCGCGACCCAGGCGTCGCGATCTGGGTCGAAGGAAGCCGCGGCGGTGAAGCCACGCGCACCGTCGTGGCGGCGCGGGACGGCGCCGCCATCGAGGCGATCGAAATCACCGGCTGGCCTGGATTCCGCGTCGCGACATCCGCGCCCGAGCCGCCGCAAGCCGCCGCCGCCCGACCTTCCAGCCATCCCTTTACCGGTCTTTTCGCTGCCACGACCACGGCGCTCGATTCCGCGCCGCGCGGCGCATCGATCGAGCCCCGCCGCACGACCTGCCGCCAGAACGAATGAGCCCGGGCGCACGGGAGGTGCGCCCGCTGCGATCTCCGCGCGCGACCCGGTGGACCGGGTTCGCGTTCCCATTCGTTCGATTCGGTGCAGGAGATGATCATGCTGCGACGTCTGTTCTTCGTTGCCTGCCTTGCCGGTGGCACCCTGATCTCCGATCCGGTGCGCGCCGCGTTCGAGGTGAAGCTGCTACTTCCGGGAGGCGCCGCTGCCGCGGGCTACTCGGTCTCCGTGGTCGGCCGGCCGCTGACCGTGGTCAGCGACGCCGACGGGCGCCTGCGGCTCGACCCGCCGCCGGCATTGCCGTTCGCTCTGGTCGCCACCTCGCCTGCCGGCGAGACTTCGGCGCCGTTCGAGGTCACCGATCTGGCGGTGGGGGAGATCACGTTGCCGGAAGCGCTGCGCGAGAGCGTCACCGTCGTCTCGGGCGTCGCGCCATCGCTCGATCTCCTTCCGGGCAGCGTCGCGAGCGTCCTCACCCGCGAAGAGCTCGAGCAGCGGGCGCCGCAGCGCCTGTTCCAGGCGCTCGAGTCGATCGCCGGCGCCTCGAAGCTCGGCGACGGGGCCGATTCGGCGCCGGCGCTGCGGAATCTCGGCCGCGGACGCACGCTCATCCTCATCGACGGCGCCCGCGTCACCACCGAGCGTCGCGCCGGTCCGTCGGCGACCTTTCTCGATCCGGCGAGCCTCGGTTCCGTCGAGGTCGTGCGCGGCCCCGGCTCGGTGGTCTACGGGTCGGATGCCTTCGGCGGGGTCATCAACTCCGTGACCCGGGATCCCGAGTTGGATGCGATGCACTTGAGCTACGGGGTCGAAGGCTCCTTCGAGTCTGCCGACGAGCTGTCTGGATTCGTCGCCGGCTCGCTGCCGCTGGGCGCGGGAGCGATGCTCGTCGAAGGTCACTACCGGGACGCGAGTGATTTCGACTCCGGCGGAGGCGAGCCGATCTTCAACTCCGGCTACACCTCGTTCGGCGGTGCCGCTCGCTACGTGACGCCGGTCGGTCCCGGCCGGTTGCGGCTCGGGTTGAGTCTCGACCGTATCGAGGACCTCGGAAAAGCGGCGATCGACTCGCGACAGATCCGCGCTTACTACCCCAACGAGGATTCGGACCGGTTCACCGCTTCGTGGCTGGGCTCTGCAGGCTCCTGGAACACCCTCGAGGCGACCGCCTTCTACGGCGCCTATGACGTCGTGCTGGACCGCGATCGAGCGGCGACCTCGACCTCGAACCGCCGCATCGACCGCGCCGAGACGCGCTCGAAGGACGGTTCGGCACGCCTGGTCGCGAGCCGCAAGCTCGGTGGCGGGAGCTTCCAGGCCGGTGTCGACATCGTTTCGCGCCTGGCGCTCGAATCGGTGTTCTCACAGATCCGCTATGCGGCCGACGCAACCACCATCGCCCGCACCGACGTCTTCCCGGCGATCGACGATGCCAGCCAGCTCGACGGCGGCCTCTTCGCGACCTGGACGAGAGCGCTCAGCGACCGGATCTCGCTCGGCCTGGGTGCGCGCGGAGACTACGTGGAAAGTGAGAACAACGGCGGCTACTTCGGCGACCACTCGGCCGACACGACGGCCTTCTCGGGCAACGCCGCACTCTCGGTCGGTCCCTTCGCCGGCTGGACGACGACCGCCCAGGTTGCGCGTGGCTTTCGCATGCCGACGCTGTCGGACCGCTACTTCCGCGGCCCCTCGGGGCGCGGCTTCGTCGTTGGCAATCCGGATCTCGAGGAAGAGACGAGCCTGCAGTTCGACCTCGGCACGCGTTGGCGGCAGGGAGCGACGGCATTCGGCCTCTTCGCCTACCGCTACGAGATCGACAATCTGATCGAGCGCTACAGCGACGGCGACAACTTCCGCTTCCGCAATCGCGGCCAGGGGACGATCGAGGGTGTCGAGGCGGAGATGCAGCTCACCGTCGCCGAGGCGTGGAGCGTCGAGGCCGGGCTCGCGGTCTCAGCAGGAAGCACTGACGGCGGGGCCGAGATCGACGACATCGCACCGGCGAACGGCTGGGCTACGCTGCGCTACTCCTTCGGCCGCGCTTTCGCTTTCGGGCGCGTGGCGACCTTCCTGGAGAAGGACGATCCGGGTCCGACCGAGCTCGCGCGTCCGGGTTACACGCTGTTCGATCTCGGCGGTGGATTCCGCTTCAGCGAAGCGATCGAGCTGCGCTGCCTGATCCGCAACCTCGCCGACAAGCGCTACTACGGATCGCCGGACAACGCCGCGGATTTAGCCACCGGACGGGTCGTCTCGCTGGCGCTTTCGGGCCGGATCTGACTCAGGCGTTGGTGCGGCGCAGGTAGACGTAGGCCGGCAGGCCGAGCGCCACGAGCCCGAGTCCGAGCAGCGACTCGACCGGGCGCTCGGCCACCGTATTGACCAGCAGCACGGCCATCGCGCCGAGGAAGGCGATCGGTACCCACGGGTAGCCCCAGACGCGGTAGGGGCGGAGAGCGTCGGGCCGCTGGCGGCGCAGCACGAAGACCGCCGCTCCGGCGAGGACGTGGAAGAGCACAGTGACCAGCACGGCGTAGGTGTAGAGCTGGCTGTAGCTGCCCGAGAGGGTGAGCAGGACCGCCCACAGGCTTTGCGCCCAGAGGCTGCGCGCCGGAACATGGCTCACCGGGTCGATGCGCGCCAGCGAACGAAAGAAGAGCCCGTCCTCGGCCATCGGATGGTAGATCCGCGAGCTGTAGAGGATGGTCGCCGCGAGGCAACCGAAGGTCGAGATCACGACTGCGGCCGCGAGCCACTGTCCTGCAGCCGGTCCCAGGAGAATCGCTGCCGCCGCTTCGCCGATGCGCGACTCGCCGGCCATCTGCCCGACCGGCATCGCTCGCAGATAGACGAAGTTGATCAGCATGTAGAGGCCGGTGATGATCGCCGTGCCGCCGATGAGGCCGAGCGGGAGCGAGCGCCCCGGGTTCTTCATCTCGCCGGCGGAGAAGGTGAGGCCGTACCAGCCGTCGTAGGTCCATAGCGCGGCGATCATGGCGACGCCGAACGCCGCGAGCAGGCCGCTCGCGGGCAGCGGGGCGGTGATGCCGAGGACGCTCTTGGCCGGCACGAGATAGCCCAGGAGCGCCACGCCGACGATGGCGCCCATCTTGATCACCGTCATGACGTTCTGAATCGCCGCGCCCTGCTTCAAGCCGAAGTGATTCACCGCCGTGAGCACCAGGATCGCCGCCGCGCCGACGATCTGCACGCCGGTCAAGTTCCAGGTCCAGCTGCCGATCGTCTGCGTCGCCAGCACGTTGGCGGTGGAGGAGAAGGGGAAGAACGCGCCGAGGTATTCGCCGAAGCCGACGGCGATCGCTGCAATGCCGCCCGACATCATCACCAGGAAGCAGGACCAACCGTAGAGGAATCCCGGCAGGGGGCCGTAAGCCTCCTTGAGGAAGAGGTAGATGCCGCCGGCGCGCGGGAACATCGCGCCGAGCTCGGCATAGGTCAGCGCGCCGGCCAGCGAGAGGAGTCCGCCGGCGAGCCAGACCGCGAGGAGCATGCCGCCATGCGGCAGGACCTTGGCGATATCGGAGGAGACGAGGAAGATGCCGGTGCCGATGACGCTGCCGACGGTGAGCAGCACGCCGTCCCAGACACCCAGACCCCGCACCAGCTCTGCGCGCGGCTCAGCTCGCTCGTTGGAC
>JAGOCP010000449.1 GCA_017998715.1 Thermoanaerobaculia bacterium | reverse complement strand
ATCTCGAGGTGCGCGACGGGCGGGTCACCCGGCATCGCGGCGAGTTGAAGAAGGTGTGGAGCGACGAGTTGCCGCCGCACCCGGCGGTCGCCGAGCGCCTCGCCTACTACCGGCACAAGCTCAAGGATGAGATCGGCCCCGACTTGGGAAAAGCGACTGCCCGCTTCATCCGCAGGTACAACACCGAGTCGCCGCTCGGCTCGTTCGTCACTGACGTGATGCGAGAGCGCGCCGGGAGCGACGTCGCGATCACCAATGCCGGCGGCCTTCGCGCCGATCTGCCGGAGGGGGGCCTCCATCGCGGCCATGTCCTCGACGCGCTGCCGTTCATCAATTCGCTGGTGACGCTCGAGCTCACCGGCAACGACCTGCGCCGCGCGATCGCGCACGGCCTGTCGCTCGCCGCCGGCTGCTGCCAGGTCTCCGGCATCGTCGCGCGCTACGACCCGCAGCGGCCGCCAGAAGAACGCCTGATCGAGCTCCGGGTCGGCGACAAGCTGGTCGAGGCGGAGCGGACCTACCGCGTCTCCACCAACAGCTTCCTCGCCGAAGGCGGCGACCGCTATGAGTCGTTCCTGAACGGCCGTCGCGTCGCCGAGGACGCCCTGCTCTCCGACTGCGTCCTCGATCACCTCCGGCGCGTCGGCACGATCACCCCGCCTGCGGCCGGGAGACTCGTGACGATCTAGGGGAGGCCGACCGGCAGCGCCGAGAGTCGCCCGGCCCCCCACTCCGAGGTCTCCATCACCTCGAGCTGGACGACGTCGTCACCTGCGAGTCCTTCCGGCAGCGGAACGCAATCGGCATCGGCGGACTCCGGAGACTGCGTCCCTGCGGTCGGCTCGACGATCTCGATCCTCTGCCCGGCGGCGCTCCACCACAGCACTTGCAAGGCGCCGCGGTCTCGGGGAACGACGAAGCAGATCGCCGGCGCGCTCCCGACGCTCGAGTCCGCCGGGCGCAGCCGCAGCGGCGCTCCCGTCTGGGGGCTCGATGACTCCACTGCGCTGAGCAGCCGCGCGACGCCCAGCTCCGGCGGCGTCTGCGAGGCGGCCCAGGGCAAGGCCGGAACGGCGCGGCCGTCTCCCCCGAGCCAGACGACCTCGACCCGGCGCAGGTTCGCTCCAGCGCTGGTCGCATCGCGCACAACGAGCGGCCGCCGGTTGCGAAGACGCTCGGCGAGCTCGCCGATGCGCACCGGATCGGCGGCGAGACCGCCGGACGTCGCGCGGGCCATCATCGCCATCGGCGCGAGCCGCACCTCCGTGGCGAGATCCAGCGCGCGCGTGAGATTGAGGCTCTGCCGCGAGCGCATGTGCCGACTGCCGGCGCCGAAGAGCCAGACTCGCAGCCGCTTGAGCGGGCCGTCGTGCCGGGTCGAAAATCCCACACCGCTCTCGAGAAACTCCCGACTCTGGTCTTCGTGCGCCGGTATGCGCAGCTCCTCGGTGGGTCCCGCGCGCATCCCCCAGATCGGGAACATCACCCAGCCGCAGCTCGCGAGGATCCGCGAGGTGCGCTGCAGCGCTCCCAGCGGGGTGGCCGCGAGGACCTCTTCCGCTCCGGTGCGCGAGATCTCCTCGAACAGGGCGGGAGCCACTGCCCAGGGCTCGGCGGCGAGCCACAGCGCGCCGAGGTCACCGCTGCGGTAGCGCGAGACCGCGACCGCCATGCGCTCGAGCGCCGCAAGTCGTCGCGCGAGCGTCGGCACGGGCTCCGTGGTCGTGGTCGCCCTCGCAGCGAATCGCTGGAGGCGTTCGACCAGTTGCGAGCGCGAGAGGCTCTCCTGGAGGGGCGGCGCCTGCCCGTCCGCCTCGACCAGCGTGAAGGTCTCCGTCTCGGGAAACGACCCGAAGGCGCCGGCCAGCTGCGTCGCGGCCGCGGCGAGGGAGCTCGGCGAAGCCAGATCGGAATCGAGCCAGACCAGATGCGTCACGTTCGGCGGTTCGTCCGCGGCCGACTCGACGAGCTCGGCGGGAGCGCCGTCGATCCGAACGAGAAAGTCCGCGCGCGAACGGCGAAAGGCCGAATCGACCCGGGGCAGGACGAGGTCGTCGATGTAGACCGTTCTCTCGGTCACGATCAGTCGCTCGGAAAAGACCTCCTCGGACTCGGGTTGGCTGATGGCGACACCGGGCCCGACGAGGCACAGGAGCCCGCCAAGGACAGCGACGCGCAGCCGCGAGGGAGACTCGCGAGCTAGTCCGCGAAGAGCCACGCGGATCCACCGAAGGCCCGGCTGAGACCGCAGCGGAAACAACGCATCATTCTCACCTCCCACCGGCGGAACGAGTGTAGTCCCCTTCTCCCTCCCTGCCTTCCCGCCCGCTGGGGGAGGAGGGGCGTGGCCGAGCTGTCGCGCAGCACGACGGTCAACGAGTCCGACTTGCGGCCTTCCTGGACCCCTTGCCAATTCTTGCCAATCCAGGAGTGGACTGCTAGCCTCGATCCGTGTCGACGATGAACATTTCGCTCCCCGACGAGCTCAAGGAGTTCGTCGACCACCGGATCGAGGCCGAGGGCTACGGCAGCTCGAGCGAATACATGCGGGAGCTCATCCGCCGCGATCGCGATCGCGTGCAGTTCCGGCAGTACCTGCTCGAAGGTATCGCGGCGAAACCCGCTGGACGGATGGACAAGGCCTACTTCGCCGAGCTTCGCCGGCGGCTGAAGAAGCGCACCCCGCCGTCGTCGTGAAACCGGCGATCCGCTCGGCGCTGGCTGACGCCGACATCGCAGCGGCGGT
>JAGOCP010000124.1:5688-10147 GCA_017998715.1 Thermoanaerobaculia bacterium | reverse complement strand
GCCGGTCCAGACCGCGGCGTGAAACACCCTGTACGACGGGGCGTCGACAAGGCTGGTGGGCGCCCAGGTGTTGGTCGCGGGGTTGTAGCGGCCGCCGCTGCCGTCGTAGGCCGGTGGGTTGGCGCCGCCCCAGACGATCATCTCGGTCCCTGTCCAGACCGCCGAATGATAGGTACGCGCGTTGGGGGCCCCGGCGCCGGCGACCGCTGCCCACGAGTTCGTCACCGGGTTGTAGCGTGCGCCGTCGCCGTAGAGCTCGCCCAGATGAACGTTGTAGCCGTTCCAGATGATCATCTCGGTACCCGTCCAGACGGCAGAGTGATAGGCCCGCGGCGTGAGCGGCGCAGTGGCCATCGAGGTCCAGGTGTTGCTCGCCGGGTCGTAGCGGCCACCGCTGTTGAGAAGACCGGTCTGTCCTTCACCGCCCCAGACGAACATCTCGGTACCGGTCCAGACAACGCTCGGATTCGCCCGCGGCTGCGGCGCGTTGGCAAGCGCGGTCGGGGCCCAGCTGTTCGTCGCCGGGTTGTAGCGCCCGCCGCTGGCGTCGGCGCGGCCGCCCCAGACCACCATCTCCGTGCCGGTCCAGACCGCGACGTGCGACTGGCGCGCTCCGGGCGACCCTGCCGCCGGCAGGAGCTGCCAGGTGTCGGTCGCCGGGTCGTAGCGGCTGCCGTCGCCGTAGGTCGTGCCGACGGAGCTCATGCCGCCGAAGACGATCATCTCGCTGCCGGTCCACACCGCCGTATGCCAGTAGCGCGGTTCGAGCAGCTGCAGCGTCGGCGTCCAGCTGTCATCGACGCAGGCGGAGCCGGCGGTGTCGGCGAGGATCGGGAGCCGGAAAGCGACGTCCGTCGCGACAGGTTCCGGCGCCACCTGCGCGCGCGTCTCGTTCCACCAGGTCTCGAACGGGCGCTTCGTCCCTGCAGTCGTGGTCGCGCCCTGCAGCCGCTCGTCTCGGGCGTACTCGGCTCGCAAGAGGCGATCGACCAGCACCGGCCGGGCGATGCACTCCGCAACCAGCGTCGGATCGTCGCCGAGGGCGGCGAAGAGCTCGCTGAGCCGCGCCGGCGACTGCGAGTGCGCGGCCATCCGGTCGAGCTCGGCCTGCACCTGCTGCGGTGAAACCGTCACCTGCCAGAGCTCGCGCAGCGCGGCCGTCTTGAGGACGACATCCTCCGCCCGCTGGCGCAGCAGGTCCTGCGGCAGAACCTGTGCGAACGACGATTCGGGGTTGGACGAGCGGTGCCTCCAGTAGACGCGCTCGAGGCTCTCCTGGCAGCGGACGCGGGCTTCGAGCGTCAGCGCGGCGGAAGTTCCTTCGGCAGCCTTCGCGGCCATCGCGCCCGAGAGCACGAGCACGGCGAAGAGCGGGACAGCGCGGCGTCGTCGCCGGAGTGGATCCATGGTCAAGCCTCCTTGGGAGTGCACCTGGAGGATGAGACAGCGGACGCGCCGCGGTGGAACAGCCCGCGCCTGCTGAAGTCGAATTTCCCGCGGTTCCGCCTCAACCGATCTCGATCAGGAGCTTGCCCGCAGTCGACCGGCTCTCGAGGCGGCGGTGGGCGTCGGCGGCCCGGGCGAGGGGGAAGGTGCTGTCGATGCGCACGTCGAGGGCGCCGGAGGCAGCGAGGTCGAAGACGAAGCGGCTTCGCAGGGCCTGCTCCTCGGGGGTGCGGGCGTAATCGAAGAGCGAGGCCGAGACCAGCGTCCGGCTGCCCAGCACCGGCCGCGGCGAGAACGGCGCGATCATGCCGCTCGACTGGCCGAAGACGATCACCGTGCCGCGCACTCGCGTCGCGCGCACGCTGTCGAGAAAGGTCGTCTGGCCGACGCCGTCGATGGTCAAGTCGACGCCGCGGCCGGAAGTCGCCTGGAGCACGACCTGGGCGAAGCTCGTCTCGGTGTAGAGGATCACCTCGTCGCAGCCCGCGGCACGCGCGAGCTCAGCCTTCGCCGGAGTCGAGCAGGTGCCGAAGACCCGCGCCCCGGCGCGCTTGGCGAGCTGGCAAGCCAACAATCCGACGCCGCCCGCTGCAGCGTGGATCAGCACCGTGTCGCCAGAAGCCACAGGCCGGATGCCGTGCACCAGATAGTGCGCCGTCATCCCCTGCAGCGGCAGCGCCGCGCCGAGCTCGAACGACAGCTCGGAAGGCAGCGCCAGCGCCCGCGCCGCCGGTAGCAGCACCTCGTCGGCGTAGCTTCCGGTGGCGTCCCAGAAGGCGACCCGGTCGCCGACCCGAGGAGAGACCACGCCCTCGCCGACGGCGCTCACCACGCCGGCGCCCTCCTTGCCGACCCGCGCCGGCAGCGGCCCGGGATCGTAGAGCCCGCTGCGGAAGTAGGTGTCGATGAAGTTCACCCCGGCAAAGCGCAACGCGATGCGAATTTCTCCGGCTCCGGGCGAAGGAATCGGGATCTCGTCGAGCTGCTGAACCTCGGGACCGCCCTTGCTGTGAAACCGAATGGCACGCATACGCCGATTGTACGGCCGCGAGCTCGCGGTGAACCCGGCCACAGGGATGGGCGCCCCCGAGTCGTAGGATGCCGAAGTGCCTCGCACCCGCCCCGCGGTCGTTTTTTCATTGTGTGCGCTTTTTCTTCTTTCCGCCGCGCAGGCCGGGGCAGCTCCAGAAAGCGTCGTCGCCGACGTCCCCGGCGACGACTGGAGTCTGCCGGCGTGAGTGACGCCCAGTTCGAACAGCGGCTTCTTCTCCGAAGCGTCGTCGCCGGGCTTCAACGTCAACGTCCGCGTCGCCGATTTCACCTGGCGGCAACTGCAGCCGACGCAGGGGTCGTTCTCGCAGACGACGGGCGATTCCGTCTACGGCATGACCTTCCCGTCGTGGAACACGCAGCTCGCCGGCAGCGACGCGATCTGGCTCCGCCTCTGGGTGAGCGGCGCCGACTGGGCGCCGCAGTGGGTGAAGACGCTCTGCGGCGTTTCGGCCGTCGGCACCGGCTACGAGGGCGACGACCATCTGCCGATCTGGAACGCCTGCTTCTGGCAGCAGGCGCGCGAGCTCTTCCGCCAGGTGCTGGTCGTCCACGGTCTGCGCTCGGACCCGCGCCTGAAGTTCGTCTACGTCCCCGGCGGCTTCACCTGGTGCGAGTTCGACTACGACATTCCCACCCAGGCGGCGGAGAACTTCGGCCTCACCTTCGCGACTTTCGACGGCTGGTTCCAGCCGGCGATGCAGCATCTCGTCGACATCCTGAACGGCGAGAATGCCGACCCCGCAGACGACTACTCCTGGAAGCTGGTCTTCACCGGCGAGGACTATCCGTTCGGGCCTTGGGACACGCTGGACGATCTGCACGCGCGCGACGCCGTCGCCAAGGGGATGGGGATCCGCACCGGCATCACCGAGGTGTTCAACTTCCATCTCAATCACGTCCCGGCCTACGGCACGACGATCGCCGCCGACGGGCACATGACGACCGACGAGAACTGGCGCGGCCTCGACGGCCGCCGCGTCGTCGCCACCGAGAACGAGTGCTTCAACGACTGCGGCTTCACCGTCGCCGACACCGCCTACGCGGTGAAGATGGCGAACCTCAAGGCGCTGCAGCTACGCATGAACTGGATCTACGTCGTGCCGGGGCCGAGCTACATGGCCACGTATCCCGAGCTCTGGAGCTGGACGCGGCTCGAGCTCGGCAAGCGGATCTACGAGGCGCCCGACGCCTGGGCGGCGCTGCGCGAGGCCGAGGATACCTACTGGATCGACGACACCAGTCACACCTGGAACGGCGCCCCGTGGGTGAAGAACCTCGAGCGCTGGCTGCGGCAGAACGACGTCGCTCCCGACGGCATCGTGCGCCGCGGCACCGACGTGCGCTCGAACGAACCGACGCCGGAGAACGGCATCGCCTACGAGGGGCTACGCACCCAGCTCTCCCTCGGCAGAAGCGCGATCTACCTCGACCTCGAAGAGCGTTTCTTCGCCGGCGGCGTCGTGGACGCCGGCGGGGTCGAGGTCAAGGTGACGTATCGCGACAGCGGCACAGGCTCGTTCCGCATCGACTATCCGACCGCGAGTGGCGTGACTTCGACGGCGCCGCAGGCCTACACGAACACCGGCGGCTGGCGCACCGCGACGTTCAGCCTGCCGGACGCGCTGTGGAACGACTCCCTCGCCGGCGGCAACGACCTGCGCCTCGCGGCGACCGGCCCCGCCGACCTCGAAGTCCGCTTCGTTCGAGTCGTCCGCCTCGCGCGTCCGAAGGCCATCTTCCTTGACGCCTTCGAGTCCGGTACGTCCGGCTTCTGGTCGCCCTGACGGGTCGGTCCCTTCAGACGTTCAGAGCGTCAGAGAGCGGCAGCCCCTCAGACCATGGCCCCCGACTCGATGTCGGGGTGGGCGCGCATGAACTCGACGAGGTGGGGCATGTAGTCGGCGAGCTTGGGGCAGTGGATGCCCAACGCCGCAAGGTCGCGGTCGGCGTTCGTGGTGTC
>JAGOCP010000124.1:0-5588 GCA_017998715.1 Thermoanaerobaculia bacterium | reverse complement strand
AGACCATGGCCCCCGACTCGATGTCGGGGTGGGCGCGCATGAACTCGACGAGGTGGGGCATGTAGTCGGCGAGCTTGGGGCAGTGGATGCCCAACGCCGCAAGGTCGCGGTCGGCGTTCGTGGTGTCGTAGAAGGTCGGGTGGATGAAGTAGTCGACCGCCGAGGCCGGAATCCCCAGCAGCTGATAGACGCCGGGCACGTACTCGATCGCCGACTTGGCGACGTTGAGCGGCATCGGCACGCGCACGATCACCCGGCCGGTGGCCTTGCCCATGAGGGTGATGGCGTCGTCGATCGTCGGCGGATCGGGGTCGGCGAGCTGGTAGCACTTGCCGGCGGAGCTCTTCGATTCCGACAGCGCGGCGATGGCGTCGATGACGAAGTCGCGCGGCACGAGGTTGATGCGCGTGCGCTTCGGATCGCCGGGCACCGGCAGCACGGCCACGGTCGGCTGCTTCAGCAACCAGCGGATGACGTAGTAGGGCCCGTCGTACTTCTGCGTCTCGCCGCTCTTCGAGTCTCCGGTCACCACCGCCGGGCGGTAGATCGACACCGGCATCCCAGCCTTCATGCTCTCGCGAACCTCGACTTCGGCCAGGTACTTCGTCTCCTCGTAGAAGTTGTTGAACTCCTGGCCGCGCACGAGGTCGTCTTCGCGGAAGATGCCGGCGTAGCGGCCGGAGACGTAGCAGGTCGAGATGTACTGCAGGCGGCGGAGCTTCGCGCAGCGCCCGGCGAAGTCGAGGACGTTCCTGGTGCCGAGGACGTTGATCTTCATCGCGCTCTCGCGCTTGACCGAGAGGTCGTAGACCGCCGCGAGATGGAAGATCTCGCTCACTTCGCGGGCCAGGGTCGCCGGATTCTCGAGCCCGAGATCCTTCTGCGTGATGTCGCCGGTGACGAGCTGCAGGCGGCCGGCGAGGCCAGCCTTCGCGCCCTTGCCGCTCGCCGGGGCGAGCTCGGCCTCGATCTCCGCCAGGCGCTTCTTCGCCAGGCTCATGAACTTCGGTTGCACCAGACAGACGACGGAAGGCTTGGTTTTGCGCGAGAGGATGCGGCGCACGAGCTCGGAGCCGAGAAAGCCGGGAAAGCCGGTCAGCAGAACCTGGGTCATGGTTGTCTACCTCGGAAAGCTTGTCAGCGCAGGCCGGGCATGCGGCGGAGCGCGCGCAGCGCCTGGGTCATCCAGCGCCCGAAGACCTCATCGGGCACGCCGGTCGGCGCCGCGATCGCCATGCCGCGCTGCACCGCCACAGTCTGCGCTTCGGTGTACTTGAGGATGCCTTCGCTGCCGTGCCGGCGCCCGAGGCCGGAGCTCTTGAAGCCGCCCATCGGCGCCTCCACCGACCCCCAGGCCGCGGCGTAGGCTTCGTTGATGTTGACCGTGCCGGCGTGGATGCGCGTCGCCATGCGGCGGGCGAGCTCGGTGTCGCGCGACCAGATGCTGGCGTTCAAACCGTACTCCGTGGCGTTGGCGAGCTCGATCGCCTGCTGGTTGGTGGCGAACGGGTAGACCGAGACCACCGGGCCGAAGGTCTCGTCGGCGAAGAGCAGCATTTCGGGCGTGACTCCGGTGAGGATCGTCGGCTCGAAGAAGAGCGGGCCCAGGTCGGGCCGCGCCTTGCCGCCGACCTCGATGCGCACCCCCTTGGCGGCCGCGTCCTGGATGTGGCGGGTCACGGTCGCGAGCTGCTTCGGCGAGGCGAGCGAGCCGACATCGCAGGACCAGTCGAGCGCCGAGCCGAGCTTCAGGCTCCTCGTCGCGCGGACGAATTCGGCAACGAAGCGGTCGAAGAGCGATTCGTGGACGTACAGGCGCTCGATCGAGATGCAGAGCTGCCCGGCGGAGGAGAACGAGCCGCGCACCGCTCCGGCTACCGCCGCCGAGAGATCGGCGTCGGCGAGGACGAGCATCGGGTTCTTGCCGCCGAGCTCGAGCGAGCAGCCCATGAGCTGGCTGCCGGCTTCGGCCGCCAGCTTGCGTCCGGTCGGGGTCGAGCCGGTGAACTGCAGGTAGTCGGAGGCGGCGAGGATCGACGGCCCCAGCACCGTGCCCTCGCCGGCCACCACCAGCATGATCTCTTCTGGCAGGCCGCACTCGATCAGCAGGTCGAGCGCCCAGAGCTGCGAGAACGGCGTCTGCAGGTCGGGCTTGGCGAGCACTGCGTTGCCGGCGAGGAGAGCCGGGATGGCGTCGGTGATCCCCATCGACAGCGGGTAGTTCCACGGCGAGATGATGCCGATGATCCCCTTCGGGTGCTGGTACTGCCAGGCCTGCGTCAGTCCGGGAAGCGCCCCCTTGCGACTCTGCGGAGCGAGGATCTCGGCGGCGTGTACGGCGTAGTAGCGGGCGACGATCGCCGAGTCGAGCACCTCTTCGAGGGCGTGCTTCCTCGCCTTGCCGGCCTCGAGCTGGATGAGATCGAGGATCTCCTCCTGGCGGTCGAGGAGGCGGTCGTGGAAGCGCAGGAAGATCTTCGCCCGGTCGGCGAACGGCCGCTGCGCCCACTCTTCCTGGGCGATGCGCAGGCGCTCCTGAGCGAGGACGACGTCTTCGGGCGTCGAGCGCGGCAGGGTGCCGATCAGCGAGTGATCGAAGGGCGAAAGGACCTCGACCGGCCCTCCCCCTCGCGCCCCCGCAGGCGACGCCACGACGAGCCGGGCGAACGACGCCAGGCGGTCGAGGACGGCCGGCCGGCGTGCGGGCGTCTGCCCCGAGTCATGGGAATGCGAAGGAGGGCTCTTGCGGCCGGCGGATTTCGAAAGCTTGGCGGCGGGGGCCATGGTGCCTTCAGATTCTCACCCGCCGGGCTTTACGTCAAGCTGCGGCAAGAAAATGACGCGCCGCGGCAAGAACAGCCCCGGCGCTCGCTCGGGTCCGATCTACGGGACGACCGCCGACCAGGGTCCGAGGCCGCTCTCGAAGCCGTCCTCGAAGACTCTCGCCGAGAGCTCCTCCGTGAAGCGCACCTCTTCGTCGACGGAGCCGGCCGTGGCGCCGGCCGCGAAGATCTCGCCGATGCAGTTGACCGCGACGTCGCTGACCTCCCGTGTCGGGAGTGGATTGTCCGGGCCCGCGAAGCCTCCGCCGTTGTGCGCGACCCAGACCTCGCCGTTCAGCATGGCGGCGGCCGTGCCGGTCGGGCCGACATCGACGGCCTGCGCGAGGGTGACTCCGGAGAAAACTGGAGGCCCCAGGGTGTTGAGCACCGGTGCGCTTCCCGAAGAGTTGACTCCGGCGACCGCGTCGGCGCCGCTGCCGTTCGGAATCGGGCTGCCGAGGTAGCCTGCCAGGGCGAAGCGCCCCGGAGCGCCAGCGGCTTCGATCAGACCGATTCGGCCGCCGCCGTGCTCACTCGGCGCGCCGAGACCTCCGGTCACGCTCCCGAGCGCGACCCAGGCGCGGTTGCTCGAGTAGTCCGGGGTCCAGTCGTCGCCGTTGCCGAGAGCGTCGAGCATCAGGTAGTCCGTCGAACCGGGAAAGGTCGCGATCAGCGCGCCCGAAGCCGGGTCGGCTGCCAGGGTCGGCGTCGTGAAGTTCGGCACCGCTCCGGGGCTGAACGGGTCGACAGGGGGCCGCGATGTCACGGCGCTCACTGCGCCCCACGCTCCCGCTGCCGAGCGTGATCGCGTGCGCACCCCGGAAAGCCCGCCGGTGATGCCCGCGGTGGTGTTGTAGAGCCCGTAGGTGTCCATCCAGCCGACGATCGCATTGCCACTCTGGTCGAGCGCGCTCGCGACGGCGATGTAGTTGGAAGAATAGGTGATGTCGGTCGCTGCGGTCTCGGCGTCCGGCCAGGAGGTCGCGCTCGCGGTGCGCACCGAGGCCACGGCGTCGTCCGAGAAACCCGCAGGATCGTCGATCCAGGCGACGATCGCGGCGCCGGCCTCGTTGAGAGCGATCGATGGCCGGTACGACCCGAAGCTCCCCGGGAAACAGCGCTCTGTCTCCCAGGCGCCGCCCGCCCGGCGGAAGGCGGCGCAGAAGGTGCTGCTGGATTTCCTCCAGGCGAGCACCAGATCGCCGCGCGAGTTCATCTCGAGCTCGGGGCTGTTGCCGGTGCCGAATCCCTGGCTATCCCAGTTGCCGGCGCGCCGCGTGGCGACCCAGACCACGGAGTTGCTGCTCTTCCAGGAAACCGCTGCGTCCCCGTTGCAGGCAAGCCCCACTCGCGCATCCACTGCATTGCCAGAGGCGCCGGTCGGTACGTTGGCCGGCGTCGTCCATGTGGCCTCGATGGGCGAGACCGCGGCGAGGGCGCCGAGCAAGGCCACGGCCGGAAAGGCACGAACGGCGAGCTGCGGGATGGTGGTCCTTCGCCCGACAGAGTCGAATACGGACCAAGACATGGAATCTCCCCTCCAGCCGTGCGGACTTCCCGGAAGCAACTTTTCGCGGGACCCTAACACAGCAGCAGGGGAGCTCCCCGTTGGGACTAGTGCTTGGCCGGTCCGAACGAGCGTTCGAAGAGGCTGTGGATCGCCGCGCGGCCCTCGTCGGTGAGGTTGCGCGTGCCGGTGCCGGCGAACGCCTTGCTGCCGATCTTGGGCTCGGCCGGGTTCCAGCGGCCGTCGGTCCAGGTGAACCACTGGTGGCGCCCCTGATCGAAGACCCAGATCTCGCGGTTGAACATCTTGGCGAGCTCGACCCCCCAACCGGTGCCGCCCTTGACGGTGTCGTCAGGCTGGATCCAGCCGAGGGCGAAGACCTGCCAGCTGCCGTTGACCATGTGGTAGAGCGACTGGATGACCCGCCGGATGAGGTCGGCTTCGTGGTAGGTGCGACCCATGCGCTTGGAGACGATCTCCATCGAGATGTCGCCCTGGGCGAGCTCGGCCTCGCCGAGAACCTTGACCCCGACCGGCCACTCCATGGCGTGGCCTTCGAACGAAAGGGTGGTCTGGTCGATCCCCCAGCGCTTCGCGCAACGGCCGAATTCGGCCTCGGCCCCACGGTGGCCGCCGGAGATCAGGCTGACTCGATTCGAATTCGGCATCGCGAAGCTCCTTGAAATGGGACCGGCGGCCTATGCCGCACTGCGTCGTTCCCCGAATTGTATCTGAGGCGGGGAAACGAAGGCTGCGCGCGGCTGCTCCCTACCCTCCGAACCCCGCCAACACGTCGAGGACGAAGTCGATGTCCTTCGCGGTGTGGTCGGCGGAGATCTGGAAGCGGATGGTCTCGTCGCCTTTGGGGACGACGGGGAAGTTGAGGCCGGTGGCGAGGACGCCGTGCTTGAGCAGGTGGCGCACCAGGGCGGTGGTCTTCGGGGTGTCGCGGACGAAGAGCGGCACGACCGGGTGGGTACCCTGCAGGGTCTCGAAACCGAGCCGGACGAGGCCGTCGCGGAACTGGCGGGTTCTGGCGGCGAGGTGTTCGAGGAGGCCCTTGCCATCGGGGCCGTCGAGGATCTCGACCGCCTTCTTCGCCGCCGCCGCCTCGGCGGGGGTGATCGGGTTCGAGTAGATGTAGGTCGGCGCCGACTCGCGCAGGAAGTCGATCAGGCCGGCGGCGCCGGTGACGTAGCCGCCGTTGACGCCGAACGCCTTGCCGAGGGTGCCGATGAGGACGTCGGCCGGGCCGGAGC
>JAGOCP010000448.1 GCA_017998715.1 Thermoanaerobaculia bacterium | reverse complement strand
GTGGCGCGGAGGGCCTCGATGATGCTGTCCGCGATCTCCGCCGGAACCTCCACCAACGAGAAACGATCGGTGATCTGGATCGCGCCGATGGCTCGGGCGTCCACGCCCGCTTCGTTGACGATGGCGCCGACCAGGTCGTTCGCACGAACGTTGGCGGCGCGGCCCGCTCCGATGTACAGCCTCGCCACGTCCCACTCCGGAGTGATCCGCCCCTTGCCCGTCGGCCCCTTGCCGGTGGCCTTCGAGGCGCTGGCCTTGGAGGCGAGACCCTTCCCGCCGCCGTACTTCGGCGCCGGTCCCCGCTCGTGATGGGAAGCGGGCCGATCCGGCCGCATCGTGACTGTGGGGATCTCCTCGCCCTCGACTCCGTCCCGGGCCTCGACGAGCTTCACCGCCGCCGCCGCGACGTCCATGATGTCGAACTCCTGGGCCAGCGAATCGACCACGGCACGGAAGGCGTCGAGCTCGCCGGCGACGAGGGTCTCGCGGAGGGAGGTCTTGGTCATCTCGATCCGGCGCGCCCGGAGGTCGGCCACCGTGGGCACCGCCGCGATCTGGATCCTCTGTTTGGTGAGGAATTCGATGTTCCGGAGCAGGCGGTGTTCCCGGGGCTCGGCGAGGGTGATGGCGACGCCTTCGCGTCCGGCCCGGCCGGTGCGTCCGATGCGATGGACGTAGGCCTCGGCCGAAGTGGGAACGTCGTAGTTCACCACGTGGGAGACGTGCTCGACGTCGAGGCCTCGCGCCGCCACGTCGGTCGCGATCAGCAGATCCACGGTGTTGGCCCGGAACCTCTTCATCACTCGATCGCGCTGTTCCTGCGACAGGCCGCCATGCAGGGCCTCGGCGCGATAGCCGCGGCCGTTCAGCGACTCGGTGAGCTCGTCGACCTCGGTGCGGGTGCGGCAGAAGACGATGGCCGAAGTGGGGTTCTCGACGTCGAGCACGCGCCCGAGGGTCGCCATCTTGTGCGCCCGGCCCACCACGTAGGCGGTCTGCCGCACGCGCGGAGCCGAACCCGCGGGAACCACCTCGCGGTCGATGCGGACGCGCACCGGGTTCTGAAGGTGCCGGTTGGCAATCTCGGCGATGCGCGGCGGGAGTGTGGCGGAGAAGAGCGCCGTCTGACGTCCCTTGGGCGTCTCGGCGAGGATGGCTTCGAGGTCCTCGGCGAAGCCCATGTCGAGCATCTCGTCCGCCTCGTCGAGAATCACCACCTTGATGCGGGAGAGCCCGAGGGTCTTGCGGCGGATGTGATCGAGCGCGCGTCCCGGAGTGGCCACCACGACATCGACTCCGCGCTTCAACTGACGCAGTTGCGTCTCCATCGGCGACCCGCCGTAGATCGGTACGGCGAGAATCCCCATCGCCTTGCCGTACTTGTGTACCGCCTCGGCGACCTGCATCGCCAGCTCACGAGTGGGCACCAGGATCAGCGCGCCGAGGCGTTCCGCCGCTGCGGCGTTCGGAGTGAGGACGTGCAGCAGCGGCAAAGCGAAGGCCGCGGTCTTGCCGGTGCCGGTCGCCGCCTGACCGAGCACGTCGCGACCAGCGAGCAGCGGCGGGATCGCTTGCCTTTGCACAGGTGTCGGCTCCTCGTACCCTAAGGCTCCGAGTGCGGCGACGATCCGAGGGTCGAGGCCGAGCGCGGAGAATCCCGGGGCCGGATCGGTGGTCTTGTCCGTTTCTGCGCGCTTGGCCATGGGTCGACGATCACCGTAAGAGGGTCAGGGGCAACCGACCGGCCGACCATGTGGCTCGAGGTCAGCGAAGTACCGGAACGTCGAAGTCCTGGCAGATCCTGGTCCCGAGGAGATCGTCGAGGCGCCCCCGATGGGGTGGACACCCATTGTCCCCCAAGATGGGGCTGGAGGGAAGAAAACGGCCCCGGTGGAGAACGTTGTCCTCCAGCCTCGACACTCGGTCGCGGCCTGAAGGTAGAGTCGTCGCCAGAGAGGGGAGGTGCCGCTTGAAGAGTCGAGCGTTCTGCCGCGTCGCGGCCGAGCCGAGGTCTTGACGGCGTTCCTGAGGAACCGCTGGAGCCGGATCGGGCTCGGGCTGGCGGTGGTGGGATGGGGCCCGCTCCTCACCGTCATCCTGCTCTCGGGCCTGGGCCTCTGGCCCGATCCGAATCCCAACCCGATCGGGTTCGGGCTGCTGTTCTTCGTCACCTTCTGGCCGGCGGTGATCTGCCTGGGGGTCGGCTTTTTTCAATCGCGGCGCGGGTCCTGAGAGCTCTCATGGCGAACCTCCGGATCGAGCTTCTCACCGAGTCGGGGGCAGCGTGGTGACTCCGGACGACGACGAGGAGCTCTCGGCCGACGCGGTCGTCGAGCTGCCGTTCGAAGACGTCCTGGATCTCCACGGATTCCCTCCGCGCGATGTGCGCGAGATCGTCCAGGGGTATCTCGACGATGCAGAGGCCGCCGGTTTCTCCTCCGTGCGGATCGTCCACGGCCGTGGGATGGGGGTGCAGCGCGCAGCCGTTCGGTCCCTCCTGGAGCGCGACGAACGGGTGATCGAGTTCACCGATGCGCCGGAGAACCAGGGGGGTCGCGGGGCGACTCTGGTCCGGCTGCGTCGCTCCGGCGACTCGTAGCGCGTCAGAGATAGCCGCGCGCCGGAACGAGCTGCCATGCGCCTGCAGAGTAGGATGCGCGACCGGGGAGCTCTCTCATGACGAATCTTCGCTGCGCCTTTGCCTTCGGTTTGCAGGTATCTCTGACATTGGTCGCCGCCGCATCGGCGGACGGACCCTCCTGGAC
>JAGOCP010000006.1:21978-38008 GCA_017998715.1 Thermoanaerobaculia bacterium | reverse complement strand
TCTCCCCAATAGACGATGCCGTAGGAGCCGGCAAACGTCGTCGCGGCGTTGATCAGCCAGAGCCGCGCCTCGCCGGGAAGGCGGCCGAACCGGACGCCGCGGAGGTGGCCGATCACCACCAACACGAGCCCGGCGAGCGCGAAGCGGATCGCCACCCCCGTCACCGGCGGAATGCCCTCGAGGCCGATGCGAATCGCCGCCCAGGTCGTCCCCCAGATAACGGTCAAGACGGCGAAGACAGCGACTTCTTTCCAGGTGACGCGCACCGGGTCACTCTACCTCCCGGCGCCCGCTCCGGCGGCAAAGGAGGAGAGAATAGCCGGATGAACGACAACGCCGGCTTCCTGCAGCCTCTCCTCGGGCAGCTCTTGCCCTGGCTCTACGTCGACTCCAGTTGGTGGACGGTCTTCGGCCTGCTGGGCAACGCCCTCTTCTCGAGCCGCTTCGTCATCCAGTGGCTCTACTCGGAGAAGCGCAAGGAGCTCGTGGTGCCGCCGATCTTCTGGCACCTGTCCTTCTGGGGCAGCAGCGTGTCGCTCGTCTATGCCCTGCACATCGACAAGCTGCCGATCCTGCTCTCCTTCTCTTTCCTGCCGTTTCTCTATGCGCGCAATCTTGTCCTGCTGCGCCGCGGCCCGGCGACCGGGCAAGAGAGCTGAGCGCGTCCGCTCAGGGGTAGATCTTGTAGAGCATCCGCGGGTAGGGGATGGTCTCGCGGACGTGGTCGAGCTTGCACATCCAGGCGACGAAGCGTTCGAGCCCCATGCCGAAGCCGGAGTGCGGGCAGGAGCCGTACTTGCGGACGTCGAGATACCACTGGAAGGCCTCGATCGGCAGGTTGTGCTCACGCAGCCGCTGCAGCAGGAAGTCGTGGTCGTGGATGCGCTGGCTGCCGCCGATGATCTCGCCGTAGCCCTCGGGCGCGAGGATGTCCAATCCCAGCACCACTTTCGGATTCTCCGGATCGGGCTGCATGTAGAACGCCTTGAAGGCGGTCGGGAAGCGACTCACCATCAAAGGCTTGTCGAAATCGGCGGCGACCAGCGTCTCTTCGTCGGCGCCGAAGTCGTCGCCCCAGACGATCGGATTCCCCTTGGCGTTCAGGCGCTCGATCGCCTCGGTGTAAGTGATGCGCGGGAACGGCGGCACGATCGCCTCGAGGAGTTTGGTGTCGCGCTCGAGAACCTTCAGGTCCTCGCCGCAGCGGTCGAGGACGCGCGCCACCAGCGCCGAGACGAACTCCTCCGCCAGGTTGCACAGGCCCTCGAACTCGAGGAAGGCGACCTCGGGCTCGACCATCCAGAACTCCATCAGATGCCGGCGGGTCTTCGACTTCTCCGCCCGGAAGGTCGGACCGAAGCAGTAGACCCGGCCGAAAGCCGAGATCGCGGGCTCGAGGTAGAGCTGGCCGGACTGCGTCAGGAACGCCTTGTCGCCGAAGTAGTCGGTCTCGAACAGCGTCGAAGTCCCCTCACAGGCCGCCGGGGTGAGGATCGGCGAGTCGATGCGGACGAAATCGCGGCTGTGGAAGAAGTCGTGGATTCCCTGCTCGACCTCGCTGCGCACCTTGAGCGCCGCGCGCTGGCGGCTCGAGCGCAGCCAGAGGTGGCGGTTCTCCATCAGGAAGGCGGTGCCGTGGTCTTTCGGCGTGATCGGAAAGTCTTGCGTCAGGTGATCGACGCCGAAGTCGGTGAGCTGGATCTCCACCCCCGAAGGCGAGCGCTTGTCCTCCTTGACGACTCCCGTCAGGTGGACGGTGGACTCCTGCGTCGCCTGCTCGACGTCGGCCCAGGCCGCCTCGGAGATGTCGGCGCGGCTCGCCACCGCCTGCACGACGCCGCTGCCGTCGCGGACCTGGAGGAAGCCGATCTTGCCGCTCGAGCGTTTCTGCACGATCCAACCACGCAGGGTGACGCTCTCACCGATATGGTTCTTCAGACGCCGGATGGTGGGTGCCAGGGTAGTCATGGAACCGGTCATTGTAGAAACCCCGTCTGGCCCCGGTCAACCGGGACGGTCAGCCTGGCGCGCTTTCCGGCTCCTGTTCGAGGCCCGGCAGCGAGTCGATCATCGCCAGCGCACCGCCGGCCGCCGCCTGCTCCGCCCCCTTCTTGGTGCGTCCGATCCCGCGCCCGGCGAGGCCGCCGCGGATGTGCACCTCGACGGTGAAGATCTTGTCGTGATCGGGGCCGCTCTCCTCGACCACGGCGTAGACCGGCAACGGCCAGCCGCGCGCCTGGACCTGCTCCTGCAGGGTCGTCTTCGGATCCACCGCGCGCTGCTCGAGCGGTAGCTCGCTGGCGCTCTCGAGATACTGCCGCACGATTCGTCGCGCGCTGTCGAAGCCGGCGTCGAGATAGATAGCGCCGAACAGGGCCTCGAGCACGTCGGCGAGGAGTGACGCTTTCGCTCGCCCGCCCGAGCGCTCCTCGCCGGCGCCGAGCCGCAGCCCTTCGCCGAGCTCGAGCTTCGCGGCATAGGCGGCGAGTGCCCCTTCGCTCACCAGCATCGACTTGCGCAGCGAGAGCTCGCCTTCGGCGCGGCCGGCGTGCAGCTCGAAAAGCCAGTCGGCGGTCACCAGACCGAGCACCGCATCGCCCAGAAACTCGATGCGCTCGTAGTGCGAGACGCCGCCGGCCTCGTTCGCCCAGGAGCGGTGGGTCAGGGCGTCGTCGAGGAGCTCGCGGTTGCGGAAGGTGTGCCCGAGCCGGGCCTCGAGAGACGAGAGAACTTCGCTGCGGTCAGCCACGAGGGGATTCTAGGCGTTATCGGCGGGGGACGGGGGCCGCTCAGCGCCGGCCGAAGCGACGCTCGAGGTCGGCGTCGGTGAGCTGCAGCACGACCGGCCTGCCGTGCGGACAGGCGTAGGGGTTCTCGGCGGCGAAGAGCTCCGAGATCAGCGCTTCGAGCTTCTCCGCCGAGAGAGCGTGGTGCATCTTCACCGCCGCCTTGCAGGCGAGCGACGCCGCGAAGTCGTCGAGGATGCGCTGCCCGAGGTTCTCCGGCGAAGCTGCGGAGTCGGCGGCGAGGCGCAGCAGGAGCGCCTCCCCTTCGGCCGGCGACAGCACCGCCGGCGTCGCGGCGACGGCGAGCGTGCCGCCCGAAAGCTCGGAGATCTCGAAGCCGGCTGGCTCGAGCGCCGGCGCGAGCTCGACGAGCCGCATGCGCTCGCCGCGCGAGAGCTCCAGCACCAGCGGCGCCACCAGGCGCTGCGAGTCCGCCCGTTCGGCGCCGAGCGAGCGACGGAAGCGCTCGTACAGCACGCGCTCGTGGGCGACATGCTGGTCGATGAGATAGAGCCCATCCGGGCCCTCGAGCAGGATCAACGCCCCCTTGTACTGCCCCAACAGCCGGAACCGCCGGGTCTCGCCACCGCGCCCCGAAAGCGGCACCGGCGCCCGATCCAAAGGAGCGAGCGAGAGCTCGGCGAGATGCACCGCCTGCCCCACCGTGCCGGCGGAGCCGGCAAGAGACGGAAAAGAGCTCTCCCGGATCTCGCCCGAGAATTCGGTCTGGCTCAGGAAGCTGCGCCCACCGTAGCCTTCCCAGGCAAACGGAGCCTCCGGCAACGACGACGTCGTCCGCAGCGGCGCCGCCTCTTCGCCACGCGCCCGGGCCAGGGCCAGACGCAGCGTCTCTCCCAGACGATCCATCAACCGGGGATCGCGAAAGCGCACCTCTGCCTTCTGGGGATGGACGTTGACGTCCACATCGAAAGGCAAGAGCTCGATAAACAGAAACAGAGAGGGAAACTCGTCGCTGCGCCATTCGTCGCGCACCGCGCGATAGAACGTCGCGAGCACCGCGCGATCCCGCACCAAACGGCGATTGACGAACACGAAACTGCGTCGGGCGCCGCGCGCCGTCGCCGGAGAACCGACAAAACCGTGAGCAAACCGCTGCCCGGAGCTCGCCAGCGGCGACCCGCCCTCATCCACCTTTACCAGCAGCTTTTCAAACGCCTCCCCGAACACCTCGCCGATCCGGCGGCGCAATCCCGCCGAAAGGCCGTCGTCTCCAGGCGGCTGCGCCGAAACGTCGATCAGCACCCGGCCTTCACTTCGCACACGAAAAGAGACGTCCGGTCGTGCGAGAACGTAGCCCTCGACTACCTCGACGCAACGCCGCAGCTCGGTCTCCCTGGACTTCAGGAACTTGCGCCGGGCGGGGACGTTGAAGAACAGCGAGGCGACATCGATCGTCGTGCCGCGGGTCCGGGCCACGGGCTCGACGGCGAGGATCCGGCCGCCTTCGAGGAGCACGCGGGTCCCCTCTCCCGGCGCCGTTGCGGTGGTGAGCTCGACCTTGGCGACGGCGGCGATCGTCGCCAGGGCCTCGCCACGGAAGCCCAGGGTGGCGACCTGCTCGAGGTCGGCCATCGAGGTGATCTTGCTCGTCGCGTGGCGATCGAAGGCGAGGAGGGCGTCGTCGCGATCCATCCCGGTGCCGTCGTCGGCGATGCGGATGCGCTGCCGCCCTCCGCCTTCGAGATCGAGCTCGATCCGCGTCGCCCCGGCGTCGAGGGCGTTCTCGACCATCTCCTTCACCACCGACGATGGCCGCTCCACCACCTCCCCGGCGGCGATCTGCGAGACGAGGCGGTCGTCGAGGATCCGGATGCGGGTCACGGCGACAGTCTATCGGGCACGGACTCCCTGACGGCTCCGGACTCCCAGGAACCTGCTGAGCGCAGCACATAGCCGGCGAGCCAGACCGGTGCCGCTACCTGGGCCAGGAGCAGCGTGAGCTGCACCCCTGCGGGCAGGCGGTCGAAGGCGCCGCCGTTCAGGAAGAGGACCGAAACCGCCAGCGCGCCGACCAGCGCCTGGTCGAGGAGCGGCGACCGCACGCCCTGCGAAGCGCCGCCGCGTAAAGCGAGGCGCGCCCGGACGACCGAGACCGCCATCACCGGCACGGGGAAGAAGACGGTCGCCGTATAGGGCCAGGTCGCCGGCGAGGTGAACATGACCATCGCGAGCGCGAGAGCGATCAGGGCTACGCGGTCCGCCGCCCAGCGGCGGCCGGCGACGAAGGCGAACGGCGCGATCAGGATGAGCAGCAGGCCCTGGTGGAGGTCCAAGCCGAGGAGCCAGGCGACACGCAGCAGCGAGATCGTGCCGCCGAACGTCCCGGAGTGCAGCCTGACCTCGAGCAGCTGGCGAAAGTAGGGCAACAGCAGGAGCCCCGCGAAACAGATCGCAGCGGCGACGAGGACGGTCGCTGGGGCGACCTTCCGGCCGTCTCGACGGGCGGTCGCGGCGCCGGCGAAGATCGGCAGCACGATGGCCGCCAGCGGTTTGGTGATGAGACTCGCGCCGAGCAGAACCCCGGAGACGACGGGCCAGGCGTGCGCCGCATGCAGCGCCAGGTTGATCCAGGACGAAACAACGAGCGAGAAGTTGCCGCTCGCCAAACCCGCGCCGACGCAGGGACTCACCAGCATCAACACCAGCGCTACGAGCAGGCGCTCGGTGACCCGCGCCCGCACCGACGAGCTCGGGCTCCACCACCAGGCGGCGGCGAGCCAGCAGGTCAGGGCGGCTCCGACGACGTTCAGGCCGCGTAACAGGAGCCGCGCCCCGGAGACTCCGAGAGCCTCCCCGGCTCGGGCGCCGGCGAACGCGAATGCCGGTGGATAGAAGTAACCGGGGGTGCCGTAGGGTGACCGCCCCGCCGCGACGGCCGCGAAGGCGCTCTCGTAGGTCGCTTCGTCGATCGTCGGCGCCGCCGAGAAGAGGATCGGCATCGCGCTCCCGGCGAGCGCGGCTACGAGAATACTCAGCGCCAGTAGGTGCCAATGCCAGGCGAGGCCGCGGAAGTCCCGCCAGCAGTCGATGAGCAGCCCAGGCACAGGTGGCGACCCATGCACTGCGTTCTGCATGTCACGGTCGGCTTCCGGTGTGGCCGGCAAGCTGACGCGCTCCCCTACTTCGCGGTCACCCCGCGCTCTTTGAGCGCGGCCTGTGCCGCGGCGAGGCGGGCGATGGGAATGCGGAAGGGGGAGCAGGAGACGTAGTCGAGGCCGATCTTGTGGCAGAAGGCGATCGACTTGGGGTCGCCGCCGTGCTCGCCGCAGATGCCGATCTCCATGCCTGGCCGGGTCTTTCTTCCCAGCTCGACCGCCATCTTCATCAGCTTGCCGACGCCGGGCTCGTCGATCGAGGCGAAGGGGTTCTCGGGCAGGATCGCCTTCGACAGATACTCGAGGAGGAAGCCCTTTTCGGCGTCGTCGCGCGAGATGCCGAAGGTCATCTGCGTCAGGTCGTTGGTGCCGAAGGAGAAGAACTGGGCGAAACGCGCGAGCTCGTCGGCGGTGAGCGCGGCGCGCGGAATCTCGATCATCGTGCCGAACTTGTAGCTCACTCGCCGGCCCTGCTCGGCCATGACCTTCTCGGCCTCCTGCTCGAGCGCTTGTTGCTGGACTTCGAGCTCGCGCCAGTGCCCGGCGAGGGGAATCATCACCTCCGGATGCACGTCGACGCCCTCGCTCGCTGCCCGACAGGCGGCCTCGAAGATCGCCCGCACCTGCATGCGGGTGAGGGCCGCCATGTGGATACCGAGGCGAACGCCCCGCAGGCCGAGCATCGGATTCGACTCCTGCAAGCGCTCGATCGCCGCCAGGACATGGCGCCGCTCGGCGAGCGCCACCGGATCCGCGCCCGACTCCTCGAGCTTCTCGACCTCCATGGCGACCTGAAGGTGGCCGGGGAGGAACTCGTGCAGCGGCGGATCGATCAGGCGCACGATCACCGGCAGCCCGTCCATCGCCTTGAAGAGGCCGTAGAAGTCCTCGCGCTGGTGCTGCAGCAGGGTCGCGAGACAGTCCGCGACGACCTCCGGGTCGTCCTTGGCGAGAATCATCCGCTGCACGACCGGCATGCGCTCGGTCTCGAAGAACATGTGCTCGGTACGGCAGAGGCCGATGCCCTGCCCGCCGTATTCCCGCGCCCGTTCCGCGTCGGTCGGATAGTCGGCATTCGCCCAGATCTGCAAGCGGCGCTCGGTGTCGGCCCAGGAAAGAAGCTTCAGCAGATAGGGATCCTTGAGATCCGGCACGATCGTGGCGAGCTCACCGGCGAAAACCTCTCCCGAAGTGCCGTCGATCGAGATCCAGTCGCCCTCGGCAAAAGACCGCGACGCCACCCGCATCGTGCGCGTCTCGAGGTCGATCTCGAGCTCCGCCACGCCGACGACGGCCGGCTTGCCGAATTGTCGGGCAACGAGCGCCGCGTGGCTGGTGCGTCCTCCGCGGCTCGTGAGCAGCCCCTTCGCGGCGAGCATGCCGTGCACGTCGTCCGGCTTGGTCTCCGGACGAACCATGATGACCGGTCGAGCAGAGTCTTTCGCCCAGCGCTCGGCGACATCGGCGTCGAACGCGATGACACCCACGGCTGCGCCTGGCGAGACGTTCAAGCCACTGGCGATCCGATCCCCAGCCAGCTTTGCCCTCTTTACCGAGCCTTTTTCCAGCTGCGGATGGAGGAAGAAATCGACCTGGTCGGGCGAGACGCGAAGGAGAGCCTGCTCGCGGGTGATCAGACCCTCCTGCACCATGTCGACGGCGATGCGCACGGCGGCCTGGGCGGTGCGCTTGGCGTCGCGCGTCTGCAGCATCCAGAGCTTGCCGCGCTCGATGGTGAACTCGACGTCCTGCATGTCGCGATAGTGGCGCTCGAGCTTGGCGGCGATCGCTTCGAACTCGGCGTAGGCCGCGGGCATTTCGTCGCGCAACTGTTCGATCGGTTTCGTCTGGCGGATGCCGGCGACGACATCCTCGCCCTGGGCATTGGTCAGATAGTCACCCTCGATCCCGGGCGCGCCGGTCGCGCCGCTGCGCGTCATGGCGACGCCGGTCGCCGAGTCGTCGCCGAGATTGCCGAAGACCATGGTGCAGATGTTCACCGCCGTGCCGAGGTCGTGCGCGATCCCGGCGGCGTTGCGATAGTCGACGGCGCGGCGGCCGTTCCAGCTGCGGAAGACCGCCTCGGTGGCGAGGCGGATCTGCTCGCGCGGATCCTGCGGGAAGGGGCGCCCGGCGAGGCGCTCGACGATCTCCTTGAATTCGCCGGTGACCCGGCGCCAGTCGTCGGCGCCGAGGTCGGAGTCGTTGGCCACCCCGGCGCGCCTCCGCGCTGCGGTCAGCACCTCTTCGAACGGCTCGTCGGCGATCTCCAGCACGACGGAGCCGAACATCTGCACCAGGCGGCGATAGCTGTCGAAGGCGAAGCGGGCATCGCCAGTGAGACGCTCGAGGCCCGCCGCCACCTCGTCGTTGAGCCCGATATTGAGCACTGTGTCCATCATGCCGGGCATCGAGAAGCGCGCGCCCGAGCGGCAGGAGACGAGCAGCGGGTTCGCGGCGTCGCCAAAACGCTTGCCGGTGCGCGCTTCGAGGCGCGCGAGCGCCGCCAGGACTTCGTCCCAGAGCCCTTCGGGAAAGGTCTCGCCGCCTTCGAGATAGGCGTTGCACCCAGCGGTCGTGACGGTGAACCCGGGCGGCACGGGCAGCTCCTGCCGAGTCATATCGGCCAGGTTGGCGCCCTTTCCGCCGAGCAGCCCGCGGACCGCGTCCCAACCGCCGACCGCACGCTCGACCGCGGCCACCTCATCGAAGGCGTAGACCCACTTGTTGCCCATCGTGCACCCTCCGCAACCGGAAGATCCAACAGCAAGTCAGAACAGGCTGGAGCGCTGGCGGCGAGTCTATCGCCGACCCGCTGCCCAACTCTGACAGGTCGGCAGATTCTCGCCAGCCGTCCAAAGAGGTAGTGCGAGAGCCGCGCGCCCTGCAGGATGGGCCCGTAAGCGACCCGTCGCACGGCCGTAAGAGCTGGTGGCGAGCTAGTTCACACCGGGAGGTGCGGCCGTCGTGCCAGCCTCCGTGTCGCATTTTCGGAGCCCTTTGCGAGGAGAGATTCGATGCCCCACACCCACTCGTCGTCCCCCCGGCCAGCCGCTGCCTGCACCTCGCCAGCGAGCGTCATCGCGCTGACCCTTGCCAGCGCCTGCGCGCTCGGGCTGCTGACCGCCGCGCCGCTCGCCGCAGCCGGCTTCCCCAACGTGCCGCAGACGCCGGGAACGCTCCTCGCGGGCCTGCTCGCTCCGAACCAGGGACGGACAGCGATCCTCGCCTACCACAACGGCATCCTGTTCTCGGTGCCGGAGGTGCCGTCGAGCGAGCCCGGCTCGGACTTCCAGGTGCGCACCTGGGACCTCGCCGACCCGGCTCATCCGGTCGAGCTCGCCACCTGGGGGGTCACTCCGATGCCGATCAACGCCCATGGCTACCTGCAGAGCGGCGACTACCTCGTGCTCGGCGCCAACTGGCCGCCCGAAGCTCCGTGGTCTTTCCGCGCCAACGCCGCGCCCGGGAGCCTCACCCGGACGAGCTACCCCGACCTGCTCTGCGCCGGCGTTCGTGGCTGCCTCTTCCAGCCGTTCTTCGTCGGCGACACCTGGTGGAGCTACGGCGCCATCGGCGGCCTGGCGACGATCGAGCGCAACGGCGTCGTCCTGGGAACCTGGGACCATCTCGGGCTCACCGGTGTCGTCGGCCACCCTTTCCTCATCGGCAATCTCCTGATCTTCGCTTCCGATCAGAGCCGCACGGGAGTGGCGACCTACGACGTGTCCGATCCGGCTCAACCGGTGCTCCTCGACGTCCTCACCAGCGGCGGGCCCGGCGGCTACTGGCCGGAGATCTGGGGCGGCGACGGCAAGCTCTACGTCGTCTTTCCCTATCGCGACGGCGGCAACGGCATGCAGGTCGTCGACGCCACCGACCCGTCGGCGCTGCGCCTGGTGGCCGACCTCCCGCTCGCCGGCGCGCAGGCGATGTACGCCCAGTTTCAGGACGAGTACGCGTTCATCGGCGACCACAAGATCGACTTGCGGACTTTCCAGTCGGTGCTCGACCTGCACGGCGCCACCGTGGCGCACACCAGCGGCGGCGGTGTCGGCATCGATACTTCGCAGTTCGCGCTGCCGATCGGCAACCTCCTCGTCACCGGCGGCGTCGGCGAGCACCAGGGCATGGCGGTCTGGGCGCATCAGGCGGCGCCCGACAGCCGCGGCCCGTCGGTCGGCTTTCACATTCCGCGTGCCGGCCAGACGAACTATCCCGCCGGATCGCCGATCACGCTGCTCATTCACGAGACGCTCGCCACCCCGACGATCGTCAACGGCACGACCTTCATCGTCCGCCCGGTGGGTGGCTCCGCGATCGCCGGCCGGCTCACTTTCTCGTTCGACGACATCCTGACATTCACGCCCAACCTGCCCCTCGCCGCCAACACCACCTACGAGGTGGTGCTCGCTGACGGGGGCATCCGCGACGCCGCCGGCAACGGCATGGTGGGCTACAGCTTCACCTTCTCGACCGGCGGCACGGTCAACGGCAACCTCCCGCCGAGCCTCGCGACCTTCGCGGCGACGCCCTACCCCGCCGCCCCTGGCGTCAACGTGAGCTTCGAAGCCGCGGCGAGCGATCCCCAGGGAGACGCGATCTCCTATCGCTTCGATTTCGGCGACGGAACACCCAAGACCGCCTGGGGCGGCGCCACCGCCGAACACCCGTTCGCCACGCCGGGGCACTATCGTGCGACCGTCCAGGCGCGCGACCCGCAGGGCGCCGTCGCGACCCGCAGCCGCGTCGTCACCGTGGCCACGCCGCCGGCCGGTGCTTCGCCGCGGGCGAGCGGTGCGCTGCTCTGCGACAGCGCGGCGCGCCGGGTGTGGACGGTAGACCCCGACCACGGCACGGTCGCGGCGCTCGACGCCGACTCCGGCGCGCTCGTCGTAGAGGTGCCCGTCTGCGAGCATCCGCGGGCCGTCGCACGCGCTGCCGGCGGCGAGATCTGGGTGAGCTGCGGCGGCGACGACCGGATCCGCATCCTCGACGCCGGCGGCAGCGCGAGCGGCGAGATCGCGTTGGGCTACGGCAGCGCGCCCGCCGGTCTCGTCGCCTCGGCGACCGGCGCCACGCTCTACATCGCGCTCGAGGGGCGGGGCGAAGTGCGGCGGATCGACGCCGCCAGCCGCCAGACGACCGCCGCGCTGGCACTCGGCCCGGGGCCGCGGGCCCTCGCCCTGTCGGCGGACGGCGGCCGTCTCCTGGTCACCCGCTTTCTCTCCGACCGCGATTGGGGCGAGGTCTGGGACGTCGCGACCGCCGGCCTTACCCTCACCCGCACGATCCGCCTGCCGAAACTCGGCGGCGACGCCAATCGCGACACCACGGCGAGCGGCCGCGGAGTGCCCAACCAGCTGGTCGCGGTCGCCATCGCCCCCGATGGCGCGAACGCGTGGGTCGCCGCCACCAAACCGAACGTCGAGCGCGGCCTGCTCTTCGGCCCCGACCTCGACTCCGACAACACCGTGCGCGCGACCCTGGTCGAGCTGGCGCTCGCGTCGGGGACGGCGGTCCGCGCCATCGACCTCGACAACAGCGACTCGCCGTCGGCGCTGGCCTTCTCGCCGCTCGGTGACTACCTCTTCGTCACCCTGCAGGGGGACGACGAGCTGCTGGTCCTCGACGCCTTCGAGATCGAGTCCGCTGCGGGTCTCGGCTCGCTGGTCACGCGCCTCGCCACGGGGGCGGCTCCGCAGGGAGTCTGCGTCGACGATCCGAGCGCACAGGTCTTCGTGCACGATTTTCTCGGCCGCTCGGCGACCCTCTTCGCAGCGGCGGACTTCTATGCCGAGGGCGACATCCAGCTGCCGGCCGAAACGGTCGCGACCGCCGGGACGATCGGCGGCGAACCGTTGCCCGCCCCCATCCTCGCCGGCAAGCGCCTCTTCTACCACGCCCGCGATCCGCGGATGAGCGCCGAGGGCTACCTGTCGTGCGCCACCTGCCACCTCGAAGGGCGCAGCGACGGCCGCGTCTGGGACTTCACCGGCCGCGGCGAAGGCCTGCGGCGAACGCTCCCTCTGGTCGGCCGCGCCGGCACCGGCCAGGGCAACGTCCATTGGAGCGCCAACTTCGACGAGATCCAGGACTTCGAAGGCGACATTCGCAACGCCTTCGGCGGCGCCGGCTTCATGGACGACGACGACTACGCCGCGACGGCCGCTCCGCTGGGACCGGCGAAGGCGGGACTGTCCCCGGAGCTCGACCAGCTCGCGGCGTATGTCGCTTCGCTGGGACCGGCATCGATCCCGCGCAGCCCGCTTCGCAATGCCGACGGCAGCCTGACGCCGGTCGCGCTCGCCGGCCGCGACCGCTTTCGCACTCTCGGCTGCGGCAGCTGCCACAGCGGCAACGGGTTCACCGATTCGACGCTCGGCGCGGAGACCCTGCACGATGTCGGGACGCTGCGCACGACCTCCGGCCACCGCTTGGGCGGCCCGCTCACCGGCATCGACACGCCGACCCTGCGCGGCCTTTTCGCTGAGCCGCGCCTGCTGCACGACGGCTCGGCGGCGAACCTGGATGCGGTCTTCACTGCCGCCGGCGGCGCCGTGCTACCGGCCGAAGACGCGACGCCGTCAGGCGGAGCCGAGATCGTTTCGACCTACGTCGAGCTCAACAGCGACGACACCGTCCACGGCCGTGCCTACGCCGCGCTGGGTCCGAACGGCGCGCGCGTCACCTTTCCCGGCGTCGACGGCGGGGCCGGCGGCAGCGGCGCGGTCGAGCTCCGCTTCAGCAATTCCGGCGCGGCGCAGGTGACGGTGACAGTCAACGCGGTGGCGCAGATCCTCAACCTGCCTGCGGCCGGAAACAACCCATCCTGGCGGCACACCAACTGGCGGAGTGCACGCCTCGAAGGAGTCGTCTTCACCCCCGGGGCGACCAACACGGTGGAGATCACCGGCACGAGTGCCTTCCCCAATATCAGCCTCGACGAGATCGTCGTCTCGCGGCCGGACGAGCTCGCCCGTGCCGCGCCTCACCGCCAGGTCGCGGCGCTCGCGCCCGGAGCCCGCGCCGAGCTCGCCGCCTACCTGCTGCAGCTCGACGGCACGCCCGAGGAGAACCCGTCGGCCGAGCTCTTCCACGACGGTTTCGCCGCCGGCAATACCGGCGCCTGGTCGGCGACCTTACCGTGACGAACGGAGCCCTCGCGCAGGCGGCGGCGCCGGTTAAGATCGGCGGATGTCCGCCGCGGAAGATCCCGTCTCGCCGGCTCGCCGGGCCTCTGGTGCCGCTCTCCTGCGGATGGCCGGCTACGGCATCGTCTGCGGCCTGCTGCTCGTCCTGCTGCGCTGGGTGGACTACCGCTGGCTGGTGGTCGAACACTCGGTCGAGATCTGGGGGGGGCTCATTGCGGCGCTTTTCGCCGCGCTCGGCATCGTCCTCGGCCTGCGGCTGACTCGCCGGCGCGTCGAAACGGTCTTCGTCCCGGTCGAAGTGCCGATCGCACGCCCCGCCGCCCCCGCAGGCAGCGCCCCGTTCGCCGTCGACGCACTGCGCCAGCGGGAGCTCGGGGTGACCGCAAGGGAGCTCGAGATCCTCGGCCTCATCGCCGACGGCCTGTCGAACCGCGAGATCGCCGAACGCCTCTTCGTCAGCGAGAACACCGTCAAGACCCACTCCAGCCGACTGTTCGACAAGCTCGGCGCCAGGCGGCGGACCCAGGCCGTGCAACTGGGTCAGGCGGCGGGCCTCCTGCCGGGCACCGGGGTCACCCGAAAGGATGAATTCGGGCCAGAATCGGTTCGATCGACGAAAAATCACACGAACGGGTGACGACGGCGGAGCGACGCCGAGCCTATCTTCCCCCCGAACCGCGGCACCGGAGCCGCGGTCTGGACCGTCACAGGAGAAGACCCATGTCGCCGAAGCGCACGATTCTCACCTGGGGGCTGATCGCGGGCGCCGTCTCGATCAGCATGATGCTCGCGACCATGCCGTTCGTCGACCGCATCGGCTTCGAGCACGGCATGGTGATCGGCTACACCGCGCTGGTGCTTTCGGCACTGATGATCTATCCCGGCGTCCGCTCCTACCGCGACAACGTCGCGGGCGGCCGAATGACCTTCGGTAAAGGCCTGCTCGTCGGTCTGGGCATCGCGCTGGTGGCGGCGGTCTGCTACGGGGTGATCTGGGCGATCGTCTACGCCAACTTCATGCCCGACTTCTGCGACAAGTACACCGCCTACACGATCGAACAGGTCAAGTCCTCTGGCGGCTCGGCGGAGAAGATCGCCGAGGCTACCGCCCAGGCGGCGCAGATGAAGCGCCTGATGGACAACCCACTGACCAACGCCGCGATGGCCTTCCTCGAGCCGTTCCCCATCGGCATCCTCGTGTCGCTCGTTTCCGCCGGCATCTTGCGGAGGAAGTGAAACCGCACTCCCCGGCGAATGCCGAGCGTTCAGCCGCCACTTGAAACCAACCGTTTCGCCTACGCACCAGAACCCGGAGGTTCCCATGCAGAGAGTCACAGGTATCGGCGGCATCTTCTTCAAGGCCAAGGACCCAGTCGCGCTGCGCGCCTGGTACAAGAAGCACCTCGGCATCGACGTCCAGGATTGGGGCGGCGCGGCCTTTCACTGGGTCGACGCCGCGGGGAATCCGACGACGGGCACGACAATCTGGAACATCGCCCCCGAAACCACCGAGTACTACGCCCCGAGTGCCGCAACCTTCATGGTGAACTACCGCGTCGCCGATCTGACAGCGCTCCTGGTCGAGCTGCGCAAGGAGGGCTGCAACGTCGTCGACAAGAGCGGCGAGGACTCCGAATACGGCAAGTTCGGCTGGGTCATGGATCCCGAAGGCAACAAAGTCGAGCTCTGGGAACCCCCGGCAGGTCAATAACCCAGCAATACCGCTCGCGACCGCGGCATCGGAGCCGCGGTCGCAAACCCCTCAGGAGACGAAACCGATGTCCATGAAACGCACCATCCTCACCTGGGGCCTGATCTCGGGTGGATTGCTGGGCGGCCTGATGCTGTTGTCGATACCCCTGGTCGAGAAGATCGGCTTCGAGCGTTCCGAGATACTCGGCTACGCCACCATGATTCTCGCGGCGCTGATGGTCTTTTTCGGCGTGCGCTCCTACCGCGAGAACGTCGCCGCGGGGACGCTCACCTTCGGCAGGGGTTTCCTGGTGGGAGTCGGCATCGCCCTGGTGGCGGCGATCTGCTACGTCGCCGTCTGGATGTTCGTCTACTACTCTTTCTTTCCCGACTTCTACGACAAGTTCGCCGCCTACATGGTCGACAAGGCGAAGGCCGACGGCGCCTCGGCCGAGAAGCTCGCCGCCGTCACCGCCCAGGCGGATCAGATCCGCCAGATCTCGGCCAAGCCTCTGCTGGTCGTCGCCATGACCTTCGTCGAGAACTTCCCCATCGGCCTCGTCGCTGCGGTGATCTCGGCCGGCATCCTGCGCCGCCGGCCGAAGACGCCGGCGGCGGCATAGGCCGCGCTAGACGACGATCTGCGACAGGTCGGCGAGCCAGCGGATCTCCGACTGAATCGACTGCAGCAGGGCGATGCGGTTCTGCTTCAGTCGTTCGTCGGGATCCATGACCATGACGTCCTTGAAGAAGGCCTCCAGGGGGGCAGCGAGACGAGCCACGCTGCGCAGACCGGCCGCGAAGTCGAGGCTCGCTCGTGCAGCAAGGATCTCGCCGTGCAAGGTAACGGACGCATGACGCAGCGCGTGCTCGGCTTCCAAAGTGCAAGAAGCCTCAGTAAAGGTGAAGGCTTCACTTCCTTTGGTGATGTTGGCGATGCGCTTGGCGGCCTGCGCAACGGTCGCGAAGTCGGGGTCCTTCCGCACGTTCCGGAGCGCCTCCGCTCGCGCCGCGATGCCGCGGAAGTCGAGCGCTCCGCCTTCGGCCCCCATCGCCGCAGCCACTTCGTCGTAAGCGAAGCCACGCTCGCCGAGCACGTGCGTCAACCGGTCGCGCAGGAACTCGACCAGCATCTCGAGCGCTTTCTCCCGTGACGGCTGCTTCGAGGGCGCCGCCGGCGCTCCGCCCGCAGCATCCACCCTTGTTCGAGTCTTTTCGTCGAGCAGCTCGAAAGCTGTGCCGAGCGCAGCGAGCAAGTCGCACTCGAGTGCCCCTTCGAGCG
>JAGOCP010000006.1:0-21878 GCA_017998715.1 Thermoanaerobaculia bacterium | reverse complement strand
GCACAAAGGTCGGAAGAGAACGAGCCCTCCATGACCCCAGGGATCTCGCAGATCGCCGCCAGCTTGTCGAGCAGCGCCGAATCCTCGACCAGGACCCCACCGAGCGCGCCAGCGCGCTCGGTCATCCGCTCCAGGAGCAACCGCTTGCGCTCCGCCGGAAAGACGACGATGCCCAGCCGGCCCAAGGCTGCCAGATAGTCCTCCACCCCCTTTACCGGAAAGCCCTTCGGCGAAAGTGTCGAGTGCCCCGCGGACTCGCGACCGGCCCGGATTCCGAACAGCTCGAAGGGCACGATCTCCCCCTCGAACAGAGCCACGACACCGTGGACCGGCCGGACCCAGGGACCCGTGCCGGCGCCCCAGCGCATGGTCTTCTGCCACGTCAGCGCGATCAGGATCTTGGGCAAAAGCTCGGCCAAGAGAGCAACGGTCTCGCGCCCGACGATCGATTTCGTCGCCGCAAGGTACTCTCCGCCGCCGGCCGCGCCGGCTCCGGCGGGTTGCGCGAGCTGCTCGGCGAAGGTTCGGACCGTGCGGCCGATCTTCCCCTTCGCAGCTTCCACGATGCGCAGCTCGGACTCGGCGACTTCGCACTTCTTCGCGAAAGCGGCGACGGCCGCGGTCGGTTTGCCTTCGGCGTCGAAGGCGTTCTTGACCGGCGGACCCAGGACCTCCTCTTGCCGGTCCTTTTCCTTGTTCGGAAGGCCGCGGAGGACGAGGACGAGCCGGCGGGGGGTAAAGGCAGAGTCCAGTGATTTCGGCGACAGGCCGCGCGTCATCAGCTCTTCGAAAAGACGCGTACCGAGCTCCTGCACGGCACCCGGCAGCATGCGCGCCGGAATCTCCTCGGCACGGATCTCGAGCAGGAGCTCGCCGGCTTGCGGTTGCAGTGCGCTATCCACGGGCCACCTCCGTCGCCGCCGCCACCCCTTCCGGAGGTCCGTCCGGCCCCTTCGGCAGGAGCGGGAATCCCAGCCGTTCGCGGCTTGCGAGGTACTCCTTGGCGCAGGCGATCGCCAGATCGCGCACCCGCTTCATGACCCCGACGCGCTCGGTGACCGAGACGGCCCCTCTTGCGTCGAGCAGATTGAACAGGTGCGAGCACTTGAGGGCGCACTCGTAGGCCGGCAGGACGATCCCCGCCGCGAGGCAGCGCCGCGACTCGTTCTCGTAGCCGTCGAACTGGCGGCGCAGGAAGTCGACGTCGGCGATCTCGAAGTTGTACTTCGAGAACTCATGCTCGTCCTGCCAGCGCACCTGGCCATAGTTCACGCCGTCGGGTACCCAGCGGATGTCGTAGATCGACTTCTCGAGGCCGAGGAACATGGTGATGCGCTCGAGACCATAAGTGAGCTCGCAGGAGATCGGCGCGAGCTCGAGACCGCCGGCCTGCTGGAAGTAGGTAAACTGCGAGATCTCCATGCCGTCGAGCATCACCTGCCAGCCCACCCCCCAGGCGCCGAGCGTCGGCGCCTCCCAGTTGTCCTCCTCGAAACGCAGGTCGTGCACGGCGAGATCGACGCCCATCGCCTCGAGGCTCTGGACGTAGAGCTGCTGCACGTCGAGCGGCGCCGGCTTGAGGATGACCTGGAACTGGTTGTGCTTGTAGAGCCGGAACGGATTGTCGCCGTAGCGTCCGTCAGCCGGCCGGCGCGACGGCTGGACGTAGGCCACCCGCCACGGCTCCGGCCCCAGCACGCGCAAGAAGGTGTCCGGGTGCATCGTCCCGGCACCGACCTCGAGATCGTAAGGCTGCTGCAGGACGCAGCCCTGCCGCGCCCAGTAGTCCGACAATGCCAGAATCAACTCCTGAAAGCTCTTCATCCGATCCTCTTTCTCTGTTTCGTTCCCTGTGCCTCGTGCCCGGGCGCCCCGTTCAGTTTTCGAGGCCGGCGAGCGTGCGTTCCATGACCATCAGGCTGCGGACCTCGTGCTGCAGGAAGTGGCGGCGAATCCTCCCGGCCGCCGCCGCCACTTCGGCGAGCACCGCCGGAGCGGGCGGCCGTGCCGCCATCGAGTCGATGTTCTCGCGCCCGATCCGGCGCCAGAAGTCGACCGCCGCCGGCGAAACTGCCGCCGCGCCGAAGGCCCGGCGCGCGCAGTCGCGGCAGATGAGCCCCTCGCCGCTCGCTAGCAGGGCCGCGCCGCCGTCGATCTCCCGCCCGCACTCGGGGCAGGCGTCGGGCGGCGGGAAGATCCCCGCTGTGCGCAGCAGCCAGCTCTCGAAGTAGCGCGCCACCAGATCGCGGTCGCGCCCTGCCTCGAGCGCTTCGACGGTCGCGTCGAGCAGGCGGTAGGCGACCTCGGAGGGCTCCCCCTCCTGGGCGAACAGCGCCGCCTGCTCGGCGATCGTCGCCCCGAGCAGGATCCCCTCGAGGTCGAGCTGCAGGTGCTTTACCGGCCTCAGGAGCTCGACCGAGCCGATCCGGACGAGGTCCCTGCCGTCCTTCTCCATCCACCCGATACGCGCCTTGGCGAGCGGCTGCAGCTCGCCAGCGAAGCGGCTGAAGCGACGCTTGGCGCCGCGCGCGACTCCGCGGCGCTTGCCCTCTTCCCGGGTCAGGAAGACGACGATCCGGTCGGCTTCCTGAAGGTCCGAAACCTCGAGAATCAGCGCTTCGGCCTGATGGAACTTCACCCGGGAAGCTTATCGCGGCGGGCGCCGCCGCGCCCTCAGCGCGCCAGGTGGGAGAGGAGAGCCGCGGCGAGACCGAAGTAGATCAGGATGCCGGTGATGTCGTTGGCGGTCGACAGCACCGGTCCCGACGCCACCGCCGGGTCGAAACCCATCCGTTCGAGCGCCAGCGGCAGCAGGGCTCCGGTGGCCGACGCCATCAGGATGGCGAAAAACAGCGCCAGGCCGACGACCAGGCCGAAGATCGGGTTCTGCCAGAAGATCAGGGCGGCGAGCCCGACGAGCACGCCGCAGGCGAGGCCCAGCAGCACCGCCACCCGCAACTGGCGGACGACGAAGGCGCCGAAGCGCCCTTCGCCGGCCTCGAGGCGACCAGTGGCGAGGCCGCGCACGGCGACCGTCGAGGTCTGGCTGCCGATCGAGCCGCCGAGCCCCATGATCACCGGCACGAAAGCGAGCAGGAACAGGGCGTCGACGAACTTGAGCTGGAAGTACTGCAGCAGGAAGCCGACGGCGAGAAGGCCGACGATGCTCACCAGCAGCGACGGCAGGCGGAGCCCCGCAACGCGCAGCGCGCGCTCTTCGTAGAGCAGCTCCCCGTCCGACGAGCCGGCGAGCTTGAACAGGTCCTCGGTCGCCTCTTCCTTGACGACGTCGATGATGTCGTCGACCGTGACGATACCGACCAGGCGATTCTGGTCGTCCACCACCGGCACCGCCAGCAGGTCGTAGCGCGCGGCCTGCGCCGCGACCTCCTCCTGATCGGTGTCGACGTGAACCTTGATCACCGACTTCTGCATGATCTCGCCCAGCGTCTGGGAAGGGCGCGACAGCAGCAGCTGGCGCAGTGACGTGACGCCGACCAGATGGTCGTCGCGGTCGACGACGTAGAGGTAGAAGATCATCTCCAGGTCGCGCTTCTGCTGGATCGCGGCGATCGCCGCCTGGACCGTCTCGCCTTCGGCCAGGGCGAAGAACTCGGGGTCCATGATGCGGCCGGCGCTGCCCTCGCGGTAGGCGAGGTGGGTCTGCATCTCCGACCGACCCGACAGATCGACCAGCTCGAGCAGCCGGTCGTGGAGGTCGGCCGGGAGCGATTCGAGGACGAATACCGCGTCGTCGACCGGCAGACGCTCGAGGAGCTTCGCGGTGCGCTCCGGCGGCAGGTTCTCGAGCAGCTCGAGGCGCTGCGCCGGCGCCATCTCGGTGAGAACGTCGCCGGCCGCGTCGGCGAAGTCGGCGCTCAGGATGTCGAAGACCTGCCGGCGTTCGGTGCTACCCAGGTCGGCGAGCAGCATCGCCACGTCTTCCGGGCGCACGCGCGCGAGGAGGCGCGAGATATTGACCTCGGCGCCGCGCTCCTGGAATTTCCTCAGGGTGTCCGCGAGAAGCTGGCGCCGGGGGGGTTCCTGCGGCGTCGGGGCGTCCACGGCGGCGAATGTAACACAGCGACTTGCACGGCTGGGGAGGGATAAACTAGCGGCTGATGACTCGCCCACTCGCCCTCATCGTCGATGACGAAGCCGGCATCCTCTCGACGCTCGGTGGCATCCTCACCGACAACGGTTTCGAGGTCGCCACCACCCCCAGCGGCGCCGAAGCGCTCGATATCTACGCCGCGCGCCATCCCGAGGTCGTTTTCCTCGACGTCTGGCTCCCCGACCGCGACGGCCTCGAAACGCTGCAGACGCTGCGCGAGACCGATCCCAAAGCCACGGTCATCATGATCTCCGGCCACGGCACGGCGGCGACAGCCGTGCGGGCGATCAAGATGGGTGCTTTCGACTACCTGGAAAAGCCGCTCTCCTACGAGCAGGTGATGGCGGCGGCGCGCGCCGGACTCGCCCACCACCGTGCCCCGGAGGCGGGAACCGACTCCGGCCTGGCCGAGGACTCGGGCGCCTTCGCGATCTCCGCCGAAGCCCGCCGCCAGCCCATTCCGCCCCTTCTCCACCTCGAGCCGGGCGCGACGCCGCAGCGGACGCTGCGCCAGAACACGGTGCTCTACGGCATGGGGCTGCACTCCGGCGGACGCACCGGTATGGTGCTGCAGCCGCTGCCGGCGGGCTCCGGCATCCACTTCCACTCGCTGCCCTCGGGCGAGTCGATTCCGGCGCACGTTTCGGCGGTCGGCGACACCGACTACGCCACGACGCTCGGCCAGAACGGCTCGTCGATCAAGACGGTCGAGCATCTGCTCTCGGCGCTGCATGCGTCGGGGATCACCAACCTCCTGGTCAAGGTCCACGGCGAGGTGCCGGTGCTCGACGGCTCGGCGGCCGAGTTCTGCAAGACGATCGCGGCGATCGGCATCGAGGAGCAGGACGAGCCGCGGCAGGAGTTCGTGGTCGACCGGCGCTACGAGGTCGGCTCCGGAGACAAGACGCTGGTCCTCGAACCGTTCGACGGCTTCGCGGTCTCCTACCTGCTGCGCTATCCGCCGCCGATCGGCGAGCAGTTCTACGACTTCACGCTGACCAGCTTCGCGGCCTACGAGAAGGAGATCGCCCCGGCCCGCACCTTCGGCTTCCTGCGCGATCTCAAGATGATGAACGAGCTGGGCTTAGGCTCAGGCGGCAGACTCGACAACTTCATCCTCGTCGGCGAAGACCACGTGGTGAACACCGAGCTGCGCTTCCCCGACGAGTTCGTCCGCCACAAGATCCTCGACATCATCGGCGATCTCTACCTCCTGGGCTACCCCATCCGCGGAAGAGTCACCGCCCACCTGACCGGCCACCGCGACAACATCGCCCTGGTGCGGAAGCTCGTGGCGGAGAACTCGATTCCTGCCTGAACGGATCGCTCCGGGGAGCGTTCCCGGGGAGCTCCTCAGTCGTTCTCGTCGAGGTCGCCGAGGAGCTTCTCGAGATCGTCGGCGTCATCGCCATCTTCGGACACCGCGTTGAGGTCGTCGAGGTCAAGGGTGGTGCCGGCGTGCAGGTCTCTCTTGATGTCGGCGATGATTCGGGGGTTCTCGCGCCAGTCTTCTTCGGTGCGGATACGCAGGTCGAGGAAGACCTTGCGGCCGAGGAACTCTTCGAGGTCGTGTCTTGCCGCGGTGCCGATGGTCTTCACCATGTCGCCGTGGTGGCCGATGAGGATCTTCTTCTGCGACTCGCGCTCGACGATGAGCGCGGCGTGGATGCGCAGCGCCTTCTCCGGCCCCGGATCCTCCCAGCGCTCGAGCAGCACCGCGGTCGAGAACGGCAGCTCGTTCCTCGTCTCGCGCAGGATCTTCTCGCGGATGCGCTCGGCAACCAGGAAGCGCTCGGGGTGGATCGTCAGCAGCTCCGGGTCGTAGAGCGGCTCGCCCTCGGGCAGGAGCTTCCACAGCACCTTGAGCAGGTCCTCGCAGCCGTCGCCGGTCTCGGCCGAGATCGGGATGATGGCGTCGAAGATCCCCTCCTTGCCGTAACGTTCGAGGATCGGCAGCAGCTTGTTCTTCTTCACCAGGTCGATCTTGTTGAGCAGGGCGATCTTCGGCTGCTTCGCCTTCGCCACCAGATCGAGCAGGAACGCCTCGCCCTTGCCGAACGGCTGCGAGACGTCGGTCAGCAGGCAGACGATGTCGGCCTCGCCCAGGGCGTCGGCGGCCTCGCGCACCATCTCGCGGTTCATCCGGTGCATCGGGCGGTGGATGCCAGGGGTGTCGAAGAAGACGATCTGCCCCTCTTCGCGGGAGAGGATCCCCACCATCCGGTGCCTCGTCGTCTGCGGCTTGTCCGAGACGATCGACAGACGCTCCCCGAGCAGGCGGTTCGAGAGCGTCGACTTGCCAGCGTTCGGTCGCCCGACCAGCGCGACGGTGCCTGCCTTAGCCAATGGGAATCTCCTGGATGCCGGGCCGTCGCACCCGCACCGCGAGCACGCGGCGGTCGTCGGCCTTCTCGACGTCGAACTGCAGGCCGGAATGGTAGAGCGTCGTGCCCGCCGCCGGCACCTGGCCGGAGATCCCCGACAGCAGCCCGCCGACGGTCTCGTAGCCGTCCTCGGCCGGAGTGACGCCGAAGAACTCATCGAGCGTGTCGAGCGGCGCGCGGCCATCGAGCAGGAGGCTGCCGTCCTCGAGCAAACGGTTCTCCGGCTCCTCGTCGTCGTGCTCGTCGGCGATCTCGCCGACGATCTCCTCGACCACGTCCTCGATCGTCAACAGGCCCTCGGTGCCGCCGAACTCGTTGAGCACGATGGCGATCTGCTGGCGCCGCGCCTGGAGCTCCTTGAGCAGGTCGCCGAGGTGCTTCGTCCCGGGGATGAAGTAGGGCGTCTGGACGATCGACTCGAGCGCCGGCCGGGGCTCGGTGCGCAGGGCGCGAAAGAGATCGCGCAGATGCAGCACGCCGACGATCTGATCGACCGACTCACGATAGAGCGGCAGGCGGGAGTATTCCGACTCGGTGAAGATCTCCGCCAGACGGTCGAGCGAATCGCCCATCCGGCCGCAGACCATGTCGACCCGCGGCGTCATGACGCTGCGTGCCTGGGTGTCGCCGAAGTCGACCACCCCCCAGACGAGATCGCGATCCTCGGGCTCGAGAATGCCCTCCTGGGTGCCGACTTCGATGAACGCCTCGACCTCTTCTTCCGAAGCTTCGTCGTCTTCGGCGCGCTCGTCCACCAGGTCCCGCGGCGCGCCGAGGAGCGGCCCGAGCAGTCCGACGACCGGCGAGAAGACGTAGAAGGCGCCGCGATAGACCCAAGTCATCGAGGCCAGCGCGACCTCGGGGCTACTGCGCAGCATCCGGCGGCCGGCGATCTCGGAGAGTGCGACGACCAGGGCGACGATGGCGACGGCATAGAGATACGGATCAGGCGCACCCAGCCGCGTCCCCGCCGTGCCGAGCGCAAGGCAGAGCGCGAGCGGCAGGAGCTTGGCGGTGACATTGAGCAGGTAGCGGTAGAGACCGAATCGCGCCGGGTCCTCCCACAGGCGGCGCAGGCGCCCGCCGGTCTCCTCCACCCAGTGGCGCAGACGGATCGGGCCGGAGCGCTCGAGGAGCAGCGTGGCGAGCGACAGCAGCGGCAGCGCCGCGAGGAGAAACGCGGCGAGCCACAGATAGGGGGCGGGCGAGCCGGAGGGCTCGGGAACGCCGCTCATGCGCGCCTCAACCAGCGCCGGCGGAGCCGGCTCTCGAGCCGCTCCATCTCGCCCTGATCGGTCTCGTGGTCGTGGCCGAGGCAGTGCAGGACACCGTGGAGCAGCAGGAGCTTGACCTCTTCCTCGAGGGTCGCGCCACGCTCGCGCGCCTGACGCTCGGCGGTCGGGATCGAGATCACGATGTCCCCGAGATGCCGGCCTTCGGGCGACTCTTCGCCGGGAAAGGAAAGCACATCGGTCGCCTTGTCCTTGCCGCGGAACTCCCGGTTGAGGCGCCGGACGGTGGCATCGCCGGCGAAGCGGATACCGACCGAGTCGGCCTCCGGCGCGAGCTCGGCGACGAGCTCCTGCATCCAGGCCGCGAGGCCGGGGGCGCGCAGACGGGGAAAACGGCCGGCGCCGGCGAACGCCACTTCTGGACTCACGGCTGCACGACTCCCTGGCGGGAGTGGCGATCGTAGGCGGCGACGATCTTCTGCACCAACGGGTGGCGTACCACGTCGCGCTCGTCGAAGTGAATGAAGGCGATCCCTTCGACCCCGGAGAGAACGTCGATCGCCTCCCGCAGTCCAGAGGTGATCGACTTCGGCAGGTCGGTCTGCGTGATGTCGCCGGTGATCACCGCCCGGGAGTTGTAGCCGATCCGGGTGAGGAACATCTTCATCTGCTCCGGCGTGGTGTTCTGCGCCTCGTCGAGGATGACGAAGGCGTCGTTCAAGGTGCGGCCGCGCATGAAGGCGAGCGGTGCGACCTCGATCATGCCGCGCTCGAGCATCCGGCCGACCTTCTCGTAGCCGAGCATGTCGTAGAGCGCGTCGTAGAGCGGTCTCAAATAGGGGTTCACCTTCTCCGCCAGGTCGCCGGGCAGGAAGCCGAGCTTCTCCCCCGCTTCGACCGCCGGCCGCGCCAACACCAGCCGCTTGACGCGCTTCTCGACCAGCGCCGCGGCAGCCATCGCCACCGCGAGGTAGGTCTTGCCGGTGCCGGCCGGGCCGACCGAGATGACCATGTCGTGCTCGGTCATCGCCTTGACGTAGGCCTGCTGGTTCAAGCTCCGCGGGGCGATCAGACGCCGGGTCGCGTTGGCTGTGGCGGAGGCCGACTCGCCGGAGAAGAACTCGACCAGCGACGTCTCGGGCGCCTCGCGGATGACGCGGATCGCCGTCTGCACGTCCTCGTTGCGCAGCTGGTAACCCTTCTCGATCAACAGCGAAAGCTGCTCGAGCAGGCGCGACGCCGACTGTACGGCGCTCGCCTCTCCTTCGACCGAGACATGGCTGCCGCGGGCCGCGAGCTCGACTCCGAAGGCGGACTCGATGCGGCGGAGATTCTCGTCACGGGTGCCGAAGAGGAGCTCGAGCCCCTCTTCGGCGAGGTTCAGTTCTGGCATCTGGCGTACGGGCGGGTCATCGGGTGGAGCCCGATCCTACCAGCCTCGCCCGGTGAGCCGGGAACGATCACTTGGCGTAGTCGTAGAAGCCGCGGCCGCTCTTCCTGCCGAGCCGCCCGGCCTGGACCATCTGCTTGAGCAGCGGCGGCGGCGCGAAGCGCTTCTCGCGGTACTCCTCGAACATGATGTTGGCGATGAAATAGGTCGTATCGAGGCCGACGAAGTCGAGCAGCTGGAACGGCCCCATCGGATAGCCGCAGCCGAGCTTCATCCCCTCGTCGATGTCGGCAACCGAGCCGACTCCCTCTTCGAGCGCGCGGATGGCGTCGAGCAGGTAAGGGACCAGCAGGCGGTTGACGATGAAGCCCGAGTTGTCCTTGCAGGCCACCGGCGTCTTGCCGATGGCGCGGCAGAACTCGTCGATCTCGGCGAGGGCCGCCTCCTCGGTGAGCAGCGTGCGGACGACCTCGACCAGCTTCATCACCGGCACCGGATTGAAGAAATGCAGGCCGACGAAGCGCGTCGGACGCGACGTCGCCATGGCAAGCTGGGTCACCGTGAGCGACGAGGTATTCGAGGCAAAGATGGCCGAGGGCTTCGCCACCTTGTCGAGCGCGGCGTAGGTCGCCTTCTTCTCCTCCAGGTTCTCGACGATCGCCTCGACCACGAGGTCGCAGTCGGCCATCGCCTCGAAGCCTGTCGTGCCGTGGATCCGGCCGAGGACGGCGTCGCGCTCCTCGGCGGTCATCTTGCCCTTCTCGACCGCCTTGCCGAGCGAGCCGCGGATCTTGCCCATGCCCTTCTCCAGCAGCACGTCCGAGACCTCGCGCACCACCGTGTCGAATCCAGCCTTGGCCGCCACCTCGGCGATCCCCGAACCCATCAGGCCGCAGCCCAGAACTCCAATTTTCCGAATGGCCATCGCTTCCCTTCCTCTCAGTTGACTGGTGTCAGATTCGCGCCGGCGCCGGCGGAGTCGCGAGCTGCGCGATCTCCCGTCCGCCGTCCGGCCTCTCCCGCAACGACAGCAGGAGCGCTCCGGGAACCTCGAACGGCAAGCGCTCCGCCCATTCCACGATCTTCACTCCCGGGCCGAGGAGCACCTCTTCGAAGCCGCAGGCCGCCGCCTCCGCCGGCTCCAACCGGTAGAGATCGAGATGCGCCAACCGGCGCCCGGCATGCGGCGCCGGAAGCGCGTGCTCGCGCAGCAGCGCGAAGGTGGGCGATTGCACCTCGCGCGGGTCGAGGCCCAGACCGAGCGCCACCCCTTGGGCGAGCACGGTCTTGCCGGCACCGAGGTCGCCATAGAGCAGCAGGCAGCCGTCCGGCAGCAGCTCGCCGGCGAGTCCGGCGCCCAGGGCGCGCGTCTCGTCGACGTTGTTGCTGAGCCAGCTCCTCATGCTTTGCCGAGCTTCGCGTAGGCCTGGGGCAGGAATTCCACCAGCGTCCCCGCCGGAACTGCAGGGGCGTGGCCGGCCGCCAGGGCCAGATCGCCCGCCAGACCGTGCAAGTGTACCGCGAGCTGCGCCGCGAACGCCGGCTCGTCGCCCTGCGCCAGGCGTGCGGCGAGCAGGCCGGTGAGCACATCGCCGCTGCCGCCGGAGGCCATTCCCGGATTGCCGGTCGTGTTGAGAGCGACCTCCCCCGAAGGCAGGCCAATGAGCGTCCGCCCGCCCTTGAGGACGACGATCGCACCGGAGATCTCCGCCGCCCGGCGCACACTGGCGAGCCGGTCGGCTTCGATCTCCGCCGTGGTCACACCGAGCAATCGGGCCAGCTCGCCCGGGTGAGGAGTGAGCACCGTCGGAGCGCGCCGTTGGGCGAGCGATGCCAGCCCGCCCTTGCTCCCCCGGACCTTTCTCCCCCCGTCCGCGGCCGCCGCGCCGGCGAACGCATTCAGGCCGTCGGCGTCGAGCACCAGCGGGACTCCGCTTGCTCCGAGCACGAGGCTGCGCACCAGCCGGAAGGTACCGGGCGCCTGCCCGAGCCCCGGGCCGACCGCCAATACGTCGCGCTCTCCGGCCGCCGCGAGCAGACCGGCGAGGGCGGCGAACGGCATTCCGCCGCTCGCTTCGGCGCCGAGCGGCAGGCTCATCGCCTCCGGCACGGCGCTGGCGAGCGCCGACCAGGCCGATTCGACCGTGGCGACTGTCACCAGGCCGGCGCCGCCGCGCACGGCGGCGCTGGCGGCGAGGATCGCCGCGCCCGCCTTGCCGCGTGAACCGGCAACCAGCAACAGATGACCGAAGTCCCCTTTGTGCGCTCCGGCGGCCCGGGAGGGCAGAGCGTGGGCCAGGTCCTCGCCAGTGAGAACCTCCAGGTCGCCGTGGGCACTCGGACTGGCGTCGAATGGCACCCCGAGGTCGGCGACCGAGAGCTCCCCCACCCACTCCGCCGCCGGAAGCATGAGGTGGGCGACTTTGGGCGCGCCGAAAGTCACCGTCGCGTCGGCCCGGATCGCCGGGCCGATCGGCACCGCGCGTCCGGCATCGAGACCACTCGGAATGTCGACCGAAAGGCGCGGCAATGCCAGCTCGTTCATCCATTCGACGAGCGCGGCGTAAGGCGTGCGCAAAGGCCGTTCGAGGCCAGTGCCGAAAAGCGCGTCGACGACCAGGTCTGCGGTCACCGCCGAGGCAGCACTCTCACGCCAGTCGTTGGCGAGCTCGAACAGAGGTAGATCCATCGCCCGGCAGATGGCGAGCTGGCGGGCGCAGTCGTCGGAGAGCGGCCGGCCAAAGGCGGCGAGGAAGACGCCCACCTCGTAGCCGCGGGTGACGAGCTGCCGGGCGAGCGCCAGGCCGTCGCCGCCGTTCCCGCCCGGGCCGCAGAAGATCGCCACCCGCCGCGCCTCGCCGAAGCCGGCGCCGATCGCCTCGGCGAGCGCCATGGCGGCGTTCTCCATCAGCACCAGAGCCGGCACTCCGAGGTCGTCGATCGCCCAGCGGTCGAACGCCCGCGCTTCGGCTGCGGTCAGGACGCGCATGCTTCCTCCAATCGGCTGCTGCCGGCGGGTGCGCCGGTTCCTTCTTCTCGCGACCGCCAACCCGCGACCAGCGCGGTCGTGCGGGGACAGGGCGCGACCTCACCGGCCGCCAGGCGGGCGAGAAACCTTGCGAGCGCTTCAGGGGTATCGATGTCTTCCTCCTCTGGCAACAACACGACCGCGAGCCCACCCGCGCGACAGCGTTCCAGCGTCTGCTCGAGGACCGCCGCCGTGCTCCAGGCGACCTCCTCGAAGAGTGCCGCACGGAGCGCTTCGACGCCCAGCCCGATCAGGTAGTAGCCGCCGTCCGTAGCCGGCCCGAGAACCACATCGGCGCCGGCGGCGAGGGCGCCGAACGCCTCTTCGATCCGCTCCGGACCGAGCTGCGGCAGGTCGCTGCCGATGGCGACCGCCAGGTCGGTCCGCGGGGGCGCCTGATCGCCCAGGAGAACCTCGCTAAAGGTGTGTCGCATCCGTTCGCCGAGATCGCCTCCGGCCTGGCGCCGTCCGCCCGGAGGCTGCGGGGGGATCGCCTCGCCCTCTTCGACGGCCCAGACGGGCACGAGAGCGAATCGCTGGGCGGAGAGCCTCTCGACCAGGTCGGCGAGGAAAGCCGCGTGCAGCTCGGCAGCCTGAACAGCAGTCAGGGGGTCGATCAGGCGGGTCTTGACCCTGCCGGCGACCGGCGGCTTGCTGAACAACAGGACGGCCTGGATCGTGGCGGTTTCCGCCGGCGGGTGCATCGCTGGATTCTAGCGCCGCCGGGCACGAAGGCGCGGCGCGGCAATCAGCGCCGGCGACGCTTCGCCGGCGCCGCGCCGCGCAAGCGCGGCAGGTTCCGCTTGAGTGCGACGCCAGCGACCACCCCGGCCGCGAGAGCGACAATGGGGACGATCCAGCGCAGGCCGCGCGGCGCCCAGCCGATCTCCTCGTGCAGGCTCGCACGCAGCTCGTCGACGTCGGCGGCAAAGCGCTCGCGGCGGGCGGTGAGCTCCCCGGTCGGCTCGCTCATCGGTCGTCTCCATCGTTCGGGGCGTCGTCGGGGCCCACGGCCAGACGCGACGCAGAGCCGGAGCCCTCTTCGTCGCCGCCGATCCGCCCCTGCCACCAGGCGGCGTGGTCGCGCAGGCGACGCTCGAGCATCGCCGTCGGAGCTTCGATCCGGCGCGCCCGCGCGACAGCGGCGGCGGCAAATGCGGCGGTTCCCAGCACGAAGAGCGCGAAGACGATCCCGACCGCCCCCCAGCGCGGCAGCCAGAGCGCCAGCATCTCGATCAGGAAGTAGACCAGGAGACCAACGGTCCAGAAGCCCAGGGCGACCGTGACGGTAAACAGCAGGGCGGCGCGCAGGAGGCTCCGCCCCGAGGCCGAGAGATCCTGCAGCGCGGCGGTCGCTTCGGCCCGCAGCACCGCGAAGTAGGCCGAGCCCAGTTGCTGCAGGCGCGCGAGCCAGCCGGCGGGAGAGGTCATCCCTTGCTGCCGATGTTCATCGTGCGCACGGTGAACGACTGCGTGGCGCCCACTTCATCGCGCACGCCGACGGCGAGCTTCTGCGGCCCCCTGCGCATCATGAGGGAGATCCCGTAGACGTAGACCTGATTGACCGCGGTCGCGACTTCAGCCTCCGGGATGGTGATCGGCACGACCGAGCTCTGCACTTCGGACATTCCGCCTTCGCCGTCCATCGCGGCGAAGAACACCCGCACCCGCGCCTGGCGGACGCCTTCCGCGGGCACCAGAACGAGCTTGCCGATGGGAATACGCACTTCCATCGGCACGGTGAACAGACCGTCGTCGCGCCGGGCTTCCGCGCCCCGTTTGATCTCGACTCCCATGCCGTTGCTTTCGGCATCGAAGAACAGCGCCGACATCACGCCGTCGGACATCTTGGCTTCGGTCGTCTTGTCGCGATAGCCGTCGCGATGGCGCACCACCAGGTCCTTGCGCTTCGTGCGCACGTCGATCTTGTGGTAGCGGCCGTCGCCGGCGTGGACCGGGCTGTAACCGAGCGAGTAGTAGGTCTTGAAATCAGCGGCGACGATGCGCAAACCCTTGGTCGCGTCGTTGGTGTTGTAGATCGCCTTGCCGCCCGTCTGCTCGGCGATCATCTGCAGCGGCGCCAGCATGTTGCTGTTGTGGATCGAATCGACCAGCCCGCTGGTGTTGGCGGTGCGGTTCTCCGCCGACACCGACGACGAGGTCTTGAGGCCTTCGGCGTCGACGGTGTAGAACGAGATCCGGTTGGCGTTGGCCTGCGCGACCAGCTCCTGGTAACGCCGCGAAGCGTCGTAAGTGAGGCTCTCCATGATGGCGGTCGACGAGCCGGCGGAGTACTTCTCCTGCACGTACTGGAAGAGATCCTGGCCGGCGATCATCGGCAGTCCGTCGCTCACGTAGAGCACTGCCTTGCGGCCGGGGAGGCCGGCGAGCGAGCTCACCGTGTTCTTCAGCGAATCGATCGAGAACTGCAGGTCGTTGAACAGGGATTCGGCGTAGGAGCGCACGCGGGAGAGCGCCTGGTTGGCGTCCTTGATGTCGTCGAGATCACGCAGCAAATCCCGCCGGTCCTGGTCGGTCTGGGTGGCGAAGGCGTTCAGCTTCTCGAGCTCGAAGAGTGCCGATGCGACGACCTGGGGATCGGAGGTGAACGCCCGCCGCACGTGCGGCTCGCGATCGTAGGTGATCAGCATCACCCGGTCGCCCGGCGTCAGCTCGGAGCGCAGGAACTCGCGCAGAGCGGTGAATGTCTTGTTGCGGCTGAACGGATGAATGTTGAAGTTGTCGATGTAGACGACGAGGTGGAGGCGCTGATCTTCCGGAATCTCGGGCGGCATGCCCGGAACGGCGGCGGGCCCGGGCGGCGCCGGATTGGCCAGCTCCTCGGCGGTCGGCACCGGCCGGCCTTCGTCGACGGCGTAGAAGTTGGTGATCGCCATCGGCTTCTTGTCCTCGAGGATCTCGAAGTCATCGCGGGTCAGACCGTTGACGCGGTTGCCCTTCTTGTCCGTCACGTAGACGTCGACGTTGACGACGCTGACGTCGATCGACTCGAAGAAGTCGCCGGCGCCGATCGCCGGCGCAGGCGGCGCCACGGCGGGCGTCGCCGGCGCGGTGGTCGCGGCCGGCGGGGCGGCCGCCGGCGGCGGAGCAGAACTGGCGGGACTCTGGGCATTGAGGTGCGCGGGCAGGCCGGAGACGGCGAGTCCCGCCGCACAGAGCAGCAACAGGCGAAAGCGCAGCATATTCTTCATGAAAGTCCGTTCCTCGATTCTCAGGGATTCACTTCCGCGCGCGCAGAGTAGATCGCGCCGCCGGCAGGATCTGAAACCGCCAACACCAGGTCGTTCTTCGCCCGGCGCAGCTGAATCATCGTGGTGTACGTGGCGTAGGCGCCGACCGGCGGTTTGCCCGGCATGTCGAGACGGATCGGAATCACCGGGATATCGGACCGCCCGCCGCGCTCGTCGAGCGCCGCGATTCGCAGCTCGACCTCGGCACTGGTGCCCTTGTCGGTCGGCACGATGGTGAGCTGCGACAGCGGGATGCGCAGGGTCACCGGGACGTTCATCCGGTTGCCCGACACCTTCGTCGGCTTGCCGATCTCGAACGGCAGCGGCGAGGCTCCCGGCCCGTCGCCGAACAGCAGGATGCTCTCGACCGCCATGCTGGTCTGGCTCTTCGACGAGAAGTCGACGTAGCCCGCACGATTGCGGATGCGCAGGCCGTCGACCCGGGTATCGAGCACGACCTTGTGCGCAGCGTCGTCGCCCTGCCAGGTCGGCGCGAAGCCGATCCAGTAGTAGGAGCGGGTGTCCTCGGTCACCCGAGCCAGGACCTCTTCGCGCTGGCCGTTGAGCAGCGCCTTGCCGCCGGTCTCGGTCGCCACGTACTGCAAGGTGTACTGGACGTTGTTCTCGCGCTGAAAGAGGGTGTTGCGATCGGTGAAGTTCGAACCGGCGGCGTACTCGGCGCTGGCGTTGGTCTCCTCGGCGAGGCCGGGGACGTCGACCGAGTAGATCGTGTAGCCCAGCTGGTTCGCCGTGCCGACGAGCGGTGCGAGCAGCTCGTCGCCGCGCTTGAGCTGGCTCTCGAGCACCGTCCGGCTGAAGTCGTTGATCGCGTACTGGACCGGATCGTAAGGCCAGCCGCCGGCGAGCATCACGAACACCTTCCGGCCCGGCGGATTGGCGAACCCGCGCAGAGCCGAGGCGGCCGCCGCGACGATCCCCTGGAGCTGCTCCTGGAGCGTCTCGGCGTAGGCGCGCTCGTCGGTGTCGAGCCGCATCTGGGTCGAATCGAGGAGGCGCGGCCGATTGCCCGTGAGGCGGTCGGCGCGGGTGTCGTGGGAGAACCGGCGATCGTCGGCTTCGCGCTGCAGACCCAGCGCCGGCCGCGTCATCGCCTTGCGAAAGACGCGCTCGAGCTCGGGAACCGACTGCGACCAGGAGGAGAGCATCTCGAGCTTGCGGCCGTCGTAGGCGACCACCGCCATGCGATCTTCCGGACGCAGGCGCGCGAGGTCGGCGGAGATCTTCTCGATCACCTTGTCGCGGTCGCGCTGCAAGGGATAGAAGTCGTCGATGAAGACCAGATAGCTCGTCCCGACCGGTGTGCCCGGAGCGAGCTGCGGCACGCCAGGGATGATCGGCTCGTCCGCCGGTCCTTCGATCGCGTCTCCCCCGCGGACTTCGGTGAAGTACTGAATCGGCTGTGCCTCACCGTCGATCTTGAGCACGAAGTCGGCCGCCTGGAGGCCGGTCACCGGCAGACCTTCCTTGTCGGTCACCACGACCTCGACGTTGATCACCCGCACTTCGACGGTCTCGCCGAAGAGGGGGGCGGGCGCGGCCGCCGGGGCGGCCGGCGCCTGCGCCACGAGTCCGGTTGCGGCGAGCAGAAGGGCGGCTGTAGCTGCGAAACTCCGGCGAGCGGTCGAACTGGACATTGTGCGGTCTCCTTCGGGAAACGGTCTCATGGGCTTGCGCTAGCTGCCAGCGGATTCCCTGGCGGAGTCCTTCCCGGCTGCAATCGGCGTACCACGAAGCCGGCCAGCGAGATGCTCGGCGATCCGCACCCCGTGATCACGCGAGTTCTCGATGAAGATCCGGTGGGTCTCGCGGCCCGCCTGGATCGTCCCCGCCACGTAGAGGCCCGGAACCGACGTCTCGCAGCTCCCGGGATCGAACTGCGGCGCGCCGGTCGCCGCATCGACCCGCACCCCGGCGGCTTCCAGGATCGCGGTCTCCGGAGCGTATCCGATCAGGACGTAGGCCGCTCCTGCCGGCACTTCTTCGATCTCGCCGGCGTTCGCGGTCCGCACCCGCACGGCGCCGGCGGCGAACTCGAGCACTTCAGCGCCGAGCAGGGCGCGGATCTCGCCTTCGGCAATCCGGTTCTCGATGTCCGGCTTGACCCAGTACTTGACCGTCTCCTTGAGGGCGGGACCATGGTGAATCAGAGTGACCCGGGCGCCGTGCCGATAGAGGTCGAGCGCGGCTTCGGCCCCCGAGTTGCCTCCCCCGATGACGACGACGGAGTCTCCGAAATGCGCCAGCGGCTCGCGATACCGCGCGTGCACCCATGGCAGGTCCTCCCCGGGCACTCCCAGGCGCAGCGGGTTGCAGAAGTAGCCCGACGCCACCGCCACAGCCCGGGCCCGTCGTTCGACCGCCCCCAAGCGTCCTCGGGAGGAGACAACGAAGGCGCCGCCGTCCTGCCGGATCGCTTCGACGTCCTCGTGCAGTGCGAGCGGCAGTCGGTACTTCGCCGCCACCGCCTGGTAATAGGCCACAGCCTGGCGCCGATTCGGCTTGTCTTCCGGAATCGCGAAGGGGACGCCGGCGATCTCCAGGCGGTCACGGGTGGTGAAGAAGAGCATCTCCGCCGGATAGTCCACGAGCGAGGCAACCAACGGCCCGCGATCGATCAGCAGCGTCGTCAGCCCGGCCCGGACCGCCTCGGCGCCGAGACCGATTCCGGTCGGACCGGCGCCAACGATCAACAGATCGACGCTAGCCGAGTCCTTCATGCGAAGCACCCCTCCCCCGCAGCGTCGGGTCGACCGCGACGCTGGCGCCAGAAGTGGTCCACCGGTCCGATGCCGGCCCCGATCGGAATCGCCCGGGCGATCGCTTCGTGCAGCCAGTCGATCGCCCCGGACACCGCGTCGGCGAGCGACTCGCCCCGCCCGAGACGGGCTGCGATCGCCGACGACAGGCTGCAACCGGTTCCGTGCGTCGAACGGCTGACGATCCGCGGATGAGCGAAGCGCTGAACTCGAGACCCGTCCCAGAGCAGGTCGACGACCTCCTCCTCCGCCGCGTGCCCACCCTTGAGCAAGACCGCGGCGCAGCGCTCGCCGAGCCGCCGCAGCAGCAGCTCGCGCGCCGCCGGGGTCGGTGCGGCGTTGCCGTCGATGCGCTCGGCCTCGGGGAGATTCGGCGTCAGCAGGGTCGCCAGGGGAAACAGACGGCCCAGCTGGTCGATCGCCTCCCTGTCGAGCAACGCATCGCCGCTCTTGGCGATCATCACCGGATCGAGAACGATCGGAACGCCGCCGCGCGCCGTTGCTGCCTGCAGGGATGCCGCGACCGCAGCAATGATGCCGTCGTTGGCGAGCATGCCGATCTTCACCGCATCGACGCCCGGGTCGGCGAAGACGGCGTCGACCTGTGCCGCGACGAGCTCCGGCGGCAGGGCGAGCACCGCAGAGACGCCGAGCGTGTTCTGCGCGGTGATGGCGGTGATCGCCGTCATGCCGTAGCCGCCGTGGGCGGAAAAGGTCTTGAGGTCGGCCTGGATGCCCGCGCCGCCACTCGAATCCGAGCCGGCGACGGTCAGCAGCCGTGGCAGGGTCGCAGGGCCGTACGCCGGGGCGCTGGCGCCGCTTGCTGCGGTCAACCCGGCTCCGCGATCGGCGCTTCGCGGCTCCAGACCTTCCGGCGACCCGCCCAGAGCACCAGGAGCAGGAGCAGAATGGCCAGGCTGATCGCCTGCGCGAGGGTCAAGCCAGCGAAGAAGCGATCGTCTTTGGCGCGCACGAACTCGACCACGAAGCGCTCGATCGCCAGCCCGGCGAAGACCGCGAGCGCCGTCCGGCCTGCCTGCCTCCCGCGCGGACCGCGGAGCAGGCGCCAGCCGAACCAGGCGATGGCGAGCCCCAGGGCGGTCTCGTAGAGCTGGGTGGGATGCACGCGCAGCAGCTGGTCGTCGGGAATTCCGGCCGGGATCGCGACGCCGAACTCCGAGCGCAGGAAGCCGGCGGTCGTCGGCGGCAGGCCGTTGGGAAAGGCGATCGCCCACGGCAGCTCGCTGGGGCGCCCGTAGTCGTCGCCGACCAGGAAACAGCCGATCCGACCCACCGCGTAGCCCAGCGCCAGCGCTGGCGTCGCCGCATCGAGCAGCGGCCAGAATGGCAGGTGCCGGCGCCGGATCACCCAGAGCACGGCCGCCGTCGCCAGCAGGAATCCGCCGTACCAGACCAGACCGGAGCGATCGAGCAGCAGATGCCAGTCGCCGTAGAGGATTGCGTAGTAGATCTTGGCGCCGAGGATTCCGCCGACGCCGGCAGCGAAGAGGATCGAGCTCGCGTCCTCCTCGTCGCCGACGCCCAGGCGCTTCATGCCGCGCTTGAGCTGCAGGTAACCGGAGAAGAAGGCCAGGACCAGCATCACGCCGAACGGACTGATCACGATCGGACCGATACGAAAAAGCTCTTGGATCATCGCGAATTACTCTAACATCCACCCCGTGCAGAACGAGGCCATCGCGAGCGCGCGCCGGAGCGCGGCCGGAAGCCATCGCCAGCGGCTGATCCTCCGCCTGCTGCGGCGACCGGAGCAGCGGCCGGCGCGGCGTCTGCTCGCCCGCCTGCATCCGGCCGACGTCGCGCGCCTCGTGCCGCTGCTCACTCCGGACGAGCGCGACCGCCTGATCGAGACCCTGCTCGAGCTCAAGATCGCCGGCCGCACCGTGGCGGAGCTCGCGCCGGACATGCAGGCGACCGTCCTCGACAAGCTCGAAGACGCCGCCCTCGCCGACCTCCTGCGGCAGATCTCCGCCAACGACGCCGTCGACCTCCTGGAGCATCTCGAGCCGGAGCGCGCGCAGGCGGTGATGGCCCTGCTCGACCGAACCGCCGCCAGCCAGCTCTCCAACCTGATGCACTATGGCGCCGCGACCGCCGGCGGACTGATGGACCCGGAGGCGCCGCACTTCTCCGCCGAACAGACCGTCGACGAGACCCTGATGCAGGTTCGCCTCCTCGCCGAAGGGCGGCGCCTGTTCTATCTCTACATCACCGACGAACGGCTCCACTTGCTGGGCATCGTCTCGCTCTGGCAGCTGGTCACCGCGAGCGCCCACCGGCCACTGCGCGAGATCATGTCCACCGAGGTGGTCACCGTGCGGGTCGACACGCCCGAAGAAGAGGTGGCCCAGGTCTTCTCGCGTTACGACCTGCTGATGATCCCGGTGGTCGACAGCGAAGGCAGGTTCACCGGCGCGATCACCGTCGACGACGTGCTCGACGTCGTCGAGGCGCAAGCCACCCAGGACCTCTACCGGCTGGCCAACCTCTCCGTGCAGGAGGGGGTGTCGAGCACCGCGATGCGCTCGGTCCGCCTGCGCCTGCCTTGGCTCCTGGTCAACCTCGCGACCGCCTTTCTCGCCGCCTTCGTCGTCAGCCAGTTCGAAGCGACGATTTCGAAGTACGTCGTGCTGGCAGTCTTCATGCCGATCGTCGCCGGCATGGGCGGCAACGCCGGCACGCAGACCCTCACCGTCATGGTGCGGGCGCTAGCTCTGGGCGAGATGGATCTCCGCCGCGCCGGCGGGGTTCTGTTCCGGCAAACGCTGGTCGGACTCATGAACGGCCTCGGCACCGGCCTCGTCCTCGGGCTGGTTGCGCTCGCCTGGGAGCGCAACGCTGTGCTCGCCGGCGTCCTGTTCTTCGCCGAGACCGTGAACCTGACCATCGCCGGATTCTTCGGCGCCGGCGTTCCGCTGGTCCTCCGCCGACTCAACCTCGACCCGGCCCTGGGCAGCTCGATCTTCGTCACTACCGCCACCGACGTCTGCGGCTTCCTCGCCTTCCTCGGCACGGCGACGCTGCTGCTCGGCTACCTGCACCCGTGATCGCCGGACGCCCCCGTCGACCGGCCGGTTGCATCGGCCGGCTCGCGCGCCGCACTGCCACGGTGCTCGCTCTCCTCGTGCTGGACCTCACCGCGCCGACCCTGAGCATGGCAAACCTGCCGGAAACCACGGCCCACAACTGCGGCTGCGCCCCGGGCAAGGCCTGCTGCTGCCTCCTCTTCAAGCGCAAAGGTCCCGATACCTGCCGGCGGGGCGCCCCATCGGCGGCTTGCTCGCTCGGCGTCCGACCCAACCCCACTGAAACCCCGCGCGCCACGACCTCGCCGACGCTGCGACAGGCGCTGATTCCATTACCAGCAAGCTTCTCGCCTCCCCTTGCGACGACCTTCCGACATCGCGAAGCCGGCGCCTTGCCTCCCAGCCAGCCGAGCCGACGACCGCCGGTTCCACCTCCGAAACCGGTCCTGCTGTAAACGCCGGAACCTCGAAACTCAACCAACCCGGCAAGCCGCCCGCGGCTCGCCTGAAAGGACTCTTGTATGCAACTGCGCTACTTCAAGGCGGCGGCGATCGCTCTGTTCGCCGCCGCCCTCTTGCCGTCCGTCACTGCCGCCTGCTCGGTCTGTCGCTGCGGCGACCCCACTTTCAACGCGCTCGGCACGAACTTCTTCAC
>JAGOCP010000447.1 GCA_017998715.1 Thermoanaerobaculia bacterium | reverse complement strand
TTCAGCGAGCTGCTCTACGGCGACGGCGGCGAGAGCGCCGTCGTCGGCGGGGCCTTCCAGCGCGCGACGGCGGGGTACAGCGTGCTCAAGTACGCCGGACCGGCTCTCCAGGTGGTGCAGTCGGTGGTGTGGGAGAACTGGTTGCCGGCGCCGGCGGACGGCGGAGCCTGCACGGTCGGCGCGGCCCTGCCGGTGCCGCTGGAGCACACCGACGCCCCGCGCCAGGGCTACCCCCTGCAGGGCTCGCCGATCGACATCCAGGACGTCTTCGATGTCTCGACGCGCCTCGGCTCGCTGGTACCGGTCAACACGACGACGGCGGCGCGGCAGATGCGCGTCGCCTGGTACGCGGCCGGCGGCTTCGGACGCGCCTGGCCGACGGTGCCGCGCACCTATGCCTGCGCCTGGCCGGCGACTCCCACCGGCATTCTCTTTCCGGATTCGCTGATGGGGGCGGACTCCTGCCGCTGCGCCGGCGACGCCACCTGTCAGGCCGCCTGCCAGAGCCTGGAGAACCCCGCCGCCGGAATCGAGAGCTACGCCGCGGCGACGATTTACAGCGAGAACGATCCGACCCGCCTCGGCTTCAATCCCAACGACGAGCACGCCTTCATCGCGGCGCCGAATTCGCAGCCGCCGTGCGTCACCATGAACCCGGTGCCAGCCTGGTGCACCGCGGCGCCGGCGCACGCGAACGGTCTGACGCTCTTCGCGCTGCGCAAGCAGCTCGATGTCGCGGCCTCCGATCCGTACGTCATCCTGAAGGTGAAAGGTTCGATCGCCGGGCCCTGGCAGCACCGCGTCTACAAGGTCGACTTCAGCGGCGCTGCCAACACATTCACCTTCCCGGTCACGGTCGGCGACAAGGTCCCGAAGCCTTTTCCACTTTCGCTCTTCGAGGACTGCTCGGGAACGGTGGTGACGGACCTCACCGGCACACCTTCCTGGCAGGCGGCTGACGGCTCGGTCTTCGCGCGCGCCGACGGCCAGATGAGCGCCGACTTCTTCTACTCGGGGCGCGTGCCCGACAAGTTCTATCCGACGGGGGGCTGCAGCCGCTGGCTGCCCGAGGCGACGGTGATCTACAACGCCTCCTGGCCGGCGGGCATCCCGACGCTCCTCGTCGGGCAGACCCTCGCCAACCTGCGCGCCGGCTTCCCCGACATCGGCGGCGCCGACGCGGCGCGGGTCGTCTTCGAAGGCGACACCGCCGCGCCGAGCACCCTGGTCGCCGATCGCGAGCTCGTGCGGCTCTTCGATCCGGTCGCGACCCGTTGGGTGCCGATCGCGGTGAACGAGCTCGATCTCTTCCGGTTGCTCAAGAGCCGCGCACCTTCCCACCTCGGACGCCGTCTGGTGATCGACGAAGCCGGGCCGCGTCTCGGATTCAAGGGCGAGATCCAGCAGGTTTCCGGCTCCGATCCGCTGCTTCTCCTGAACGTGATCACGCAGGACGAGCGCAGCGCGCTCCTCGACGTCTGCTTCGATATCGACGACTCTCTCGTCTGCGCGCCGAAGGTCAACAGCCTCTACGCCATGACGCGGAGTCCCTACGGTCTGCCCAATCCAGCGGATCAGGTGCTGGTCGGCCTGGACGAGAACGGTGATCCGATCCAGCTGGAGAACGCGCTCGCCAAGGTGCTCTCCGCCGGCGCCGCGAAAGGGAAGGGCTACGCGACGGTGGCGATCAACGACGGCGTCCCGGGGCGGCAGGTCGAGCTCTGGCCGATGCGCGTCGACTGCGGCGTCGTGGACGGCGCCGAAGTGCCCTATCCCGGTGTCGCCTTCACCCTCTCCGGAGCCGACGTCTTCGGCTTCGACTTCGGTCTGCGCCACGGCAACGACTTCGGCGGCGAGCCCGAGAACGTGATCTTCGACTGGCGGCGCTTCGAGGTCCGCGACACGGTCTACAGCACGCCGGGCACCGACTGGGGCACTCCGACCGCTCCGGGACCGGACTGTCCGGGCGGCGGCGCGCTCTGCTGGTCGGGCGCGCCGCTCAGCACCGAGGTGCAGCTCGACCTCGATGGCGAGAATCCGGACTACCTCGGCGACACCTACTTCTTCGTGCGCTACGCGCTGCCCGGCGGCGTCTGCGGTCAGTCGACCTGGACCGGCGATCCGGCGAGCACCCCCGCCGATCCGCTTGCCAAGCTCGCCGAGGGCTGGGTCAAACGGGTCATCCAGGCGCTGAATCCGTTCCACCAGCGCATCGTCGACTTCCACCTCGACAACGGGCCGGTAGCGACCTACGTCAGCATGATCCGGCAGGCCGGTCCGGCCTACGAAGGGCCGATCGCCTTCAACCCGGCGGCCGACAGCGTCAACGATCGCGGGCTCGTCGAGACTTACGAGACGGTGCTGCGGCGAGCGCTGCACCTCACCGTCGAGGACCTGGACTTCGAGCCCTCAGCGGCGATCGACAACGCCCTCCTCCTGGTCTCGGGGCGCATCGCGGATCTCTACATGCTGCTCGGCAACGAGGCCTGGTCCGACTCGATCGACCCGACGATCGGCTTCGGCACCGACAGCGGCGACTACGGGACGCTCGCGCCGTCGATTCACGCCTTCCAGAACCAGTTGCCGTCGCTGCTCTCGGAGGAGCTCGCGCTCCTGCGCGGCGTCGATCGCAGCGGCACCCGCCCGGTCTACAACCGGCTCACCTGGAACTTCACCACCGGGGAAGGCGAAGCCGCCTACGCTCAGGTCTACGACATCCAGGACGAGGACGACAGTGGCGACATCGACGCTGCTGACGCCCGGACCC
>JAGOCP010000446.1 GCA_017998715.1 Thermoanaerobaculia bacterium | reverse complement strand
GTGTCGAGTGGAACGTCCGGCTCTCCCAGGTGGGGTCGCCCGACCTGCTCGAGAAGTTCGATGCGACCTTCAACACCTACTGGGAGAGTCCCGAGTACGAGAGCTACGAGACCGAGCGCGACAAGGCGCGCTTCGACCGCGCCGTGGCGCCTGAGAGGGAAGAGACGGCCGACACGCCGATATTCTTCTATGACCTCGAGCCCTGGCCCCACCAGCGGGAGATGCTCGAGAAGCTGGCCGTCGAGCGCGAGCGGCACGGGCGGAGGAAGAACCTCGTCGTCGCGGCGACAGGAACGGGGAAGACCATTGTCGCGGCGCTCGACTACCGGCGGCTGAATGACCAGAGGGGCGAGAGGGGCGAGAGGAAAGAGCTGAGCCTGCTTTTCGTGGCGCACCGCCAGGAGATCCTGCGGCAGAGCCTCCACGCCTTCAGAACGGTGCTTCGCGCCGGCGACTTCGGCGAGCTCTATGTCGACGGGCACCGGCCGGACGAATGGCGTCACGTCTTCGCCTCCGTCCAGTCGCTGGCGCAGCTCGACCTCGCCCAGGTCGACCCCAAGGCGTTCGAAATGGTCATCGTCGACGAGTTCCACCATGCGGCAGCGCCGACCTACAGAAAACTCCTCGAGCACCTCCAGCCGGAGATCCTCCTCGGGCTGACCGCGACTCCGGAGCGGACCGATGCCGGCGACATCCGGCACTACTTCGACGGGCACATCGCCGTCGAGCTCCGGCTCTGGGATGCGCTCGAACGGGGGCTCCTCTGTCCGTTCCAGTACTTCGGGCTGCACGACAACACCGACCTCTCCGCGGTCACCTGGTCGCGCAAGGGGTACGACGCCTCCGAGCTCGCGAACCTCTACACGGCGGACGACGCCCGCGTGCGGCTGGTGCTCGAGCAGGTGCGGCAGAAGCACCGCGATGTGCGCACGATGCGGGCGCTCGGCTTCTGCGTCAGCATCGCGCACGCCGAGTTCATGGCGCGGCGGTTCACGGAGGCGGGCTTGCCGGCGCTCGCCGTCTCCGCCGAGACCGACAGCGAGACGCGCAAGGAGGCGCTCGCCGCCCTGCGGGCGGGGAAGGTCCGGGCGCTCTTCGCCGTGGATCTCTTCAACGAGGGCGTCGACTTGCCGGAGGTCGACACGATCCTCTTCCTGCGGCCGACGGAGAGCGCGCTGATCTTCCTGCAGCAGCTCGGCCGCGGCCTGCGGCGCTACCGGGAGAAGGACTGCGTCACCGTGCTCGACTTCATCGGCAAGGCGCACCGGAGCTTCCGCTTCGACCTGCGCTACCGCGCGGTGACGGGCGCCACCCGCACCGAGGTGGAGCGGCAGATCCAGCTCGGCTTCCCGTTCCTCCCGGCCGGCTCCTCGATGCAGCTCGACCGGGTGGCGACGGAGATCGTCCTCGAGAACCTGAAGACCGCGATTCCTTCGCGGCGGCCGGCCATGGTCAGGGAACTGAAGGCGCTGGCTGAGGCTCGGTCCAGCCAGGGCGGGCCGCCGATCACCCTGGCGCGGTTCCTGGAGGAGAGTGGGCTCGATCTGCCGGATGTCTACAAGGCGGGCTGCTGGTCGGGGTTGAAGCGGGATGCCGGGCTGAAAGTCGCGCCGGTGGGGCCGGAGGAGGAGAAGCTCGGGGGAGCGCTCGAGCGGCTGCTGCACCTCGACGATCCGCTGCGGCTGGATGGGTATCGGAGATGGCTGCAGGGCGACGCCGCGGTCGACCCGCGGCTGATCACCGGGCTCCTCTACGCGCTGTGGACCGCGAACGCTCCGGAGACGCTGGGGGAGGCGGCCCGGCGCCTCGGCGAGCATCCGGCGATCGTCGCGGAGCTCTCGGAGCTGCTCGATCTGCTCGAGGAACGGGCGGAGCATCTGACGTGGGCGTTGGAGAGGGAGGCCGGTGCCGCTGGGGCGAAGCTCGGCCAGGTTCCCCTGTCGGTGCATGCGCGGCATAGGCAGGTCGAGATCTTTGCCGCCTTCGGCCGCATCACGCCGGGGAATCCCTATCGCCATCGCGAGGGCGTCTACCGCGACGAGGCGACGAACACCGACCTGTTCTTCATCACCCTGGAGAAGTCGGAGCGCGAGTACTCGCCGTCGACGCTCTACAAGGACTACGCCATCTCGCCCGAGCTCGTGCACTGGGAGTCGCAGTCCACGACCTCGCAGGCCTCGGCGACGGGGCAGCGGTATATCCACCATCGGGGGATGGGCGGGAACATCCTGCTTTTCGTAAGGCAGCGAAGGCTCGCCGAGTGGGGGACGGCGCCGTACACGCTGCTCGGGGCGGCGGAGTATGTCTCCCACACGGGGGACCGGCCGATTCAGTTTGTGTGGCGGCTGCGGCGGGCGATGCCGGCGGATTTCTTCAGAGGGGCGAAGGTGGCGGCGGGGTAGGGGGCGTTGGCTCGCTCCGGGTGCGCTACGGGGTTAGAGACTAGGCGGTTCTGTCTTGGGGCGGCTCTCGACTGGGTTGTTCCTGGCGTCGCGAGGGGACACATAGCGGGTTGGGGCGGGGTCGCGCAGGCACGGCAGCCTCGCGCCCGCAATGTGTCCCCAAATGCTGGCGCCAGATGTCGGGGCGGGATTCCGTCTTTACCTGGGTATGAAGAGACCAGGGAGCGGAAGGCGGGTAGCTGATTCCGGGAAGGCGGCGGGCGATCGCGGAAAGGTAGAGCAGACGCCGTCAGTCGGAGCCAGTGAGGGCCGCGGCGAGGTTCTGCTCTATGGGGCGCCCGATGGGTCGGTTCGTCTGGATGTTCGCCTCGAGAAGGAGACG
>JAGOCP010000445.1:1466-2795 GCA_017998715.1 Thermoanaerobaculia bacterium | reverse complement strand
GAGATCGGCCGCTCTTCGGGCAGGAAGTGCATCAGGTCGAGCGTCCGCGCGACGCCCCGCACCAGCGCCCGCGAGGCGATGAACTCCATCGTCACCAACCCGACGCCGCCGATCCGCCGCACGATCAGGCGAAAATCGCGGTCGGTCACCCCGGCCATCGGGGCGAGGACCAGGGGAGTGTCGATCGGGACGGCTCCAAGGCGCAACATCGAACCACCTATTCTACCGCGGGGCCCAGTTTGGCCGGGGCTCTCGACCATGTGAGCCGGCCGGGGCTCGACGAAATCCTCATCTCGCGAGTCCGCCGCCGACCGGGGCCCGACGAAATCCCCTGTGCTCGGTCGGGACCCCAGGTCTCATCTGGATTTCTTCTCTTGAGGGTGGGGCCCCCCGCCACTGCGCGCAGGGGATTTCGTCGGGCCCCGGCCGGCTTGCGCTGATGGTGTTCGATGTCGAGTTCCGGTCGGCGGCGACCTTGCCACCCGCGCGGTCCGCTAGGATGCTCCGAATGGCCGCCACTCCCCTCGAAGTCGATCTTGTTGCCCACGGCCTGGTGAAGGGGATGCCCGCTGCCTGGCTCGCCGGCAAGGAGACCGACCTCCTCGCACCGCTGCGCCTGCTGGCGCCGGGGACGCTGCCCGAGATGGCGCCGCCTGCCGTCGACCGCCGCGGGATCGCGGCCGGTCTCGCACGCACCAATGCCGGCTACGGCCACCCGCGCGCCGCCGAGCTCGCGGCGAAGCTCGCCGACCCGGCGACCGCGGTGGTGGTCGGCGGGCAACAGACCGGCCTCTTCGGCGGGCCGCTGCTCGCTCTGGTCAAGGCCGCTGCGGCGGTGCGCTATGCCGAGGCGCTCGAAGCCCAGGGGCGCCCCGCGGTCGCGCTCTTCTGGATGGCGACCGAGGACCACGACTGGGCGGAGGTCGCCTCCGCCACCTTCCTCGGCCCGGACGGCCTGCTCGATCTTGCGCTCGCTGACGATCCCTCGCCGCTCGCCCCGGTCGGTTGCCGCCGGATCGGGCCGGAGGTCGAGAGCCTCTTCGCGGCGCTCGCCGCGAGCTTCCCGAACGAGCGCTTCGGCGAGTGGCGGCGGCGCCTGGCCGACTGGTGGGCGCCGGGAGCACACTTCGGCGACGCCTTCGGGCGGCAGATGGTGGCGCTCCTGGGCGCACGCTCGCCACTGATGCTGGACTCGATGCTGCCCGAGCTGAAGCTCGCCCAGCGGCCGCATCTCATCCGGTTGATCGAGGCGCGTGCCGAAGTGGAGGCGGCCTATGTGGCCGCCGAAGAGCGCATCGCCGCCCGCGGCTTCGAGCTCCAGGTGGCGCC
>JAGOCP010000445.1:0-1366 GCA_017998715.1 Thermoanaerobaculia bacterium | reverse complement strand
CAGGGATTCAACGCCATTGCGTTGTCGATTCCGGTCTTCTTTCTCCTGATCGGACTCGAAATCTGGATCGAGCGCCGCGAGCGCCGCCTGGATTCCGGCCGCACGCTTTATCGCCTGAACGACACGATCAACGATCTCGCCTGCGGCACGATCCAGCAGTTGGCCGGCGTCTTCGGCAAGACCGTGCTGTTTGCCGGCTACATCCTGATCTTCGAGCGCTTCTCTCTTTTCCGCCTCGATCCCGGCAACTGGGCGCACTGGCCGATCGCCTTTCTCGGCCTCGACTTTTTCTACTACTGGTTCCATCGCGCGAGCCACGAGGTCAACTTCCTGTGGGCGGCGCACATCGTCCACCACCAGAGCGAGGAGTACAACCTCTCGGTGGCGCTGCGCCAGAGCGCCGTGCAGCAGTTTCTCGGCGCGCCGTTCTACTGGCCGCTCGCGCTCCTGGGCGTGCCGCCGATGATGTTCCTGGCTCTCGACGCGTTCGACACCCTTTACCAGTTCTGGATTCACACCCGGACGATCGGGCGGATGGGTGTGCTCGATGCGGTCCTCAACACGCCGTCGAACCATCGCGTGCATCACGGCTCGAACGCCAAGTACATCGACCGCAATCATGGTGGCGTGCTGATCGTCTGGGACCGGCTCTTCGGCACCTTCCAGCGCGAGGAGGAGGAGCCGGCCTACGGCGTTACCCGGCCGCTCGCCAACTGGAATCCGCTGTGGGCGAACCTGCAGTACTGGGGCGAGCTGCTGGCTGTGGCGCGGCGCACCCGGCGATGGCGCGACAAGCTGCTCATCTTTCTCAAATCCCCCGGTTGGCGCCCCGCGGACGTGCCGTTCGAAACGCCGCCCTACATGCCGATCGAAGGACGCAAGTACGACGCCCGCCCGCCCGAGGGGCTCGCCGGCGCGGCGGTCGTCCAGTTTCTGCTCGCCATGGGCGCGGTCATCGCCTTGCTGTTCGGCGGCGGGCTCGTCGGCACGGGCGCGAAGCTCGCACTGGCGATCTTCGCCGTCTGGGGGCTCACGAACGTCGGCGGCCTGTTCGACTGCCGCGCCTGGCTGCCGGCGAGCGAAGCGGCGCGTTGGGCGGCGACGATCGTCGCCGCCGTGCTGCTCGCCCCCGGGGAGTGGCGGCTCGTCGCCGGCGCCGCGGCACTGTTGCTCGCGGTTGCCGCGCTGGTGCCGGTGCTGCGCCAGCGGGCGCGTTTCGTGCGCCCGGCGCGGGTGGAGGAGCGGCTGCCGGTTCTGGTCACGCAGGAGGAAGGAGCACGCGCATGAAGGTCGACGTCCTCGCGATCGGGGCGCACCCGGACGACATCGAAATCTGCTGCGGCGGAGCGCTCGCCCTGATGGCGCG
>JAGOCP010000444.1 GCA_017998715.1 Thermoanaerobaculia bacterium | reverse complement strand
AGCTTCCCGGGCGACGAGAGCGCGCCGGTCGACACCAGCAAGCTGACGCCGACGGCGATCCGCCGGCTGCCGCTCGACTGATCGACGACCGCGGCTGGCAGGAGGGACTCAGTCCGGCCTGCCAGTCCGCAGCCGACCCGCTACCTTACTGTCCGCCGAGGATCAGCGGCAGGCCATCCTTGCCGGCGCCGATGACGACGACCTTGGCGTTCTGACTGCGGGCGATCTCCATCGTCGCCTCGATCCCCTTCCACTTCAGCAGCTGCTCCGAGATCCCCTGCGAGACGATCTTCTGGAAGTCGGCGACGCCTTGGGCCTCGATGCGCTTGCGATCGGCCTCCTGCCGTTCCTTGGTGAGCACGAACTCCATCCGCTGACTCTCCTGCTCCGCCGACAGCTTCTGCTCGATCGACGCCGAGAGGCCGGCCGGCAACCCCACCTTGCGCAGCGGCGTGTTCTCGACGACGATGCCGCGCGGCTCGACGAGTTTGCGCAGCTCCTCGGCGAGCAGGCCCGCCAGGTGATCCCGCTCCGAGGTGTACAGCGCCTTCGCTTCGTACGAGGCAGTCACGCCCCGGGCGACCGAGCGGAACTGCGGCTCGAGCAGAATCTCCTGATAGGCGACGCCGACGGTGCGGTAGACCTCCGGTGCTTTCTCCGGGTCGAGATGAAAGAGAGCCGACACTTCGAGCTGCATGGTCAGCCCCTCTTTCGACGGCACCTCCATCGACTCCTTGAGCTCCTGCGTCTGGATCGCCATCGGAATGACCCGGGCGAGCGGATTCACCAGGTGCATGCCTGACTTCAGGCTCACCGGGCGCACCACGCCGAAGAGATCGATGACGCCGACGTGGCCGGCGGGGATGATCCGCACCAGCTGCGTGAGCGAGGCGAGCAGGGCGACGACGGCGACGACGGTGAGGAACTTCCGCGACGCCGCCATCGCGGCAGCGCGCATCGGATCGTCGGTACCCGCCGAGAGCTGCCGGGCGGCAAAGAAGGCAACGACGGCGACACCTAGAGCGAGCAGGAAGAGCATTCGAGAGGACTCCTTTCGGAAAGCGGATCAGCGAGCGGGAAACTGCGCCAGAACCTGCGCCAGGACTTCCACTCCGCGCAGTGCGCGTGCCGGCTCCACGGCGGTATAGCAGAGGCGAACGTGGGTCGGAAACGGCCCGAAACTCGGGCCGGGGGCGATGAGCAATCCGCGATCGACGCAGGCCTCGAGCAAGGGCCCGAGACCGCGCACGTCCAGATGCGCCGCCACGTCGAAGAACAGGAACGTGCTGCCCTGAGGCGCCGGGACTCCCAGCCGCTCGGCGGCCGCGCGGCCAGTCGCCGCGTAACTCGCGCAGGCCGCCGCCGCCCAGGCGTCGCCGGGACCGGCGAGTGCGCGCACCGCGGCGAGCTGCGCCGCCGTCGGCGTCGAGTAGAACGTGTGGGTCGCGACCTTGCGCAGCTCGGCCATCACCGCGGCCGGCCCGACCATGTAGCCGCAGCGGTTGCCGGCCATGCCGTAGCACTTCGAGAAGGTCTGGGCGAGGAACGTCCGCTCCGGCGCGAGGGGCAGCGCCCGGGTATGTTCGCCGGCGAAGATGAACGGCTCGTAGACCTCGTCCGAGAGGATCCAGAGGTCCCGGCTGCGCGCCCACTCGACCATCGCCTCGACCCACTTGCGCGGCAACACCCGCCCGCTCGGGTTGTTCGGCGTCGAGAAGTAGAGCGCCGCGGTACGCGCGCTGTGGCGCGCCTCGAGGCGGCCGACAAGATCGGCAGCCGAGGCGGCGTCGAAGTCGACCGGCACCGCCACGGGCGTGCCGTGGAACGAGCGCACGATGCCTTCGATCAGGGGCCAGTAGGGGGCGAGAATCAACACCTCGTCGCCGGGCTCGAGCAGTGCGCCGGCGACCGCGCCGAGGCCGCCGGTCGCGCCGGCCGCGACCAGGATGTGGTCGCGCTCGAGCGCCAGGCCGGTCTTCGCCCGTTCGCGCTCGACGATCGCGTCGAGCAGTGCCGGCAGCCCGTGCACCGGCGCGTAGCGGTGCATGCCGGGAAAGTCAGCGACTCGCAGGTCTTCCATCCGGCAGCCTGCCGGTGGCTCCATCCAGGTATCGCCGACGTGCAGCGGGTAGGTCTCGCCGGAGTAGCGCTCCAGCCGGTGTGCGAGCCCCGAGTAGACCGAGGGCGGGATTCCGGCGAGATGGCTGGCGGACCGGGGAAAACGCGGCATGTCGTCTCCTGCGGAGACTCCCAGCCAGGCTGGAAAGGAGATCCCGCCCGGGAACTCTACGCCAAGCCAGGCGATGCCCTAGAATAGCGGTATGTCCGGGCGATCTCTGCGCGGCTCCGAGCGAGCTGCCCGCCTCCTGTTGGGCTTCGGCGTGCTGCTCGAAGTCGCGATGGTCGTGCTGCCGTCGCCGGCAGCCGCCGGCGAGCCCCCCACCGGCGCCGAACGTCCGGCCGTTGGCCAGCCCTTCACCCTTCCGGAACCGATCGTCCTGGCGCCGCAAGTCGAGGAGCTCGCCCTGCGCTATCGCGAGGTTTTCCGGACCCTCGCGAGCGGCGATCGCAACGCCGCCGTCGGCCGCGCCGCTGCGCTCGAGATGGAGGCGCTCGCCGCCGACCCGCGCAATGCGATCGAGTGGCTCTCCCAGGCCGATGCCTTCCTTCTCGGCTCGTACCTCGCGGCCCGGCCCGACTGCGCGCTGCCGCTGGCGCAGTTCTACCAGCGGCTGGTGCTCGCGCACGCGACGCAGCGCCGCTACCCGCTCTTCCAGCGGGCGCTGCACGTCGCCGATGGCCTGCTGGT
>JAGOCP010000443.1 GCA_017998715.1 Thermoanaerobaculia bacterium | reverse complement strand
CGGCAGAAGCCGATCGCCTCGTAGGCCCCGGCGTCGCAGGCCGCGTCACCCGGCGCGAGGCGCTGGAAGCCGCGCTGGTCGAACGGCGCGCAGCGCGCCGCCGGCACCCGGTTGCGCGCCGCACTCGATGCGCCGAGCGCCATCGTCGGCGTGGAGCCCCCCTGCTGCGCGAGCGCGCCCAGGCCTAGCGCCGCGCCGGAGATCCCCACCTGATCGGCCGGCCCGAGCCCGCAGCTGTTCCCGGGACTTTCGATGTTGCCGCCGCCGGACTGGGCCAGCGTGCCGCCGGGAAAGCCGGAGCAGCTTCCGGACAGGATGCTGTCGCGAATGTGCAAGTCTTCGATGCTCGCGGCAACGAGAACCGAGCCGTCCGACGCACTGTTGCCGGCGACCGTCGTCTGTTCGAGATTCACCAGAGCGTTCGCGCTCCAGGAGAGTGCCCCGCCGAGTCCCGTCGCGTCGTTGCCCGCGATCGTCGAGCGGACGAATCGCGCGCTGCCGAGCCCGACGAAGGCGCCGCCGGCAACGCCGGACAGTCCCACCGTCACCGCCTGATTGCCGGAGATCGTCGTGCGCTCGACGGTGAGGGCGGTGTCGGACGATCCAATCCCGCCGCCGTAGCTCGCCTGGTTGCCGACGATGTCGCAGTCTTCGACCCGCACGGTCACCTCGATGCCCGATCCCGCCTCGGTGAAGAGGCCGCCGCCCTTGTCGAGGGCGACGAGAGCCGCACTGCCGCCGGTGATCGTCATGCCACGCAGGAGGATCGAGCTGCCGCTCGGAGGTCGCGCATGGAAGACCCGGTCGAGCCCGTTGGCGTCGACGACGTATGCCGCCGCGTCGGGCGCCGAGCCCACGGGCGGTCCGACTTCCATCGACACAAGGAGATCGAGATCGCCGGTCGCCGCGGCGTTCTCGTTCGCACCCGGGATCGTGAGCTCGTAGCGCCCGCGGACGCCGAGCTCGACGCGATGCGGGCCGCCGCCGCCGTTCGCGGCGATGACCGCTTCGCGGAGCGTGCAGCCGTTCGTGGCACAGCCGTCGACCGGCGCATCGTCGAGCCGCGTGGTGACGAAGACGCTCGCCGAAGCGAAAGCGGAGGTACCAAGAACTGCGGCGACAGCGAGGCAGCTCGCGTAGCGGATCGGCGGCATCCTGCTCCCTTTCGTCGGTGCGATGGAAGCCGGGATCATGAGGGAGATCCCGGCCAGCCGCAAGCAGCCGGCGCCCCGAATTGACCGTGGCGCCCCGTGGCGCCTTGAGTTGGGGCAGAATCCGCCAGACCATGATCCGCAAAGGCGACGCATGAGCCGTTCCGCCGGACTTCTGGTTGCGCTCTCGGCCCTGGCTCTCTTCCCAGGTTGTCGACCCGTCACCCTCGTGGAGCGCGGCGCGGCGGCGGTCGATGGGACGTCGCGGGCGGCAGCGCAGGGCGCTCTGCCGCGGAGCTTCGTCAGTCCCGCGGGAGAGGTGATCGCCGAGGGGAAGATCGACGAGCTCGGCTGGACGCTGCCGCTCGACATCGAGCGCCCGCGACCGCCGCGTCCGACGGCCGAACGGCTGCCGCAGCCGCGCTTCGATGCCAGCGGCTCGCTGTTCGGCGCGACGCCCGAGGTCCGCCTCGGCGCCGACGACAGCCACACCCAGAACGAGACGGCGATTGCGATCGACGGCGACACGGTCGTTTCAGGCTGGAACAGCTTCGACGGCACTGGCGACAAGATGGGCGTCGGGCGTTCGGGCGACGGCGGCGACACCTGGAGCTCCGCCCTTCTCGGCGGCTTCGACGTGATGAGCGATCCCGCCATCGCCGCCGGCGGTGGCGGAGTCTGGTACTACAGCTACATCGCCCGCGGCGGTGTAGCCGGCACCGACCTCGACGTCTTCGTGCAGCGCTCGGTCGATGACGGCGTGACCTGGCTCGCCCCGGTCGCCGTCACCGCGGACGCGAACTTCGACGACAAGGCCTACGTCGCCGCGCAAGGCAACGACGTCCTCGTCGCCTACGCCGACTTCGGCACCAGCCCGGCCAAGATCCACGCCGCGCGTTCGCTCGACGGCGGCGCGACCTTCGACCACGACACGGTGCTCGCCAACGCCTCGGTGGGCGGCAACGGCGCCTGCCCGGTCATCGCTCCGGACGGCACCTTCTTCGTCTTCTGGCGCGACAGCTTCCAGCAGTTCCTCTGGATGTCGCGCTCCGACGACGCCGGCGCGACCTGGACGCCCGACGTCTCGATCGTGGCGATGCATCCCCTCCCCGCCTCCGTACCCGCAGGTGAAGGCGGCTACCGCCTGCTCAACCTGCCGTCCGCCGCCGTCGCGCCGAACGGCGATCTGGTGGTGATCTGGAACGATCAGCTCCTGGGCGACGCCGACATCCTCGCCATCCGCTCGACCGACGGCGGCGACACCTGGAGTGTGCCCGTGCGCGTGAACGACGACGCGGCCGGCGCGCTGCAGTTCTTTCCCTGGGTGGCGATCGACGACGCTGGAGCCGTGCACGTCGTCTGGTACGACCGGCGTCACGACAATGTCGATCTCGACGTCTACTACGCCGCGTCGACCGACGGCGGCGTGACGTTCGGCGCCAACCAGCGGCTCACCGCGGCGAGCTTCGTGCCGGTGCTGCCGACCGAGGGCGGCGCCGCCGCCTTCATCGGCGACTACAACGGCATCGCCGCCGGGCCGGCCGGCGTTTTTCCGTTCTACCAGGACTCCCGCCGCGGCGAGCAGGATGTTTGGGTGCAGCGCCTCGCCGGCGCGCTCTTCCGCGACGGCTTCGAGTCCGGCGGCACCGGCGCCTGGAGCGCG
>JAGOCP010000442.1 GCA_017998715.1 Thermoanaerobaculia bacterium | reverse complement strand
TCGTACCGGCAGGTCAACCAGCGGCCACGCATCGAGCGTTTCGGCGCCATGGATCCCGGCCAGATCCTGGTGCCGGCGAACTTCAATCCGTCCGATCAGGCCTACGAACCTGCCGCCCCGAACCGGGACGGCATCTTCACCACGCTGCAGCCTGCCGGTTCTGGGGGCGACACGCGCACCAAGCAGCTCTGGAAGCTCGGCCAGCGCACGCTGCGCTGGCGGGGGAGCGATCCCAACGGCGACGAGTTGCGCTTCCGGATCGAGGTGCGCGCCGAAGCGGCGGCGGCATGGCTGCCGGTGACGGACGACGTGGACGACGATCACTTCGGTTTCGACGCTACCGTGTTGCCTGACGGCCGCTACCGCTTTCGCTTGACGGCCTCGGATTCCGAGGGCAACGCGGCGGACGAAGCGCTCACTGCGGAGCAGGAGAGCGAGCCGGTGGTCATCGACCACTCGCCGCCGGAGCGTCGCCGCGCCGAGCGCCTGGACGGAGGTTGGCGCGTCGAAGTGTCCGATGGCTTGAACCCGCTGCGCGAGGCGATGGTGTCGGTCGACGCCGGAGAGTGGCGCGCAGTGGCCGCCGCCGACGGCCTTCTCGACGGCCAACGCGAGACCCTGGTATTGGGGGAGATCCCCGCCTCCGCCCGGCTCGTGTTGCTGCGGCTCGGCGATGCCGCGCTCAACTACGAGACGTTCGATCTGTCGGCCGAGGTGCAGCGATGAGCAGCCGCGTAGCGGTCTATCCCGGTTCGTTCGACCCGATTCACAACGGCCACCTCGACATCATCGAGCGCTGCCGGCCGATGTTCGACGAGGTCGTCATCGCGGTACTGCACAACGAGGACAAGAAGCCGCTGTTTACCGTCGAGGAGCGCATGGACATGATCCGCGGTCTGGTCGGCGGCGACGGCATCTTCCGCGTCGAGAGCTTCTCGGGCCTGCTGGTCGAGTTCATGGAGCAGATCCGGGCGCATACGATCGTGCGCGGGCTGCGGGCGGTTTCCGACTTTGAATACGAGTTCCAGATGGCGTTGATGAACCGCCACCTGAATCCGCGTATCGAAACCGTCTTCATGATGCCGAAAGAGGAGTACAGCTACGTTTCCAGCCGGCTGCTCAAGGAGGTCTCGAAGTTCGGGGCCGAGATCACCGGTTTGCTGCCGCCGACGGTGTTCGACCGGCTGCGCCAGAAGCAGGGGAGCGGGCCGCTGATCCATCATTCCCGGGGACCCGGTCCCGAGGAGGCACTCTGAGTCTCGAAGCGTTTCTGCGCGCCATTCCGAAGGTCGAGCTGCACGTCCACCTCGAAGGGGCGATGCGCCCGCGGACGCTCCTCGCGCTGGCGCGCCGCCGCCGGGTGACCCTCCCGGCCGACAACGAGGCGGGGCTCCGGGAGTGGTTCCGCTTCCGCGACTTCGACCACTTCGTCGAGATCTACCTGACCTGCTCGAAGTGCGTGCGCGATCCGGAGGACTTTCAGCGCCTGCTGGCCGATTTCGCGCTCGATCAGGCGGCCGAGAACATCCGCTACTCCGAAGTCCACTTCACCATCGGAACCCACTGGCAGAACGGCGTCGCGATCGACGAAGTCCTCGACGCCATGGCCGAGACCATCGTCGCGGTCGAGCGCGACGAGAACGTGCGCATCCGGTTGATTCCCGACATCGTGCGCGACGTCGGCAAGGAGACTGCCGATCCGACCCTCGACTGGGCGCTCGCCGGGCAGAAGAAGGGGATCGTCGTCGCCCTCGGGCTCACCGGCCGCGAGGCCCTCTACCCGAGCGAGCCGTTCGCCGACCACTTCGCCGCTGCCGCCGCTGCCGGCCTCCACTGCGTGGCACACGCCGGCGAGCATGCCGGCCCGCAATCGGTCTACTCGGCGCTCGACTCCTGCCGTGCCGAGCGTATCGGACACGGCGTGCAATCGATCGCCGACTCCGGTCTCGTCGAGCGGCTGCGCCGCGATCGCGTGCCGCTCGAAGTCTGTCCGACCTCGAACGTCTGTCTCGGCCTCGCTCCCGACGTGGCGCACCATCCGTTCGACGAGCTGCGCCGGGCCGGCCTCGAAGTGTCGGTCAACACCGACGATCCGGCGCTGTTCGACACCACACTCTCGGAAGAGTTCCGCCGCGTCGGCGAGGCCTTTTCCTACACACCCGAAGTGCTCGCTCAGCTCGCGCTCGCGGCCGCCGAACACTCGTTCCTTCCCGACGCCGAAAAGCGCGCCCACGTCGCCGCCATGCGCGAGGAGATCTTCGACGCAGCGCAACGCCACCTCGGACGCGCGCTCGAGATCTAGCTAGCCCGCGCTGCGATGCCGCGCCAGGCGCGCGGCGAGGTGCTTGCGCACGTCCGGCCATTCGCCGGCGAGCAGGCTGTAGATCACACTGTCCCGCACCGACCCATCGCGCCGCGGCCAATGGTGACGGAGGACGCCGTCCTTCTTCGCGCCGAGCGCCTCGATTGCCCGTTGTGACGCGAAGTTGAAATTGTCCGTGCGCAGGCCGACGACCGCGCAGCCCAGATCCTCGAAGGCGTGGGTGAACAGAAGGAGCTTGCAGGCGGTGTTGACGTGGCTGCGCTGCCGTGAAGCCGCGTACCAGGTCCAGCCGATCTCCACCCGGTCGGCCGGAGCGACGATGTCGTGATAGCGCGTGCTGCCGACGATCGCGCCGGTCGCAAGGTCGCGCACCGCCCAGGGGAGCATCGTTCCCGCGGCCTGGCCGGCGAGCGCCTGCGCGATGTAGCCCGCCGTCTCCTCCGCGGTCGGCACCGAGGTGAACCAGAGCTCCCAGAGCCTGCCGTCTGCCGCCGCA
>JAGOCP010000441.1 GCA_017998715.1 Thermoanaerobaculia bacterium | reverse complement strand
GACGTCGAGGCAGGCGACCTCGACCGCGCCGCCGACCGGCTGGCCGACGCCGAGCTCCTGATCGCCCTCGACCTCGGCGGCGGCGAGCCCGCCCATCTGGCGCCCAATACCGTGCGTCTGGGAGTCGAGCGGCTGATCCCCGACGGCGTCCGCAACGCCGCGCTGTTCCTCGTCCCCGCGATCTACTTCGCGGTCGCCACCTCGCGCTGGGGGACGACGGTCGGCAAGCGCCTGCTCGGCCTGCGCGTCGTCCGTCTCGACGGCCGGCCGCTCACGCTCTTCGAAGGCATCGAGCGCTTCGGCGCCTACTTCGGCATCCTCGGCACGCTCGGCCTCGGCCTCTTCGATCTCTGGCGCGACCCCAACCGCCGCCTCGGACACGACCGCGCCGTCGACACGGTGGTCGTCCGCAAGCTGCGAGCGAGACGGATAGAGTCGCCACTGGAGGCCCCATGAGCGAGTCGTTCTCCGCCAGCCGCTGGACAAAAGGCAATCGCATCTTCCCCACCCGCATCGAGGTCAGCCCGGACCGCGTGACGCGCATTCAGCCGAAGTGGATCGGCAGCACCGAGGAGAGCATCGCGATCCCCAACGTCGCCTCGGTGCAGATCGCCACCGGCCTGCTGTTCTCCGACATCCGCATCGACTCGACCGGCGGCAGCAACCCGATCGAAAGCCACGGCCATACCAAAGGCGACGCGCGCCGTATCCGCGAGCTCATCGAGCAATACCAGCGGGAGCGGACCGCCGCGAATAGCTGAGGCGGAGTCAACGCGAGAAGGAACGCGAGTAGGCCGCCGGCGCCTTGCCGACGAAGCGCCGGAAGTCGCGGACGAAATGCGCCTGGTCGGCGTAGCCCAACTCGAGAGCGAGCTCCGCCCAGTCCTGTTCCGGGTTCGCCGCGATGCGCTCGGCCGCCTCGTGCAGGCGATAGCGCTGGATGACCCACTTCGGCCGCACGCCGACATAGTCGTCGAGCAGGCGTTGCAGCTGGCGCGGGCCGAGCTCGAAGAGCTCGCCGAGCTGGCCGACCCGGGTGATGGCGCGATCGTTCGCGGCGCGTGCGACGATGCGCCCGACGAGCTCGACGGACGGGCTCGCGACCGGGCAGCGCTCGCGCAGGAACTGCTGGATGGTCGCGAAAGACTCCTCCAGCCCCGGCGCCGCCAGGGCACGCTGCTCGAGCTCCTCTGCCGCCTCGCCGAAGATCTCCTTGAGGCTCGCTCGGCGATCGGCGAGAGCAGAGACCGGACGGCCGAAGAACGGCCGGAAGCCGCCGGGCAGGAACTTGACACCCAACACGCGGCCGCGGCCTTCGAGCCGGCGGACGAAGCGGCCGGTGAAGACCCCGGCGACGGCGGAGTTGCCCGCTTCCACCACGAGCTGCACCGAGGGATGCGCGAGCACTTCGCTCACCGCCGGCACCTCGAGGTCCCAGGCGACGGTCCAGAGATGCTCGACGAAAGGCGCCAGATCGTCGTCCGGCCAGTATCGTCCGTAGCCCGGGCTGGTCGCCGTCATGCGCACGTGAAGGACTCCGCGGGGGTCGACGAGCTTGGGCCGGAGCATGTCGGATTTGTTCAATACCGCGAAGCGGAAGAGACCCTAACATCGCCTTCGCTCGGGAGGCCTCGACCATGCACAGAAAGCACCGATCCACCGTCATCGCGGCTAAGCTGCTCATCCTCTCGGGGGTCGCCGCGATCGCCGGAGCGACAAACCAGGCAGGGGGAGACACCATGCTCAAGACAGCCAAGGGGGCCTTCGACGTGAAGGTCGCGCCGATCGCGACGACCGAGCATCCGGGCGGCACGACGCTTGGACGCTTCTCGCTCGACAAGACTTTCCACGGCGACCTCGAAGCCACCGGCAGCGGCGAGATGCTCACCGCCGGCACGGCGGTCCCCGGCTCCGCCGGCTACGTGGCGATCGAGCGCGTCGACGGCACTCTCGCCGGCCGCAAGGGGACGTTCGTGCTGCAGCACTCCGGCAGCATGGCGGGCGGCGAGCAGAACCTGGCGATCTCCGTGGTGCCGGATTCGGGCACCGGCGACCTCGCGGGCATCGCCGGCACGCTCACGATCGAGATCGAAGGCAAGGCGCACTTCTACCGCTTGGAGTACACCTTGCCCTGACGCCTAGCTCGCGCCCACCCCGCCGGCCGCGATCTCCCGCAGGCCGGCGAGCAGGCGGTCGACCTCTTCGTCGGTGTTGTAGAGCAGGAAGCCGGTGCGCAGCAGACCGCCGAGGCCGGCGAGGCCCAGCACCTCGACCGCACGCACGGCGTAGAAGTCGCCATCCCAGACCTGCACGCCGCGTTCGCCCAGGCGGCGCGCGACCGTCGCCGCCGGCACGCCGGCGAGGGTGATGGAGACCGTCGGCGAGCGCTGCGCGCCGCCGCCGGAGTCGTAGGCGGGACCGTGCACGGTCACGCCGGGTATCGCCTGGACGTCGCGCCAGTAGCGCCGGGCGAGCCTCCCTTCCCACTCGCCGATACCCGCCATGGCATCGACCAGGCGTGCGCGCAGCCCTTCGCCGCGCCCGAGTGAGCCGAGGAAGTCGATCGCCGCACCCACCCCGACCAGCGCGGCGTGATTCAGCGTGCCGGTCTCGATGCGGAAGGGCGCCGCCGGATCCTGCACCCGCAGGCGATCGGTCGCCAGGGTTTCGAGCAGGCCCGGTCGGCTGTAGAGCAGCCCAATGTGCGGACCGTAGAACTTGTAGGCCGAGCAGAGCAGGAAGTCGGGATCCAGCGCCGCCACGTCGACCGCGAAGTGCGGCGCGTAGTGCACCGCGTCGAGCAGGAGCCAGGCGCCGAC
>JAGOCP010000440.1 GCA_017998715.1 Thermoanaerobaculia bacterium | reverse complement strand
GCGGCGCTGTTCAACTGGAGCCTCTGGGACGATGCCTCCTGTCCGGCGGGGGGCGGAGTCGGCAACCAGTCCAGCACCGCGGTGGCGATCGCCCCGCTGGCGAAGACCTGCACCGGCCTGGCGACGGAGCTCACCGAGACGCATGCCATCCCCGCCGCGAGCGCGGCGATCGACAACGGTGTCTGCGTCGGCGGGCTGGTGCTCGATCAGCGCGGCGTCACGCGCCCCCAGGGCGCGGCGTGCGACGTCGGCGCCGACGAGTTCATCACCACTAGCTGCTGGGCGCTCTTTCTCGACGGCTTCGAAGGCGGCGGCAGCTCGCGCTGGTCGGCGGTCGCTCCCTGAATCCGTTCCTCCTCTCCGGCCCCAGACCGGACCATGTCCGGTCGAGCGCCCTTCGTTCCGTTCGTTTGAACAGGCAGGCTGCCGAAAACGCCCGGCCCCAACCTCACCCGACTGGAGACCGCCCTTGAGCATTCGACGATGCACCCGCTTCGCACTCCTGCCTCTGTTGGCTCTGGCCGCAGGCCCGGGGCGACTCCTCGCCACCGATGCCGTCGTCGGCGACGGCACCCCCGCGAGCTGCACCGAGGCGGCGCTCGACGCCGCTGTCGCTTCCGCCAACAGCGGCAACGGCACGATCACCTTCGCCTGCGGTGCGGATCCGGTCACGATCGCGCTGACCAGCGCCAAGACCATCACCGCCGTCGTGACGGTCGACAGCGACCTGCTCGTCACCCTTTCGGGCGGCAATGCGACCCGCCACTTCGTGGTCGCGGCCGGCGGCTACTTGGCCCTGCGCGACATCGCGCTGGTCCAGGGACAGGCCGCCGGCGGCGGCGCGATTCTCGCCGAGGCGACGAGCGAGGTCCACTTCTTCTTCACGACGATCACCGACAACGTCTCGACGACGGTCGGCGGCGCGATCGCGGCCACCGGCGCCGTGGTCCAGGGCAACAACAGCCGCGTCGCCGACAACCAGGCGGCCGGCGCCGGCGGGGCGTTTCACCTGACTGGCGGCCGCCTCGACCTCGGCCTGGTGCTGGTGCACGGCAACAGCGCAGGAGGGGCGGGCGGCGCCGTGTCGATCTCGAACTGCAACCAGCTCGCCGTGCTTCTCGCGTCGTTCGACAAGAACGTCGCCGGGGGCGGCGGCGGTGGGTTGGATGTTTCCAACTGCTCGGGCTTCCTCGAGCAGACCCAGATCGTCATGAACACGGCGGGGGGCAACGGCGGGGGAATGAACCTGTCGAACGGCTCGTCGGTCTCGCTCGCGTACGACACCATCGGCCGCAACAGTGCCGCGGAAGGGGGAGGGATGTTCCTCGATGCCGGAACCTCGTCGATCCAGCGTCAAGTCACGCTGTCGGGCAACCAGGCGGTCGCTGCTGGAGCGCGCGGCGGTGCGATTGCGAACCTCGGGACGCTCCTGCTCGAGAACGCGACGGTCTCCGGCAACAGCGCCGTCGGCTCGGGCGGCGGCCTGCATTCGGAGGCCTCGACGACGCTGCGCTTCGTGACCATCGCCTGGAATCAGGCGGACGTGGGAGGCGGCCTCGCCTCCTCGGGAGCAACCCTGCTCATGCGGAACGTCATTCTGGCGGGCGATGCCGCGACGACGAGCGGTGCGGAGTGCGAGATCACCACGCCCGCCCCCGACATCGCCTCGAGCCTCTGGCAGGGCACGACCTGCGGCGCGAGCGCCACCAACGGCAATCAGCCCGCAACCGATGCGCTGCTCGTGCCCCTCGACTTCAGCTGCGCGGCCGGGACTTCGCTCGAGCTGACCCGCACCCACGATCTCGACCCGACGAGCCCGGCGCGCGACACCGGCGTCCCGCTGCCGGGCGGCAACGCCTTCATGGACCAGCGCACCGTCCTCCGCCCGCAAGGCCTGGGCACCGACATCGGCGCCGTCGAGTACTCGCCGTCGAGCTGTCCGTGGTTCTTCAAGGACGGCTTCGAGCGCGGCAACACCTTCGCCTGGTCGAACGTTCTGGACTAGCCTGCCGCGCGGCGACGGCGAAGCGCTGTCAGGGCGGCACCGACGAGAGCGAGCGCCAGCGCCGCGGCGCCAGCTCCGTCGAGCGCCGGCACTTCGACCACCGAGGCTCCGCTCTCCTGCGTCCAGGTGCCGCGCGAGAACGTCGCTGCGCTGGGGTCGAGGAGGATCCCGCCGCACGGGTTGACAGCGGCGGCGCCGGTGCCGACGAGATCGTTGCCGTTGAAGGGCGCGGCGAGACCGAGGCTGTCGATCGAGTGCTGCGGGCCAGCGACGGTGTAGGGAAACTCGCGCAGCGCGATCCGCCAATGGCTGATGGCTCCGGTTCCGTCGGTCGCCACCTCGAACGAGCACAAGAAGGAGTCGGCGAGTTGGCGCGTCGCGCCATCGTCGGCAAAGGAGAAGCCGACGATGGCTGGAGTGATGTCGGAGAGCGGCAGGAAGGGAGGCAGCGGATTCGCCAGGACGAGCTCGCCGCTGAGGTTGCCGCCGAGAACGTAGGGCGAGGTGGCGGTGGAGTAGGGGTCGCCGGTGTAGCGGTAGAGCGTGGGCTGACTCGGCAGAGGGTGATCGGTCACCCAGGTTCCCTGCGTCGCCGTGCTCGCCGTCGGCGAGAAGGTCATCGGACCGCACGGATTGGCGGGCGCGAGGCCGGTGCCGACGAGGTCGACCCCCTGGATCGCTCCCGGCGCCCCGGAGCTGTAGGTGCCATGGTGCGGGTCGCCCGGATTGTAGGGCGTTCGTCGGAGCTCGATACGCCAGGCCGTGATGTTCCCGGTGCCGTCGGTCGCGACTTCGAATTGGCACAGGAACGAGCTCGCCA
>JAGOCP010000439.1 GCA_017998715.1 Thermoanaerobaculia bacterium | reverse complement strand
GAACTACGTCGGCGACTCGATCCTCGGCAGCGACGTCAATCTAGGAGCGGGCGTCATCCTCTCCAACTTCCGCCACGACGGAAAGTCGATCGAGATCCCGACGGGAGACGGCGACCGCCTCGCCACCGGCAAGCGCAAACTCGGCGCCATCCTCGGCGACGGCGTCGCCGTCGGCTGCAACTCGGTCTTGAACCCCGGCACGATCGTCGGCGCCCGTACCCAGATCTACACCGGCGTCCAGCTGCGCAGCGGAATCTACCCGGCAGACAGTCTGATCAAGCTCCGCCAGGAGATCGACGTCGTCGCGCTCGCACTTCCCTGAGCCGAGCTCGGGCTTGCCCGAAAGAGCAGTTCCGCCCACCCTGAGGGGCGGCGTTTCCCGGGGCCGACGGGCGGATCATCCAATCTGCGCCTTTGTCGAAGACCTCCGCGGGAGGCCCGGCGCCTGAAGGAGATGCCACCGATGGCGAAGCCCAGACCGCTCCCCGCGACCCTGGTTTTCGGCGCCTCCCTCGTCCTTCAGTCTGCCTGCGGACCACAGAGTCAGCCGCTGCACGTCGAGGACGCAGTCCGCATCGCGACCGAGGCTTTCCGCAACACCGATACCGACTGGCAGCTCTGGGTGGAGGTGGGCGCGCGGCCCATCCCGCGCAAGATGGTGATCACCAGCAAGACCGTGAACAGCGCGCCGCAATATACCGTTCGTGTCGAGAGCTGGACGACCGACTTCGAGCCGGCGGCGGATGCCTTCGCCTTCACCCCGCCGGCCGGGGCCACGAGGCTCGACCCCAACGCGCTCATCGATCTCGATGAGCTGCTGCAGGCCTTACCGTCAAGAGGCTAACCATGAACTCCGTCGCGCGCAGGTACATGCTCGTCCAGGGTCTGGCTGGCATCGCAGCGGCAGCTCCGGCAGCCGTCGCGGAGGCGGTCTTCGGCGGACCCGTGAACCGGGTCGGAGTGCACTGAACACTGTTCGTCGAGCGCTGCTCGCGATTGCTCGTCTGGAAACAGTCAACGCATCACCAACAAGGGAGGAACATCGCAATGAAAACCAAGATGCTGAACACGATTCTGCTGCTGGCGATTTCCATGGTGCTGTTCGCGCCGGCGGCCGACGCGGCCGAGCCGGGCTCCAACCTCGCCGGCTACGCTGGCTGGCTCTTCCCCGACGGCGACCGGGTCGATCAGGATCTCGTCTACGGCGTGAGCTACGGCTACAACGTCAACGAGTACTGGGGCATCTACGCCAAGACCGGTTTCTTCAACGTGAACTCGGCCGTCAGCAACGAGGACATCCAGGACGCCATCGACGACCTTCCGCTCTCGCTCGACCTCTGGATGACGGACCTCAACGCCATCTGGTATCCCCGTGGCGGGAACTTCGGTCTCTTCGCCGGTCTGGGTTACCAGAGCGCCCGCGCCGATCTGTACGTTCCGGGCGAGGACAACAACCGTTCCGTCTCGGACGGCTACATCACCTACAATCTCGGCGCCAACTGGCAGTGGAATGTCGGCGAGGCGTTCTTCATCCGCCCCGAGACCACCATCCGGTGGGTGGACCAGGCGGATGTCGTCCTCGACGCCTCGGTGTGGGAAGCGGTCATGCACTTCGGCTGGAAGTTCTGAGCCGCCAAGCAGCCGATTCACGACGCAGCCTCCTCAGGCGGGTTCGAGCGCAAGCTCGGACCCGCTTCTGTTTGGAGCGGATCTCGCGCGGAATCGACCTGCTGCCGTCCGAATCCAGCCGAACCGACACAGTTGTGAGGATTGCTCTCTCGAATTGCTCGACGCCCGACAGGGGCAGAACATCCCTGTCGGCTAGGTTCCGCTCGCCGCCTGCGGATAGGTGACGACGACGACGGTGCGGTCGTCCTGGGCTTCGCCGTCGGCGCGGTAAGCCTCGACGGCTTTCATCATCGTCTCGCCGATCTCTTTCGAGGTCTTGCCCTGCAGGCGGCGGGCGATCTCGACCAGGCGTTCGATGCCGAACTCTTCGCCGTCGCCTTCGGGGGGCGTGGCTTCGACCATGCCGTCGGTGTAGAGCACCACCATGTCGCCGGGCTGGAGGCGCACGAAGCCGCGCTCGTAGGTGGCGTCGGCGAGCGGCCCCAGGACCGCGCCGCCTTCGTCGAGGTAGCGCACTTCGCCGGCGGCCGAGAGGTGAAACGGCGGCGGATGGCCGGCGTTGACGTAGATGAAGACGCCGTTGGGCTCGAGCTCGCCGTAGAACATCGACACGAAGCGGCTGGTGAGCGTCGACTTGTGGATGATCTGGTTCAGGCGCTCGACCGTGCGCACGATCTTGAAATCGCGCGCCATGCCCATGCGCAGACCCATGTAGATGTCGCGCACCTGCAGCGCCGCCGGCAAGCCGTGGCCGGAGACGTCGGCGATCGCCAGCCCCAGGATCTTGTCGGTGATCGGGATGTAGTCGTAGAAGTCGCCACCCACCGACTCCATCGGCTGGATCCGGCCATAGAGCTCGAAGCCGCCGTAGACCGGCGCGCGGCGCGGCAGGATCGACGCCTGGATCTTGCGCGCCTGATCGAAGACCTCCTGCATGCGCTCCTGGCGGAGTTTCTGGTTGATGCCGTGGCGCAGGACGCCGAGCGAGAAGAGCACGTCGTCCCGGCGCACTCCGGGCGCGACGTCGAACGACAGGATGAACTCCTCGTCGCCGACCTCGATCGCCGCGAAGCGGTCGACGCCGATCTGCTCCTCGAACTTGTGATCGAAGCGGGGATCGCTCGAGTCCATGTAGACCACGCCTTCGGAGAGGGCGATCTCGATCGGCGCGTAATTCGCGGGTACGCGGATCTCGCG
>JAGOCP010000438.1 GCA_017998715.1 Thermoanaerobaculia bacterium | reverse complement strand
ATCCCGCAGGACGACGCCATCCGGCTGCCCGACATCCTGCCGGTGCTGCCGCTGAAGGATGCCGTTCTCTATCCGTTCATCATCGTTCCGCTGTCGCTCGGCCGGGAGAGCTCCATCCGTGCCGTCGACCAGTCGCTGGCCGAGAACCGGATGGTCCTGCTGGTGGCACAGCGCGACGCCAAGATCGAGGAGCCGGAGCAGGCCGATCTCTACCAGGTCGGCACGGCGGCCTCGATCATGCGCATGCTGAAGCTTCCCGACGGCCGCATCCGCCTGCTCGTTCAGGGGGTCGCCCGGGTGCGCCTCGAGCATCTTTCGCGTCCCGACGACTTCCCCCAGGCGCGCATCGTGCCTATCCCTGAGACGCCACCCGGAGCCGGGTCCCTCGCCACCCAGGCGCTCGTGCGCTCGGCCAAGGAGAGCATGGATCGCATCGTCGGCCTCGGCAAAGGCGTCTCGCCCGAGGTTCTGGTCCTGGTCGCCAACCTCGAAGACCCGGGCCGCCTCGCTGACCTCGTCGCCAGCAATCTCGAGCTGGCGATTCCAGACGCCCAGCGCGTCCTCGAGACGATCGACGGCACCGAGCGGCTCAAGATGGTCACCGAGTTCATGCTGCGCGAGATTCAGCTGCTGACCATGCAGCAGGAGATCTCCTCGCAGGCGCGCGGCGAGATCGACCGCAGCCAGCGCGAGTACTTCCTGCGCCAGCAGCTGCGCACCATCCAGATCGAGCTCGGTGAGGAGAACGAGCTCGCCGAGGAGGTCGCGCGCTACCGCAAGCTCGCCGAGGAGAAGCACCTGCCGGACGAGGCGAAGGAGGAGCTCGACCGTCAGATCCGCCGCCTCGAGCGCGGCCACCCCGACAGCGCCGAGGCTGCCGTGCAACGCACCTACCTCGACTGGCTCACCGGCCTGCCCTGGCAGGCGATGAGCACCGACAACCTCGATCTCGCGCACGCGCGCAAGATCCTCGACGAGGACCATTGGGACCTCGAGAAGATCAAGGACCGGATCCTCGAGTTCCTCGCCGTGCGCAAGCTCAAGGCGAACGCCCGCGGCCCGATCCTCTGTTTCGTCGGCCCGCCCGGGGTCGGCAAGACCTCGCTCGGGCGTTCGATCGCGCGCGCGATGGGCCGCAAGTTCGTCCGCCTCTCGCTGGGCGGCGTCCGCGACGAGGCCGAAATCCGCGGCCACCGGCGGACCTACGTCGGCGCCCTCCCAGGCAGGATCCTCCAGGGTCTGCATCAGGCCGGTACCTCGAATCCGGTCTTCATGCTCGACGAGATCGACAAGATCGGCGCCGACTTCCGCGGCGACCCCTCTTCGGCGCTGCTCGAGGTGCTCGATCCGGAGCAGAACTGGAACTTCCGCGACCACTATCTGGGCGTCGCCTACGATCTGTCGCGCGTCCTCTTCGTCACCACTGCGAACCTCCTCGAGCCGATCCAGCCGGCGTTCCTCGACCGCATGGAAGTTCTCCGCCTGTCGGGCTATACCGTCGAGGAGAAGCTCGCCATCGCCAAGCGCCACCTGCTCCCCAAGACGCTCGCCGACAACGGCCTGACCGACGCCCACCTCGCGTGGAGCGACGCCGCCCTGCGCCGGACGATCACCGGCTACACCCGCGAAGCGGGCCTGCGCGGCCTCGAGCGCGAGATGGCGAGCGTCTGCCGGAAGGTGGCGATCACCGTCGCCGGCGGCAAGACGCGGCGGGTGACGATCGGTCCACGCACGGTCGAGAAGTTCCTCGGCCAGCCGAAGCACACCAGCGAGGATCTGCTCGAGCGTGACCGGGTCGGCGTCGCCACCGGCCTCGCCTGGACTGCCGCCGGCGGCGAGCTCATGTTCATCGAAGTCCTGGCGACCCCCGGCAAGGGCCAGCTCGTGCTCACCGGCCAGTTGGGCGAAGTGATGAAGGAGTCGGCCCAGGCGGCGCTGTCGTTCACCCGCGACTGGGCGGCACGGCACGGCCACTCCGCCGAGTTCTTCACCCAGAACGATCTCCACGTCCACGTGCCGGCCGGCGCCATCCCCAAGGACGGCCCGTCGGCCGGCATCACCATCGCCTCCGCCCTGGTCTCGACGCTCACCGGCCGGAAGATCGACCGCAAACTGGCGATGACCGGCGAGATCACGCTGCGCGGCGAAGTCATGGCCATCGGCGGTCTCAAGGAGAAGCTCCTCGCCGCCCAGGCGGCCGGCATCCACTCGGTCGTCCTGCCCAAGCTCAACCGGCGCGACCTCACCGAGATCCCGGCGTCCGCCCACAAGGGACTCGAGCTTCATCCGGTCGAGTCGATGGACGACGTTCTCGATCGCGTCCTGCTGCCGGCGGGAAGGGCGGCCTCACCTGCGAAGGCCGTGGCACGGCGAGGCAAGCTCCCCGCTCGCCGAACCGGGGCGCGCAAGCGGTGAGCCCGGCGCCGTCCGAAGAGGGCCTCGTCGCCTGGCTTCGGACGCTCACCGCGCGGCGGAGGAAGGGCGGGAGAGCAAGCGCCGGCGGCACGCTCATCGGCGACGACGCAGCGGCCCTCCCTGGAGGCGCCGTGGTCACGGTCGACCAACAGATCGAAGGCGTGCACTTCCCCGCCGGCCTCGCTCCGGCGCTCGTCGCCCGGCGCCTGCTGGCGGTGAATCTCTCCGACATCGCTGCCAGCGGGGCACGCCCGCGCCACGCCTTCCTCGCCCTCGCCGCCCCGCCCGGCTTCGACCACCGCAGCTTCTTCCGCGCTCTGGTCGACGCCTGCGACGACTACGGTGTCGAGCTCGCCGGCGGCGACCTCGCACTCGCGCGAGGGCTGCACCTCTCCCTGACGTTGATTGGCGAGCGCCGCC
>JAGOCP010000437.1 GCA_017998715.1 Thermoanaerobaculia bacterium | reverse complement strand
AGAAGTTGATCGCCGAGAGCTCGAAGCCGATGATGTAGCCGACGCCGATGAGCGCCGGCGAGATCGACGGCGTGGCGAAAGCGACCGCTCCCCGATGCTGCACGTCGCCCAGGGGAGCCCGCGACGAGTCGAAGTGGTGGATGACCGAAGCCGGCAGCTGCTTGAAGACCTCGACCGACTCGCGGAAAAGGCGGAGGCCGGCGCCGTCTTTGAAGATCTGGATCAACATCCCGAGCCCCATCGCGCCGAAGACGTACTTGGCGCCGGTGGCCCCGGCCTGTCCGGCGCGGACGATCGCCGCGCAGGCCTTGCTCTCGGGGAACGGCAACGCCGCCTCGACCGCCAGCGTCCGGCGCAGCAGCGTGATGAACAGAACGCCGAGGATGCCGCCGATGAGCAGGATGAGGCTCGTCTGCCAGTAGTCGAACTCGGTCCACAGGCGCTGGCCGTTGACCGTGACGAGCAGGAATGCGGGGATGGTGAAGATGGCGCCGGCGGCGAGCGCCTCGCCGACCGTGCCCGCGGCGCGCGCGATGTTCTGCTCGAGGATCGTGCCGCGGAAGAACGGCAGCCGGAAGGCCGCGAGGGCCAGGATCGCCGCCGGGAAGGTGGCCGAAACCGTCTGCCCTGCCTTGAGCGCCAGGTAGGCGTTGGCCGCCCCCATGATCGCCGCCAGCACTATGCCGAGCACGACGGCCTTCACCGTCAGCTCCGCCATCGTCGACTCCGCCGGCACGTAAGGCTGCTGCTCGTCGCTCATGAAATCCCCCGAGAAATGGTCCCGGGGATCCTAACAGCGCCGGCGCCGACGAAGATGGCCTACCAGCCGACGGGATGCCAGGTGGTCTTGGTCTCGGTGAAGGCGCGGATGAGGTCGAGGCGCTCGACGTCGGCGTCAGCGTAGGCACCGAGGTCGTAGCAGGTGACACGCTTGACGTTCACCGCGGCGTCCTTGCGGGTTTCGATCTCGACCTCTTGCGCCAGGCCGGCGAGCGCCAGGGCGTTGACGTCCATATGCCGGGCGAGGTGCGGCAGGGTCTCCGAGCGCGGGCCGCAGAGGAGGTTCACCACCCCGCCGGGCAGGTCGGAAGTCGCCAGCACCTCGGCCCACTCGAGGCCGGGGATCGGGTCGCTCTCGGAGAGCAGAACGATGCAGCTGTTGCCGCTGACGATGACCGGCAGGACGTGCGAGACCAGCCCGAGAAGCGATGGTTTGTCGGGTGCGACGATGCCGACGAGTCCGGTCGGCTCCGGCAGCGAGAAGTCGAAGTACGACGAGGCCACCGGATTCACCGACGACAGCAGCGCCTGGTACTTGTCCGACCAGCCGGCGAAATGGACGATACGGTCGATCGTGGCGCGGACCTCGTGCCGCGCCGCCGCCGCGCTGCCGCCCGCACCGCGCAGCGCGGTTTCGAAGGCCGGCACGCGGCTCTCCATCATCTCGGCCATGCGGTAGAGGATCTGTCCGCGCAGGTAGCCGGACTGTCCGGCCCACTTCTCCTGCACCGCGCGCGCCTTCGTGACCGCGTCGCGCAGGTCCTTGCGCGACGCGCGGCAGAGATTCGCGCGGTGCCGCCCCTTGCCGTCGAGCGCCTCGTCGTAGTGCCCCGACTCGGAGCGCACGAACTCCCCGCCGATGTAGAGCTTGTAGGTCTTGCGGATCTCGAGGGCGGCCATGGTGCGGCGATTCTAACTCCAGCCGCATGTCCCCTGCCGGCGCCTTCCTGCGCTTCTTGGAGGAGAGACGTTCTCACTTACCCAGCGAGGTTCTCCCGTGCGCACCGCATTCCGCCAGACCCCGACCCAGTGGACCGCAGCCTGGCTTCTCCTGGGCGCCGCCGCACTCCCCGCGGCACCGCAAGAGCTCGCGGCCGCCGCGGCAGAGCCCTGCCGCGACGACCGGGACTCGCCCGCCGACGCTCCACCTGCCGCCGAAGCGTCCGTCGACCTCCAGCCAGCGCATCGCGACGGCGACTAGCTGTCTGCACCCAGAGGCGACAGCTGGCTAGCTGTTGCCATCCCAAGGAGACAGCTGGCTACCTGTCTCCATCCAGCAAATTCCCCAGCGGTCCGAGCACCGATCCCTCCTCGCGCCGGCCGGTGCCGATGCCCGAGGCCGCGACGACCCGGGCGGCGAGGCGGGAGAACGGCAGCGACTGCAGCCAGACCTTGCCCGGCCCGGTAACGGAGGCGAAGAACAGCCCTTCGCCGCCGAACAGGAAGGTCTTCACCCCTTTCACCATCTGGATGTCGTAGTTCACCCGCGGCTCGAAGGCGACCAGGCAGCCGGTGTCGACGCGCAGCGTCTCGCCGGCAGCGAGCTCGCGCTCGTGAATGGTGCCGCAGGCGTGCAGGAACGCGAGGCCGTCACCGTCGAGCTTCTGCAGGATGAAACCCTCGCCGCCGAAAAGACCCGCGCCGAGCTTCTTCTGGAACGCGATGCCGAGGGAGACCCCCTTCGCCGCGCAGAGGAAGGCGTCCTTCTGGCAGAGCATCTGCCCGCCGTACTGTTTCAGGTCGAAGGCGACGATCTTGCCCGGATAGGGGGCGGCGAACGCCACCTTCTGGCGCGACGTGCCCTGGTTCGAGAACACCGTCGTGAACAGCGACTCGCCGGTCAGCACGCGCTTGCCGGCGGAGAGCAGCTTGCCGAAGAAGTCGCCGCCCTCGCTCTGCTGCGAGCCGTCGCCGAAGATGGTCTCCATCTGGATCGCCGGATCCATGTAGAAGAAGGCGCCGGCCTCCGCGACGCAGGCCTCCTGCGGATCGAGGGTGATCTCGACGTACTGCATCTCCTCGCCGTGGACCTCGAAGTCGATCTCGTGCATCCGGCCC
>JAGOCP010000436.1 GCA_017998715.1 Thermoanaerobaculia bacterium | reverse complement strand
ACCTCTCCATCCATCCACAGCGCCACCGCCACCGACAGCACGCCGAAGTCGATCGAGCCGCGGCGGCGCAGCTTGAAGAAGGCCGTGCGGCAGTGCGCGGCGTCGGAGGTGCCGGGGACGACGATGCAGGTGACGATCTCGTCGCGCTGTTTGGTCAGATAGGCCATGCCGTCGTCGTGGTAGAGGGCGGCGATGGGGATCTCGCGTTCGCCCGCGGTAGAGAGCAGCCGCACACGCGCGCCCAACGCCACGAGCATCGGCGCCGAGTCGGCGGACTGGACCGCCCAGCAGCGCGGCGAGGAGGGCGCCACCCAGCAGATCTTGCCCTCGGCCTTCATGCAGTAGGAGATCGACTGCCGCCACTCTTCGTTCTGGTTGTAGTAGGTGCATCGCGTGTCGAGGCAGACGTTGCCGCCGATCGTACCCATGTTGCGCAGCACTGGCGAGGAGATCCACTCGACGGCTGCGGCGAGGGCGGGGAAGCGCTCGCGCACTACGGCGTGGCGCTCGATGCTGGTAAGCGTCGCCATGGCACCGAGGTGGAGGTCGCCGCTGCCAGCGATCCCCCCGATCTCCCGCAGCGCTGCGAGCCGCGAGAGCGAAACGACTTCCGCGGCCTGCTGGTGTCGGCGCTTGAGGTTCGGCCAGAGATCGGTGCCGCCGGCGACGATGCGGGCGCGTTCGCCTTCGCCGGCGAGAATCGCCGCGGCTTCGGCGGACGTCGCCGGCTGGTGCAGTCGGAACTTCGGCAGTCTCAACATGTCATTCGCCCTTCTTGCCCGCGAGCTTCGTCGTCAGCGCTTCGACGCTGCCCGCCTTGAGAGCCTCCTCGCGCTCGGCCATCGTGCCGTCCTTCGACTTCCTGCCGGTGGCGGTCTTGAACTCGGCCTCGTTGGTCGCCTTGCCGTCGCCGCCCTCCCAGGGCGTCGGCACCTTCAGCGTGAAGCCGAAGTCGATCTCGGGGAAGCTCTCCGGACCGAAACGCGCCGGCTTCCCCTTGCGCTTCGCCTCGAGCGCTTTGAGGACCATGTGCGGGTGGATCGGCACCTGATCGACGCGCACGCCGACGGCGTCGAAGATGGCGTTGGCGCAGGCCGGGGGCATCGGCAGAAGCGGCCCCTGGCCGACCTCCTTGGCGCCGAACGGGCCGGCCGGGTCGGGATCCTCGATCAGGTAGCTGGTGACCGGCGGCATCTCCTCGAAGGTCAGACTCTTGTATTCGAGGAGGCTGGGGAACTTGTGCATCAGCGCCCCTGACCGCGACTTTGGCAGGCGCCGGAAGGCGCTCTCTTCCATCATCGCCTCGCCCAGGCCCATGTAGACCGAGCCTTCGACCTGGCCCATCACCAGCGCCGGATTGATCGAGCGGCCGATATCGTGCGCCATCCAGACGTGCAGCGGCCGCCAGATGCCGGTCGCTTCGTCGACCTCGACCTCGACCACCGCCGCCGAATAGGAGTAGGTGGGGGAGGGGCCGACGCCGGCACCGCGGTACTTGCCCGGCGAGCGCGGCGGCGTGTAGGAGCCGGCGGCTGCGAGGGTACCGGCGCGCGCTTCGGTGACGATCACCGCCTCCTCCCAGGAGAGCCCCTTGTCGGGATCGGCGGCGTCGAAGACCCGGCGCCCGGAGAAGACCAGCTGCGCTTCCGGGATCGCGAGCTGGCGCGCCACCGCCCCGGCGATCGTCCGGCGGACCTTCTCGGCGGCGTCGCGCGCCGCATGCCCCATCATCAGCGTGACGCGCGACGAGTAGCTGCCGAGATCGACCGGCGTGAACGCCGTGTCGGCGACCTGGAGGCGGAGATCGGCGAGCTCGAGCCCGAGGACCTCGGCGACCACCGCGGCGAGGACCGAGTCGGAGCCCTGACCGATTTCGGTCTCGCCGCAGAAGACCGCGACGCCGCCGCCGCGGTCGACGTGCAGGGTGACTCCGGACTGCGGCATGTGATTCCAGTAGATCGGCAAGCCCGCGCCGCACAGGTAGCTGCCGCAGGCGAGACCGAGGCCGCGCCCCGGGGGGAGCTTGCCCCAGCGCTCGCGGTAGCCGGAGCCGGTGACCACCGCCTCGATGCAGCGCGCGAGCGCGATGGTGCCGAGCTTCAGCCAGTTCGCCGTGACGGTGTTCGGCTCCTCGACCATGCGCAGCCGGAGGTCCGCCGGATTCTGGCCGAGGTCGACAGCGATCTTGTCGAGCTGGACCTCGAAACCGAAGCGCGGCTGCGGCGTGCCGTGGCCGCGCTTGGGGCCGCAGGCGGGCTTGTTGGTGAAGGCGCGGATCGACTCGAACTTGTAGCGCGGCAGGCGGTAGGTCACCGTCTGCAGCGCGCCGGTGTAGTAGGTCGAGGCGACGCCGTAGCTGCCGTAGGCGCCGCCGTCGAGCGTCGTCTGCAGGGTCTGGGCGGTGAGGGTGCCGTCCTTGCGCACGCCGGTTTTCATCTTCATCAGCACCGGATGGCGACCGCGGTGACAGTAGAAGACTTCTTCGCGGGTGAGCGAGATCTTTGCCGGGCGACCCAGTCTCAGGGCCATCGCCGCGCAGACGATCTCGTGCCCGAAGGGATCGCTCTTGCCGCCGAAGCCGCCACCGTTGGGAGTCGCGACCACCCGGATGCGCGAAGCGGGCAGCCCCAGCACCTTGGTCAGGGCGCGATGGAGGTAGTGCGGTGTCTGGGTGGACGACCAGACCGTGACCCGGCCATCGTCTTCGGGCAGGGCCACCGTGGCGTGCTGCTCCATCGGCAGGTGGGTGTTGCCCTCGTAGAAGAAAGTGTCCTCGAAGATCCGGTCGGCCTCGGCGAAGCCGGCCTCGACATCGCCGAATTCCATCGACAGCAGTTTGT
>JAGOCP010000435.1 GCA_017998715.1 Thermoanaerobaculia bacterium | reverse complement strand
TGGGCGATTTCCGGCAAAGGGACCAGCCGATTTCCTGTGTTAGGACCCACCTGAGGTGGGGAGTCGGCGGAGCCGCAGGCGACGATGTTTTATCGATCTTTGCTCCGGGCTGCAAGTTTGCGTGCTTTGACGCCGCGGTAGCTCTCGCCGGTGATGGTGAGGATGAGCGCGGTGTGCTGCAGCCGATCACGGATCGCATCGGCGATGACGGGATCGGCGATCACTTCGGCCCAGTGCTCGAGCGGCAGTTGCGTGGTGAACACGGTGGACTTGCCGAACGAACGTTCCTCGAGGATTTCGCACAGGTCCTGCGCCTCGGTTGCGGTGAGCTTTCGCATGCCGACGTCGTCGAGGATCAGCACGTCGGGCTTGGCGAGCTTCTCGCGGTAGCGCAGGTACGTGCCGCTCGAGCGGGCGAGCGCAAGGTTTTCGAGCCAGGTGGTGAGGTTCATGTAGAGGGCGGATCGGCCATGCTGGCAGACCTGCAGCGCAATGGCCTGGGCGATGAACGACTTGCCGACGCCGGTCTGGCCGATGAGCAGCAACGGTCGTCCGTCCTTGAGCCAGCCGAGGCTCTGGATCTCGCGGATCTGGGCCTTGGTGATGGATCGATGCGCGGTGTAATCGAAGTCGTCGAGGCAGACACGGATCGGGAGCTTGGCGGCCTTGAGGCGGCGCTGCGCGGCGCGCTCGCCGCGGTAGTCGGCTTCGGCTTGCAGCAAGGCGTCGAGGAACTCGGTGTAGCTCACCGCGTCGCGAGTTGCGTCGGTGACGGTCTTGTCGAACGCGGCGAGCATGCCGGGGAGCTTCATCTCGGCCATCAGGTTACGGGCGATTGCGGTACTCACAGCAAGGACTCCTGGGTGGATGGAACGGGATCGTTGACGGTCTGCGGCGGCGCGTACCGCAACAACGGGTTGCCGGGGCGGCGGACGATGTCGCGCTCCACAGCGAGGTGCACAGGCTGCTGGCGGGCGAGCAGGTCGCAGAAGTACGGCACGCGGACTTTGCCGACGCGGCGCATCTCGGTGATGGCGCCGACGATGCGCGGCAGGGCACTGTCGCGGCCGGCGCGGTGGATCTCCTTGCCGGCGCTGCGGATCAGGCCCTGGACGCGACGCAGGTTGCCGTAGACGTCGGCGTTGAACAGATCGACGACGAGCTGGTGGAACTCGGCGTGGATGAACCGCGACTGCGACAGCAGCTGCTGTGGGGTCGCCTCGTAGTAGGCGATGGAGGCGGCCGGGAAGTGGGCGTCGATCTTGATCCGCCGGCCGCTGCGGCTGCGGTCGCGGGGATGCAGCGCGAGGCGCTCGCCGTTCAAGAAGATCTCGACCTGGTTCAACGTCACGCGGATACGCAGCTTCTTGCCGCGGTGGATGTGCGGGGCGCTGTAGTAGGTCGCCTCGACGACGACATAGCAGTCGGGGTGCAGCTTGGCGTCCTTCCACTCGGCATCGTCGAAGTCGGCGGCGGGCAGCGGCTTGAGCGCGGCGCGCTCGAGCTGCTCGAAGCGCTCACGGCGCGCGACGCCAAAGCGCGTGTGGCGCCGCTCATTGATGCGGCGGACGCACTCGCTGAGCGCCTGGTTGATCTCGGCGATCGCGGTGAAGCGATGGCGCCGATAGCGGAAGCGCAGGTAACGCATCAGGATCTTGACCAGCCCCTCGACGATCGCCTTGTCGCGCGGATGAGCGGGCCGCGCCGGGACCACCGCCGTCGTGTAATGCGCTGCCAGCGCCGCATAGGACGGGTTGAGATCGGGATCGTAGCGATGGCACTTGAGCACGCCCTGCTTCAGGCAGTCGGGCACCGTCACGTGCGGTACGCCGCCGTAGAACGCGTACATGCGCTGGTGGCTGTCGAGCCAGTTGCGGCTCTTCACGTCGTCGGCCGCCCAGGCGAACAGCAGCTGGCTGAAGCCGAGGCCGGCGACGAACACCCAGGCCTTGTGGATCTCACCGGTGCGCAGCTCGACCCACTCGATCGGGTCGCCGGCGTAATCGACCTCGACCCGTTCGCCGGGAGCGAACTCGCGCGCCGTCACGGTCGCCTGGCGCAGCTCGGGGAACTTCCGATAGAACTGCTTCCAGAAGTTCGGGTACCCCGTCAGGCTCTGGGCGCGCTCCTCCCAGATGAACTTGAGCGGATGACCCAGGCCGAGCTCGTGCACGACCGCGCTCCAATCGACCTGCGACATCCACAGCGGGTCGGCGACCGCCTGCGGCATCGCCGGCGACAATCGCAGACCGTCACGGACTTCCCGGACCGTCTTGCGCGAGCAGTTGAGGGCACGAGCGATCTCTCGCAGGCTGCGCCCGTCGCGCAGCCGCCGCTCGATCTCCTTGAATCGTTCCACCGTGACGCTCCTGTTGCCCATCTCGCCCTTCCCGTGCGTGGTTGCCCACGACACGGTACCGGGCCGGAATGCCGCCTTCGGCGGCTCCGACGATGGTCCCCATCCAGGAAATCGGTGGTCCCCAACCCGGGAAATCGGGTGGGTCCGAACTCAGGAAATCAGGTGGTCCCCAACCGAGGAAATCAGGTGGTACCCATCACAGGAAATCGCGCATCGGCCTCCCACGGTCCCCCGAATGTGGGCGAAGGGACCGTGGGGTCCCGACTCAGAAAGGGATCCTCCCAGATGAACACCGAAGCCCGAACCTCGATCGACACCCTGCTCACCACGCTCAAGGCGGAGCTCGCCCAACCCGGCCAGTCACTGCTGCCGCTACTCGGCACCATGAGCCGGTTCTCGAAGTACTCGCTCGCGAACCAGATGCTGATTTTCGCGCAGCGCCCGGACGCCACGCACGTCTGCGGCTATCGCGCCTGGAACCAGGC
>JAGOCP010000434.1 GCA_017998715.1 Thermoanaerobaculia bacterium | reverse complement strand
CGACCGGTCCCTGGGGGCCGACGACGACGTTGAGCCCGGGATCGGCCAGGAACTCGCCGATCTGCAGCGGTTGCCGGGGAGTGGGGCTGGGGGAGGGGGACATTTCGTTCCGCAAGGCGCCTTCCGGTGCATTCTACGGCGCGGGGCCTCGGGCAAGGGGCGAAAGGAGTGAACTGTTCCACTCGGAAGCGTCGGTTTCGTCCGACCTTTGCGATCCCTGCGTCCGCCCTCAGCCCGACCTCGGGACCTTTCGGCCTGCGGGCCCGAGAATCTCTGCTGCGGCGCCCCCGGGTTCACCCCCTTCTGCCGCCGGAGGATGCATGCTTCTTCGAATCGCCCTGGCAAGTCTCGTCGCCGCCGCTCTCGCCGGACCGCTGGTCGCCCAGACGACCGGGACGCTCTTCGCCGACAGCGACTTCGGGGACTGGGAGCTCGTTCTGCCGCCGAGCGGCCCAGGCGTCGAGCTTCTCCGGATCGACGCAGGCGCGCCCTATCTGAGCGTCCGTCACCGCCACGAGAGGCTGCTCTTCTCCGCCCTGACCTCCTACCAGGCGGCGCCGGCTGCCGTCTTCGATCCGGCTGAGCTGGGGGCCGTCGTGAGCTTCGCCATCTCCGGCCGTTTCCGGGCGCAGTTCGAGGGCGCGGCCCCCTCCTACTACTCCATGCGTGCACTGACCGTCTACGCAGTCATCGTGCAAGGCGGAACGGTCTATCGTTCGAACCTCGCACTGTTCAGCTGGTACGCGGCGGTGCCGCTCGGGGTCTGGTTTCCCGCCGCGCAGGGGGCCCTGCGTGCCAGCGACTTCGCCGCCTTCCCGGGCGGTGGGCGCCCCGACTTCTCGGCCCAGGGGGGCCCGATGACGATCGGTCTCGCGGTCGAGTCAGGGTTCCAGTCGAGCAGCGAGCAGCCCTTCGTGCATCAGTTCGCGATCGACCTCGACGACTTCCGGGTCGATTATCGGCTGCCAGGAGGCAGCAGCCCGCTCGCGATCTACTTCGCGAGCGCGGGCCCGGAGCTGCCGACCGAGCGCGGACCGATCCCCTATCGCAGCGTGCAAGCCGAGGTTCTCGCGACCTTGGTCTCGAGTGATGTTCGGCTGTCGCAGGCCGCCTCCGAACCGGTACCTTTCGAAGTCGGGTTCGTCGGCGAGCCCGCCATCTCCGGGGTCGTGAACACCGGGCAGACGAAGGGCGACGTGCCACACTACTTCTCCCGCGCGTACTACGCGAAAGTGCTCGAGCTCCTGTCGGCCGACGGCGCCACGATCGCCGAGCCGCGAGCCCTCGCCTACCTGGTGAGCGACGTCAAGGCCGGCTGCTCGTTCTCGGCGCTCGCGACCTGGCGCGAAGACCTCCGCCGCTTCGGCTATGCCCTCACCGAAGAGGGGTCGGTGCCTACCGCGGCTCCGCCGGGTGCGGATTCCGGGACCGGAGTGGTGCAGGCGTTGCGCGGGCTGGTACGCAGCGCGGCGGGCGACATCGCGACGCTGCAGGCGCTGCGCGACGACGTCATGGCGGCGACCGCGGCCGGGCGCTACTACGCGGCGCTCTACCAGACCCTGTCGCCGGCGATCGTCGAAGCGATGGTCGGGAGTCCTGCGCTCCTCGTCGATCTCTTCTCTTCGGCCGATCCCTGGATCGACGCTCTCGAGACCCTGGTCACCGGCAACGGCAGCGCCGTGGTCACCGCCGACATGGCGGCGGACTTGAACCGGCTGTTCGACGGCTTCGAGGCCAACGGCTCGCCGGCGCTCCGCCGCACGCTGGCTCGCGAACGCTCCCGGCTCGGGCTCGATGGGCTCGCCGGTCTGTCGCTCGCCCAGTTCTGGCAGCGGGTGAACGATCGCTGGACTCCAGAGGGCTGCGTCGCCGACGGCGATGGGCTCTGTCTGGCGGGCGGCCGCTACCGCGTCGAAGCCGATTGGAGGACGCCTGCGGTAGCCACCGGCCGGGCGCACGCCGTCGCTCTCACTGGCGACAGCGGCTACTTCTGGTTCTTCGACTCGGCGAACGTCGAGCTCCTCACCAAGGTGATCGACGGCTGCGGCCTCAACCAGCGGATCTGGTCTTACAGCGCCGGGCTCACCAACCTCGAAGTGGAGCTCTTCGTCTTCGACACCGCCACCGGCAGAGGAAAAACCTACCTCAACCCGCAGGCGACGAGCTTCGCGCCGATCCTCGACTCCTCCTACCTCGAATGCACTGCGGAGTCGGCGGCCGCAGAGATGGAGCGGCCTTCTCCCCCGCCTCTCCCGACGGTGCTGCCCTTGGGCGGCGCCGGCTGTACGCCGGGGCCGGAGACGCTCTGTCTCGACGGCGGCCGCTTCCGCGTCGAAGCGGACTACCGCACCGCCGCCGGGGCCTCCGGTGCGGCCCGCGCCGTACCGCTCACCGACGACACGGGGACCTTCTGGTTCTTCAATGCCGGAAACATCGAGCTGGTGGTGAAGACGATCGACGCCTGCGGGCTCGCCGGCTTCGAGAACTACTGGGTCTTCGCCGGCGGCACGACCGACGTGGAGGTAACCCTGAACGTCACGGACACGCAGCACGACGTCGCGAAAACCTACCGCCGCCCGCTGGGCGTGCCGTTCGCGCCGGTGCTCGACAGTGCCGCCTTCGCGACCTGTCCGTGAGGCAGTCCTATTCGGGATCGAACAGCGTGCCGCTCGGCGAATACGGCGCCGCCGGCGGCGGGTACCCCAGATGCTGGTAGGCCCTCTGGGTGGCGACGCGGCCGCGTGGGGTGCGCTGCAGGAAACCCTCCTGCAGCAGGTACGGCTCGTAGAGGTCCTCGATCGTGCCGCGGTCTTCGCCGACGGCGGCGGCGATCGCCTGGATCCCCGCC
>JAGOCP010000433.1 GCA_017998715.1 Thermoanaerobaculia bacterium | reverse complement strand
CGGCGCCGAGGCGAACGAGAACGCCCTGCGGCTCGCCTTCCGCAAGACCGGACGACGCAAGGTCGTCGCGGTGGAAGGCGCTTTCCACGGCCGCACCGCCGCCGCTGCCGCAGTCTCCTGGGGCTCCGAGCGCTGGTACGGCTTTCCGGGCAAGCCGTTCGACGTCGAGTTCGTGCCGCGCGGCGACTTCGGCCGGCTCGCCCAGGCGATCGACGCCGGGACGGCGGCGTTCATCCTCGAGCCGGTGCAGGGCCTCGCTGGGGCGTACGCGCTCGGCCGCGACTACCTCGTCGCCGCACGCGAAGCGACCGAGCGCGCCGGCGCCCTGTTGATCTTCGACGAAGTGCAGTGCGGTCTCGGACGGAGTGGCGCGCCGTTCTCGGCGCGGCTGCACGGCGTGACGCCGGACCTCCTGACGGTCGGCAAGGGGCTGGCCGGCGGACTTCCGGCGGCGGCCGTGCTCGCCCGGCCCGAGGCGTTGCCGCCGCTCGCCGCCGGCGATCTCGGCACCACCTTCGGCGGCGGGCCGCTGGTCTGCGCGGCGATCGAAGCGACCCTCGGAGCGATCGTCGAGGAGGGGCTGATGCCGCGCGTGCGCGTCGTCTCGCGGGCGCTCTTCGCCCTCGCCGGGCGCGGGCCGGTCGTCGCCGTCCAGGGCGAGGGGCTGCTTCTCGGTCTGCGCACCCGGCGGCCGGCAAGAGAGATCCAGGCGGAGCTCCTGGAGCGGGACATTCTCGTCGGTACGAGCGACGATCCGTTCGTCGTGCGTCTGCTGCCGCCGCTCACTCTCGGGCCCGAGCATGCGGCCCTCCTCGCCACGGCGCTCGACGGACTCGAACCGTGAAGAGCTTCCTCTCACTCGCCGCACTGCCGCGCGAGGAGGTCGTCGACCTCCTCGCGCTGGCCTCGCGCCTCGCGCGCGAGGGCGATCCCCAGGCGCTCGCCGGGAAGATCCTCGGCTTGCTGTTCTTCAATCCGTCGCTGCGCACCCTCGCCTCGATGCAGGCGGCGATGGCCAGGCTCGGCGGCACGAGCTTCGTCATCACGCCCGGGGGCTCGAGCTGGAAGCTCGAGACGCGCACCGGCGTGGTGATGGACGGCGACGCCTCGGAGCACGTGCGCGAGGCGATCCCGGTGCTCGGCGGTTACGCCGACGTGCTCGGCGTGCGCGCCTTCGCCTCGGGCAGCGATCTCGCCGCCGATCTCGCCGACGGGAGCTTCCGCCAGATCGCCGCGCTTTCGCCCGTGCCGGTGGTCAATCTCGAATCGGCGATCGACCATCCCTGCCAGGCGCTCGCCGACTGGAAGACGCTCGACGACCTCGCGGTACCGCGCCACGGCAAGCTCGTCCTCACCTGGGCGAACCATCCGAAGGCGTTGCCGCACGCGGTGCCGGCGGCGGTGCTGCGCATGGCGGCACTGCGCGGGATGGAGGTCACGGTGCTCTCCCCCGAGGCCTACGCCCTGCCGCAGTCGCTGGTCGCCGAGGCGCGCACACTCGCCGCTGCGAACGGCGGCAGCGTCGCCGAAACCTCCGACCGCGCCGCGGCGCTCGCTGGCGCGGGAGTGGTCTACGCCAAGTCCTGGGCCTCGGCAGCGCACTACGGCGACGCCGCCCGCGAGACCGAGCTGCGCGCCGGCCTCGCCTCGTGGTGCGTCGACGAGAGCTGGTTCGAGACCGCCCCTGCCGCGCCCTTCATGCACTGCCTGCCCGTGCGACGCAACGTCGTCGTCGCCGATGCGGTGCTCGACTCGCCGCGCAGCGTCGTCGTGCAGCAGGCGCACAATCGCCTCTGGGCACAGATGGCCGTCCTGCATCGCCTCCTCGCCGGCGTCGGTGCGACGGCGGGCGCTCGCGGCCGGCAAGGGAACGCAGCAACGTTCGAGGAGAAGAGATGAAAGACGTCGGACAGAGGAGCGACCGCATGACCGAAGTGGCGGGCCTGAAGCACGCCCTGCCCTATCTCCGCCTCTTCCAGGGCAAGACCTTCGTGGTCAAGCTTTCGGGCGAGGCGATCGAGGAAGAGGCCCGCCTGCTGCTCTTTCTCGAGCAGATCGAAGTCCTGCACCGGCTCGGCATCCGCGTCGTCCTGGTGCACGGCGGCGGGCCTCAGACGACCGCGCTCGCCGACCGTCTGGGCCTCGCGACGCAGAAGATCGACGGCCGTCGGGTGACCGACGCCGCGACCCTCGAGGCGGCGGTGATGGCGATGGCCGGCAAGGTCAACACGGCGCTCCTCGCCGCCTGCCGGCGGGCGGGAGTCGCGGCGGTCGGGATCTCCGGCGTGGATGCCGACCTCGTCGAAGCGCGCCGGCGCCCCCCGATTCACTCGGCGGACGCGCAGGCGGCGGCGATCGACTACGGCTTCGTCGGCGATGTCGTGGCGGTGCACCCGCGGGTGGTGCAGAAGCTCCTCGACGACGGCTATGTGCCGGTCGTGGCGCCGCTCGCCGCCGACAAGCAGGGGGCGATCCTCAACGTCAACGCCGACACCATCGCCGCCGAGCTCGCGGTCGCCCTGGGCGCCGAGAAGTTGCTCTTCGCCGTCGCCGTGCCGGGGATTCTCGAGCGCGCCGACGACCCGGCCTCGCTGGTCTCGCTGGTCGACCTCGAAGGGCTCGCCGGGCTCGAGCAGCGGGGCGCTCTGACCGGCGGCATGCTGCCCAAGTCGCGGGCGATCGCGCGCGCTCTCGAGAGCGGCGTACCGCGTGTCCACCTGGTGCCGTTCGCGACTCCCGACGCCCTGCTCGTCGAGCTCTTCACCAACGAGGGGATCGGCACGCTCGTCGTGCCGTCGGTCGCCGCGCTCTCCGCCGCGCCGCTGGCATGAGACCCGCGTGCGCCTGA
>JAGOCP010000123.1 GCA_017998715.1 Thermoanaerobaculia bacterium | reverse complement strand
GTGCTGTCCCGGCTCTTCGATCAGTTCGTGCGCGAGGAGATGCTCGCCAAGCTGGCGCGCGAGCGCGGGCTGATCGACAAGACCGTGCCGTCCGCCGATGCGGTCGAGCCCTTGATGGGGTCGACGCCGTTTCCCGAACCCGCCGCGGCCGAGATCTCCGCCTACTTCGCCGCTCACGCCGCCGAGTTCGCCCGTCCGGCGCGGGTGCACCTGCGGCAGATCCTGGTGGACGACCGCCTCGCGGCCGAGCGCGCGCGCCGGGAGCTCGTCGCCGGCCTGGCCTTCGAAGCGGTGCTCGCCAAGGTCAGCGTCCCGGGGTCGCCTCCGGCCGGTGGTGACCAGGGGGTTCTGGCGCGGGACGAGCTGCCGCCGGCCTTCGCCGATCTCATCTTCAAGCTCGAGGTGGGAAAGGTGAGCGAGGTCGTCGCTGCCGACTACGGTTTTCACCTCTTCGAGGTGGTCGAGCGCTGGCCGGCGGAGAATCCGGCGCTCGAAGAGGTCACGCCGGAGATTCGCCGGCGTCTGCGCGAGGCCGCCGCGGACGACCGCCTGCGAGGCCTGTTCGCCGATGCGCAGAGCCGTTACACTGTCGCGGTGTACGACCGCAACCTGCCGTTCAACTACCGGGGCTCGTTCCCGATATCGAGGCCGCATGAAGAGCGTTGAGTTCCTGAAGCAGACCGTCTGTGTCGCCCTGGCGCTGTGGGCCTTTCCTGCCGCCACGTTGCCCGCCGAAGAGCTCAACACCATCATCCTGCGCGTCAACGACGAGATCACGACGCTCTACGACTATCGCCAGCGCAAGGAAGCGCGCGAGCGCGCCATCGCCGAGTCGGAGATCGCGCCGGAGGAGCGGCGAACGCTGACCGAGGATGCCGGCCGGGCGACGATGCGCGAGATCCTCGACGAGATGCTGCTGCTCTCGCGTGCCCGCCAGTTGATCATCGAGCCCTCCAAGGCGGAGCTCGACGAGGCCATGGACGCGACCCGCAGCCGGATGAATCTCACGACCGAGGCGGCGTTCGCCAACGCGCTGAAGAGCGCCGGCATGACGCTCGCTGATTTCCGCGAGCGGACTTCGCGCTCGATCCGCGTGAACGGCGTCATTCAGCGCGAGGTGCGCTCGAAGGTCGAGGTGGACGACGAGTGGCTGCAGCGGACCTATCGCGAGCGGCTCGAGGAGTTCCGCATCCCGGCCAAGGCGAAGGTGCAGGAGATCGTGATTCCGGCCGAGAAGCTCTCCGGTGACAAGGCGCGCGAGGTCGCCGAAGCGATGCGCGCCGCGCTCGCCTCCGGCGAATCGATGGCCGACGTCGTCGCCCGCCTCGGCGGCGGCGACGCCACCGGTCCGGTGGACCTCGGGTGGGTGCAGGCCGGCGAGCTCGCGCCGGCGCTCGAGGCCGCGGTCGCGGGGCTCGTGGCCGGCGCGGTCTCCTCGCCGGTCGAAGCGCGCGGAGGCCTGCATCTGCTGCAGGTTCTGGAGCGCACCGAGAGCACGGTCCGGCCGTTGGCGGAGGTCAAGGACGAGCTCGCCGCCAGGGAGCAGAACCGCCTCTTCGAAGAGAAGATGCGCACTTACCTCGCGGATCTGGAGGACCGGGCCTATCTGCTCGAGAACACTCCGCCGGAGGCGATCGGCTATCGCGAGGTGCTGCGTGACCCCGCGAACGATCCGCTCGCCGCCTTCGCGCCGAAGCGCGAGCCGGCGCCGGAGAAGCCGCCAGCGGCCGAACCGATCGCCCCGCCGCCTTCCCCGTAGCGCTGATTTTCCGGCGGTGAGCCTCGAGCTCACCGCCGCGTCTCGCCCTCTCCCGTCCGTACCGTTCGACTGAAGTTCCGTCGTATTTACGCCGCTCGGTGAGTGTTGCGCCGATGTCGAAACTGTGTGGATAAAAATGGACAAAAGTGGAACTCTCTTGTACATTGCTGGAGTCATTCTTCAGTTGAATGGGGCAAGCGATGTTCCGCGGCAGCACAGTAGCCACGATCGATGACAAAGGGCGTCTGAAAGTCCCGACGGACTTCAGGCGGGCGCTGGAGGAGCGCTTCGGGGCCGACTTCTTCATCACCTCTGTGGCGGGAGACCATGCCCTGGTCTATCCGCTTCCGGTGTGGGAGGAGATCGAGTCGCGGCTCGCTGCCCTGCCGGCGACCGATCGCGTCAAGGAGCGCTACCTCGAGCGCGTGAGCTACTACGGACAGCAGTCGCGGCTCGACGGCCAGGGGCGGCTTCTCGTGCCGACGATCCTGCGCTCGTCGGCGACGATGAGCGGCGAGGTCGTGGTCTCCGCCCGCATCGACCACCTCGTGGTGTGGAATCGCGAGCGCTTCGAGAAGCGGCTCGCCGAGCATCCGTTCACGGACGAGGACTTCGGACTGCTGTCGGAGCGGGGAATCTGAGCGCCCATGAGCTCGAATCGCCCGCCGCACGCCATCAACCCGTGCTCCTCGAAGAGACCCTGCACTGGCTCGCCGCCGAGCGCGGCGGTCTCTTCGTCGACTGCACGCTCGGCCTCGGTGGCCATGCGCACGCGCTGCTCTCGCGCTTTCCCGGAGCGCGCCTGTTGGGAATCGACCAGGACCCCCGCGCCCTCGCCCTGGCGCGCGAGCGGCTGGCGGAGTTCGGCGACCGCGTGCGCGCCGTCGAAGGCAACTTTCGCGATCTCGACGCGCTGTGGAGCACCCACGCCGGCGGCGAGCCGCCACCGGCCGGCATCTACGCCGATCTCGGAATGTCGTCGCTGCAGCTCGACGACCCCGAGCGCGGCTTCAGTTTTCAACGTGACGGACCGCTCGACATGCGGATGGGATCGCGAGGCCCCACCGCCGGCGAGCTCGTGAACTTTGCTACGGAGGAGAACTTGGAAGAGATCTTTCGAGAGTTCGGAGAAGAGCCCGAAGCACGCCGGGTGGCGCGCGCCATCGTCGCGGAGCGGCGTGCGAAGCCGATCGACACGACCGTCGCGCTCGCCAATGTCGTCCGCCGCGCCAAACGCAGCGGACGCGGCGGCGGCGAGCGCATCGATCCGGCGACGCGGGTCTTCCAGGCGCTTCGCCTGGCGGTGAACGAAGAGCTCCAGGCGGCGGAGGAGCTCCTCGACCAGGCCGTCCGGCTGCTCGATCGCGATGGTCGACTCGTCATCATCTCGTTCCACAGCCTCGAGGACCGGATCGTCAAGAACCGCTTCCGGACCCTGGCGCGCGGCGAAGTCGACCAGACCACCGGCCGCACGCACTCGGAGACGCGGGTGCTCGAGGTGCTCACCAAGAAGCCGGTCCGCCCGACCGAGGCGGAGGTGCAGTTCAACCCGCGCAGCCGTTCGGCGCGCCTGCGCGCGGCGCGGAGACTCTGACCGATTGCGCAACGCCTATACCGTCCACCGGCCGGTCGTCAACGCGTATCTCGTCCGGGAACGCGATCGCCGGAGGCTGCGTGAACTGGCGCTGGTGCTGTTGGCGGTCTTCCCGCTGGCGCTGGGGCTGATGAGCTACACCTGGCTGCAGCTCGAGTCGCTGCGCGTCGGCTACCGCATCGAGACGCTCGAGCGGCGGACGCATCAGCTCAAGCAGGTCGAGCGCCAGCTGCGGCTCGAGTCGGCCTATCTCGCCAACCCGGAGCGTCTCGCGACACGGGCCAAGGACGAGCTCGGCCTCGAGGCGCCGCGGCTCGAGCAGGTGATCTTCCGCGAGGAAATGGAGTGAAGCCCCGGCTCTACTGGCTTCTCGCTCTGCTCGCGCTGTGGATCGGCGCGATCGCGGTGCGTCTCTACCATCTGCAGGTCAACCGCCACGACGAGTTCGCGCGCCGCGCGGAGCGCCAGCAGCAGCGGGTCATCGAGCTCGACCCGCCGCGCGGCACGATCTACGACGCCCGGGGCCGGGAGCTCGCGGTTTCGGTCGAAGTCGAGTCCGCCTTTGCGGTGCCGCGCGAGGTGCCGGACGCGCGCGCGGCGGCGAAGGCGCTGGCACGCGCGCTCGACGTCGACGGCGTAAAGCTCGAGCGTCTGCTGGGTGCCGACCGCGAGTTCGTCTGGGTGGCGCGCAAGCTCGATCCGCCGCAGGCGCGACGCGTCAAGGAGCTCCGCCTGCCGGGGATCTACTTCCTCGAGGAGTCGAAGCGCTACTACCCGTTGCGCGAGGTCGGAGCGCACGCTCTGGGCTACGTCGGCACCGACAACCACGGTCTCGCGGGGCTCGAGGCGATGTACGACAAGGTCGTGGCCGGCAAGCCCGGGCGGCGCACGGTGTTGCGCGATGCCCGCCAGGGGATGGCGGTGCCAGCGAACTTGCCGTCGGCGGCGCCAGTACCGGGCAGCGACCTCTATCTCACCCTCGACGCCGCTCTGCAGCAGATCGCCGAGCGGGAGCTCGCCAAGGCGGCCGAGCGCCACCGGCCTCAGAGCGGCAGCGTGGTGCTTCTCGAACCGTCGACCGGCGCGGTGCTCGCGCTCGCCTCCTGGCCGACCTTCGATTCGAACCGTTTCGCCACCGCCAGCGACGCGCAGCGGCGCAATCGCCCGGTGAGCGACGCCTACGAGCCGGGCTCGACCTTCAAGATGGTGACCGCGGCCGCGGCGCTCGAAGAGGGACTGATCGATCCGGACGAGACGCTCGACTGCGAGATGGGCGGCATCACCCTCGCCGGGGTGCGCATCTCCGACCACAAGCCGTTCGGGATGCTCTCGTTCCGCGACGTCATCGCCAAGTCGTCCAATGTCGGAACGATCAAGACGTCGCTGCGCCTGTCGAACGCGAGCTTCTACGCCATGATTCGCGCCTTCGGCTTCGGCCGGACCTCGGGGATCGACCTGCCCGGCGAGAGCCCCGGCCTGCTGATGCCGGTGGCCCGCTGGCCGGGGCTCGCCAAGGCCTACATCGCCTTCGGGCAGGGCATCTCGATCACGCCGCTGCAGCTCGCTTTAGCCTTCGGCACGATCGCCAACGGTGGCCGGCTACTCGAGCCTTATCTGGTGCGTCAGACCGGCAGCGGAGTCACAGCGAAGACGCAGCACGCCGAGGCGGTGGAGCGTGGCCGGCCGATCTCTCCCGCAACGCTCGCCGTGGTCGCCGACCTGCTCGCCGGGGTGACGGCGGAGGGCGGCACTGGCCGCTCGGCGGTGGTCTCCGGCTACCCCGTGGCCGGCAAGACCGGCACCGCGCAGAAGGCCGAGCCGGGCAGGGGCTATCTCGCCAACGAGTTCATCGCCAGCTTCGCCGGCTACGCGCCGACGGCGCACCCGGCGATCGTCGCCGTCGTCGTGATCGACGATCCGCAGGGCGGCTACCATGGCGGCGACGTCGCGGCGCCGGTCTTCGCCGCGATCGCGCAGCAGGCGCTGCTCTACCTCAATGTGCGGCCGGAGCGCGAGCGCCCGGAGCGCTGGCCCGGCGAGCCCGCGCCACCCACCGAAACGGAGCCCGGCAAGCCAGAGAATTCGCGCCCTCAGCCCGACCCCGAGCAGGGCATCGTGACCGCCTCCCTCGAGGCGGGAGATCCGGCGCCAACTGTCCTGCCCGCCGGTTCGCTGCCCGACCTCGCCGGCATGACCGCGCGCCAGGCGCTTGCGGCCACCGCCGACCTGAGGCTGTATCCGATCCTGCGCGGCGCCGGAGTCGTACAGCGCCAGGAGCCGCCGCCGGGCTCGCCGATGCCGCCGCCCGGGACGCGCGTCGAGCTCTATCTCGCCAGCGGAGCCGGCGGATGAAACTCTCGGCTCTCGTCAGCGATGCCGCCATCACCGGAGACCTCGGGTCCGACCCCGAGGTCTTCGGCGTTCGCCACGACTCGCGTTCGGTCGAGCGCGGCGAGCTCTTCGTCACCTGGAGCGGCGCGAAGTTCGACGGCCGGCTGTTCGCAGGGCAGGCGATCGAACGCGGCGCCGTGGCGGTGCTCGCCGACCGGCCGCGCCCGGCCGAGACCCCTCCCGCGATTCCGTGGCTCGAGGCCGCCGATCCGCGCGCGCTGCTCGGTGATCTCGCCGCGCCGCTGTACGGCCACCCGGACCGCGCACTGACTGTCGTCGGTGTCACCGGCACGAACGGCAAGTCGACCGTCGTCGAGCTGAGCGCCAACATTCTCGAGGCTGCGGGGCTCCCCAGCGGACGGATCGGCACGCTCGGCTACACCTTCGCGGGCGCCGATCTATCGCCAGGCCGACCGGCGGAGCGCACCACGCCGGAGGCCTCCGATCTGTTCCGGTTGCTCGCGGCGATGCGCGACCGTGGCGCGCGCGCGGTGGCGATGGAAGTCTCGTCGCACGCTCTCGTCCAGGGCCGCGTGAAGGGCGCGCGCTTCGACGTCGGTCTGTTCACCAACCTCACCCGGGACCACCTCGACTTCCACGGCGATCTCGAGAGCTACTTCGCCGCCAAGCGCCGGCTCTTCGAGGTCCTGAAACCCGGCGGCCATGGCGTCGCCAACCTCGACGACGCCTACGGCAAGCGGCTGGCGGCCGAGCTCGGGCTCGCGCACACCTTTGGATCCTCGAGCTCGGGTGCGGCGGTGCATCCGGCCGGCGTCGATCTCGATGGCGACGGGATGCGCGGGGCGCTCGCGACGCCGCGCGGCAGGCTGCCGTTCCGCTCGCCGCTCCTCGGACGCTACAACCTGTCGAACCTGCTCGCGGCCGCGGCCATGGCCGAAGCGCTCGAGCTGCCCTTCGAGGCGGTCACACGCGGCATCGAGGCGACCCGTCCACTCGCCGGCCGGATGGACGCCGTGCGCGCCGGTCAGTCCTTTCTGGCGGTGGTGGACTACGCTCACACTGACGCCGCCCTGGGAGCGGCCATCCGCTCGCTGCGCGAGCTCACCGGCACCAAGGTGGTGGTGGTGTTCGGCTGCGGCGGCGACCGCGACCCGGGCAAGCGGCCGATGATGGGCAAGATCGCCGGCGATCTCGCCGACCTGCCGATCGCGACCTCCGACAATCCGCGCAGCGAAGATCCGCTCGCCATCCTCTCTGCGGTCGAAGAGGGCCTGAAGGCGAGCACCAATCGCAACTACCGCATCGTCCCCGATCGCCGCGAGGCGATCCGGCGCGCCGTGACGGTGGCGATGGGCGGCGGCTGGTCGGTACTGGTCGCCGGCAAGGGGCACGAGAACGAGCAGATCGTCGGCAATCAGCGCCTGCCGTTCTCCGACCGCAGCGAGCTCGAGCGCGCGATCGTCGACCAGCGCGGCTCCGAGGGGCGGGTCTAGATGCTCTACCACCTGCTCTATCCGCTGCACGAACAGTACGCGCTGTTCAACGTCTTCCGCTACATCACCTTTCGCACCGCGGGAGCGATCGTCACCGCGATCCTGCTGGCGTTGGTGCTCGGCCCGCGCTTCATCGCCACGCTGCGCCGCCTGTCGGTGGGGCAGAACATCCGCGAGGTCGGGCCGCAGAGCCACCAGGTGAAGGCCGGTACGCCGACCATGGGCGGGCTCCTCATCCTGTTCACCCTGGTCGTGCCGACGCTGCTGTGGGCGAATCTCGAGAACCTCTACGTCTGGATCGCCATCGGCGTCACCTTGGGATTCGGCGCGATCGGCTTCGTCGACGACTTCCTCAAGGTGCGGCGCCGGCGCAACCTCGGTCTCTCGGCGCGCGCCAAGTTCCTGCTTCAGGTCGGCGTCGCGACGCTCGCCGGTTCGTTGCTGCGGGTGATGCCGATCGAGGGCGCTTTCGCGCCGACCCTCACCTTTCCCTTCTTCAAGGAGCTGGTGATCAACCTCGGCATTCTCTACGTTCCGTTCGTCGTCTTCGTGCTGGTGGGCGCGTCGAACGCGGTGAACCTCACCGACGGCCTCGACGGCCTGGCGATCGGCGCCACGCTGTTCGCGGCGGCGACCTACGCCATCTTCACCTACGTCGCCGGCAACCGCGTCGTCGCCCAGTACCTCCAGGTCGCCTATGTCCCGGGAGTCGGCGAGGTCACCGTCTTCTGTGGCGCGCTGGTCGGCGCTTCGGCCGGCTTCCTGTGGTGGAACGCCTATCCGGCCGAGGTCTTCATGGGCGATGTCGGGTCGCTCGCGCTCGGCGGCGCCATCGGCACCGTGGCCGTGCTCGCCAAGCAGGAGCTGTTGCTCGTCGTCGTCGGCGGCCTGTTCGTCATCGAAGCGCTGTCGGTCATCCTCCAGGTCGCGTCGTTCAAGCTGCGTGGCAAGCGGATCTTCCGCATGGCTCCGATCCACCACCACTTCGAGCTCGGTGGCTGGGCCGAGCCGAAGATCATCGTGCGCTTCTGGATCGTCGCGGCGATGTTCGCCCTGGTCGCGCTGTCGACGCTCAAACTGCGATGACGACGCCACGCTCGTTCGACTCCGCCCGCCTCGAGCGCGTCTTCGTGCTCGGCCTCGGCTTGTCCGGCACGGCCGCGACGCGGCTGCTGCGCCGCCGCGGCGTCGCCGTGGTGGCGAGCGACCGCCGCCAGGCGTCGGAGCTCGACGCCGCCGATCTGGCGCGCGACCCGGGGGTCGAGCTGCGTTTCTCGGACCACTCCGCCGACCTCCCCTCCGGCCTCGACGCCGTCGTGACCAGTCCGGGTGTCGGTCTCGATCATCCGCTCTTGCGGCGCGCGTCCGAGCTCGGGATCCCGATCGTCGCCGAGGTCGAGCTCGCCTGGTCGTTCCTGCAGGGCGCGGAGGCCACGGTAGTCGGCATCACCGGCAGCAACGGCAAGTCGACGACCACCGCGATGACCGGTGCCCTGCTTGCCGGCGCCGGCTTCGCCGTCGAGGTCTGCGGCAACATCGGCCGGCCGCTCGCGGCGGTGGTCGATGGCCCGCCGGGGAGGATCTTCGTCGTCGAGCTGTCGAGCTTTCAGCTCGAGACCATCGCGCACTTCCGCCCGCGGGCGGCGGCGCTGCTCAACATCTCGCCGGATCACCTCGATCGCCACGGCGATCTCGCCGGCTATCTCGCCGCGAAGCAGCGGATCTTCCTCAATCAGACCGGCGAAGACGTGGCCGTGTTGAACGCCGACGAGCCCGAGGTCGCGGCCAGCCCGACGGCGGCCGAGCGCCGTTTCTTCTCCAGCGCCGGAGCCGGTTTCGCCGGCGCCGGCTGCCGGCTGGCCGGCGACCAGGTTCTCGAGAGCGGCGGCGATCGCGACGGCCTGCCGCTCTTCTCGCAGAGCGACCTCGCCCTGCCTGGGCTGCACAACATCGAGAACGCGATGGCGGCCGCGCTGCTCGCGCGGGCGGTGGGCGCTCCAGCCGCCGCGATCGCCCCCGCGCTCGCCGCTTTCCGCGGCCTGCCGCACCGGGTGGAGCAAGTGGCCGACGCGGGCGGTGTCGAGTATGTCGACGACTCCAAGGGCACCAACGTCGCGGCGACCGCGCGTTCGCTCGAGGGCTTCGCCGACTCGAGCGTGCACGTCATCCTCGGCGGACGCAACAAAGGCGCCGACTTCCGCTTCCTGCGCACGATCGTCGCGCGCAAGGCGCGCTGCGCTTACCTGATCGGCGAATCGGCCGCCGACCTCGAGCGCGCGCTCGCCGGCGCCGTCCGCTGCGAACGCGCCGAAACGCTGGCGGCAGCCGTGGCGATGGCCGCCGCCAGCGCGCGCCCGGGAGAGACCGTGCTGCTCTCGCCGGCGTGCGCGAGCTTCGACCAGTTTCGCGACTATGTCGACCGCGGCCGGCAGTTCGCGGCGATCGCACGCGGCCTTTCGGCCGCGGGCACGCAGGCGAACGGGCGCCGGGAAGTGAGTCGCTGATGGCGAAGAAACTGGCTTACGACCGCGTGCTCTTCACCACCGTCATGCTGCTCGTCGGCCTCGGTCTGGTGATGGTCTACTCGGCGAGCGCGGCGGTGGCTCGGGGACGCGGGGCGGCGGTGAATCCGTTCCTGGTGCGGCAGGCTGCGGCGGCGGTGCTCGGCTTCGTGGTGATGGCGGTGGTCATGCACATCGACTACCGCAAGCTCCGCGACCGGCGCGTGGTCTACGCGCTGGTCGCCGGTGTCCTCTTCCTGCTGGTTGCGGTGCTGTTCTCGCCGCAGTTGAACGCCACCCGTCGCTGGTTCTTCATCGCCGGCATCTCGGTGCAGCCGTCGGAGCTGTCGAAGCTCGCCCTGGTGCCGTTCCTCGCCTTCTTCATCGACCGCCGGAAAGACGCGGTGAATACCCGCGAGGTCCTCCTGCCGGCCGCGATCGTGACCGGGCTGCTCGCCGGCCTCATCTTGCTGCAACCCGATCTCGGCACCGCGGTGCTGCTGGCGCTCACCGCCGGCACGATGCTCTTCCTCGCCGGCCTCTCGTGGCGGTTCGTCGTCGCCGCCGCGGCGACAGCTCTGCCGGTGCTCTATCTGCTGGTGATCTCGGTGCCCTACCGCCGCGCCCGCCTCTTCACCTTCCTCGAGCCGGAGCGCGATCCGTTGGGCGCCGGCTTCCAGGCGATGCAGTCGCTCATCGCCGTCGGCTCGGGCGGCCTGTTCGGCCTCGGACCGGGCAACAGCCTGCAGAAGCTCTACTTTCTGCCCCATCCGGAGTCGGA
>JAGOCP010000122.1 GCA_017998715.1 Thermoanaerobaculia bacterium | reverse complement strand
CCGACTTCGCCTACGCCGCGACCGACGACATCGCGACGGTGGTCGACGTCGTCACGCTCACGCCGCCCTCCGACCGCATCGCGATCCTCGGCGACTACGACCCGGCCGGCACCGACCCGAGCGACGGCTTCCTCCTCGTGCTGACCCCCGCCGGGAACCTCGACACGACGTTCAACGGCACCGGCAAGCGATCGATGGCGCCGACCTCGGGCGATGTCTGGAACCACGCTCAGGCGATGGCCGTCCAGGGCGGACGGCTGGTCGTCCTGGGTGGCTATCACCCGACGACCACCTCGGTGAACCTCGCCTGGCTGGCGCGCCTGCGGATGAGCCTCATCTTCGGCGACGACTTCGACGCCGGCCACCGCGCCCTCTGGTCGAGCGCCGTGCCCTGAAGGTGTCGCCTTCGGCGATGGCGAAGTTCGGGCGCTACGGAACGACGGCGCTCCAGGCCTCGTTGGCGGCGGCGCCTTCGAAGTCGTCGGCGAAGATCGCACGCCGCAGGTAGGCGCGCGAGTAGATGCCGTCGCCGTCGGCATCCGGAGCGGCCCAGGCGGTGATCCACAGCTTTCCGCCGACACCGACGACGGGGGCTTTCTGGGTGTCGACGCCGGGCTGCGAGCTCTCCTCGAAGGCCGCATCCACCGGTCGCGCCGTGCGCTGATACTCGCGCGAGAAGACGCGCGTCGCCCCTCCGTCGCCTTCGAGGCCCGGCCTGCGGACCGTTCTGACCGGCACCTGACGATTCCAGACGACGACGAAGCTGCCGTCGGCGTGGCCGTCGATGGCAACCGAGAAGTGCTGATCGCCGTCGTCGGGCGAGATCGGGAAGTCGCCTCCGACCGGCGTGCCGTCGCGGCGGAAGCGGCGACCCTTGACGCTGACGGCGGGCAGGATGCTCTCCACCCAGACGACGACGAATTCTCCGTTCCCAGCGACCGCCACTCGCGGTTCCGACTGCCCGCCGGTCTCGCCGAGGTTGACGCGAAAGATCGCACTCGGGTTGGCTCCGGACTCGTCGTAGATCCGGCCCCAGATGCCGCTGTCATCGCTGTCGCTATCCTCCCAGACGACCACGAAGCCGCGTTGCCCATCGACGCCCACGTCCGGCGACCGCAAGTTGACCGACCCCGCTGCGACCGTAAGCTCGCCCCCGGCGAAGCCCCCACCATCGAACTGGCGCGCGAAGACCGTTTGCGAGCGCTGCCAGGCGGTGACGAAGCCGTCCGCGGCGTCGCTCGCCACCGCGGGATCCGAGATGCCGTCGGTGGTGACCTCCTCGGCCAGGAACTCGCCTGGCAGAACGGTGCCGTCGGCCGAAGACTGGCGAGCGATCAGGTCGAAGCTCGAGCTGGCGCTCGCCTGGTTCAGGCTGCTCCAGACGACGCTGAAGTCGCGGCTGCCGTTCATGTCGAGATCAGGCTGGGACTGGGAGTTGGAGGTAAAGAAGTTGAGCGCGAACTCGTCCTCGGCCGGGTCGCCTGCCGGCGTGTGGCGGCCGAACAGCCCGGTGCCGTCACCGTCGCCGTTGAGTCGCGACCAGACGACGAGAAGATCGCCGCCGTCGCTGACCCCGATCGCCGGCTCGAAGTCACTGCTGGTGGTCACTTCGTTGACCTGCTGCTCGGCAGCGAGCGGGATCGGCTGGGCCGCAAGGGGCGAGAGGGCGATGCCGGCCGCGAGCACGGCGCAAGAGAGTTCACGAATGAGACAGGCCTTGCCGGTCATGGTCGTCCCCGGTCTCGGCCCGAACCAGCTCGAACCGACAGGAATGTAGCCGACCACACTCGCGACCACACCTGCCGAAAGTCAGGCACCGCGGCTGCCGAATGGCACCCGAGGCGACTTCGCCGAAGAGCTCGAACCGCGTCCGGCGAGTGCCTCCCGACTTCCGGCGCGACGACTTCGACGCCGGCCACCTGGGACTCTGGTCGACCGTCGCGCCCTGAGGACGGCGCACGGCGCCCCTGTCCCCTCCGGCGGTCGGGAGCGCCCCTTGGCGCAGCGGCGGGCTCCTCCGTGCGCGCCGGGAATGGCCTTTGCAGCATCGGCTCTGCAGCCGCCTCGCAGGCTGGTCTTCCCAAGGAGGAGTCCCATGCCAAGCCATCGCAGACTCACGCTCGCTCTCGCCGGGGTTGTTTTGCTCTGGACGCCCAGGTTGCCCGCCGCCTCCCCGCCCCCGGGGGCGCCCGCCCTCCAGGTCCCCCAACCAGGGGTTCCGGAGGTCATCCGAGTCAAGGGCAAGTTCGTCCGCGTCGCCTACAACGACGAAGGCTTCGTCATCGTCGGTTCGATGTCCCCGAACCGCGCGATCGGCGGCGAATGGATGCTGCTCGACTTCGGCGCGACCCTGCTCGAAAAGACGCCCAACTACACTCTGACCCGCGACGCAATCTCGCTCGAAACGCCCGACGGGGAGGCGATCCCGATGGCGTCGGTGATCGAGCAGCGCGGCGGGGCGACCGAGGCCCTGCAGTGGCGCGCGAACCGCGAGAGCCCGGCGATGGCTTACTTTCCGACGTTTGCGAGCCAGCCCTGCAACATCCCCTTCTTCTACGACGAGCTCTCCCGCCTGCTGCCCGTGGGCCAGGTCGAACTGAGTATCTACCGCGGCTGCTACGGCCGGATCTTCTTCCACCTCCCGGGCGGCATCACCTTCGGGCAGTATTGGCTCAACGTGAGGTTCGCCAACAGCCTCGTACGGGTACCGTTCACGGTCCTGACCCCGGAGGAAGAGCAGTACGTCCAGGAGAACCTCGAGGCCGTCCAGGAGCAGATGGAAGCGGCGTTTCCGCCGAAGAGCTGAGGAATGGTCCCGGCAGATCCTCCGCTCCTGCGGCCGTTCAGCCTAGAGCGCACTCGCCCTCGTCCGCCGGGCACGGCCTTTGCCGCTCCGGCTTCAGCATCCTCTTTGCAGGCTGGCCTTTCCGAAGGAGGAGTCTCCATGCAGAACAGGTATCGAATACCCCTGGTCTTCGCGGGCGGACTGGCGCTGTGGACCTCGCTGGCGTTGGTGGCTCCAGCCCCTTCCCAGGCTCAATCACCGGCCGTCGTGAAGGTTCCCGAGGCCGGAGTGCCGGAGACTCGCACCCTGCACGGCAAGTTCGTCCGCGCCGCTTCCAACAATGAGGGCTACGTCATCCTCGGCTACCAGCCCGCCAACCGCTCGATCGGCAGCGAATGGATGCTCCTCGAGGTCGGCATGACAGTGCTAGACAAGACACCCAACTACACGCTGACCCGCGACGCCATCTCGCTCGAGACGCCCGACGGTAAGACCGTCCCCCTGGCGACAGTCAACGAACAACGGGCCGGAGGCACGCAGGGGCTGCAGCAGCGCGCCGACCTTCAGCGCGACTCGATCGACTACTTTCCGTTGGGCGCCAGGCAGCGGTGCTATTTCCTATTCTTCTCCGAGCTGGGTTCACCCCTGATGCCTTTCGACGAGTTCGAGGTCGCCCCCGTCCGCGGCTGTTTTGGTCGGCTCTACTTCCGTGTCCCGGGCGGCATCACGTACGGCCAGCATTGGCTCAACGTGAGGTTCGCCGCCAGCGTCGTGCGGGTGCCGTTCACGATCATGACCCCGGAGGAGGAGCGCTACCTGCAGGCGAGCCTCAAGGACAGCCAAGAGTAGATGGAAGAGGCGTTCACGCCGACGGTGTGAGGTGCCGCCTCTCCGGCGCGCTCTACCGTTCGGGCGCGAAGCGTGCGCCGAGATAGGCCGCAGGCAGGGACACGGCGACACTCACGATCCTCTTCAGAGGCGCCTTCCTGGCCTGTCCGCGGCCAACGTGGCAAGCTTCTTCCGTCAGGAGATTCCCATGCGCCTTCGTCGCTTGCAGTCCCTCCTTCTCGCCGCCTTTGCCCTCGCCGGCCCCTCCGCGCTCCGCGCCGCCTCTCCCCAGGGCACACCGCCGCGGACCCTGCGGGTCGACTACTTTCACACCGGTAACGCGCGCGAGGAGCGCTTCGCGCTCGAGCGGGTGGTGGTCGAGCCGCTCCCCTGGCCGGGGGACCTGGCGAAGACGATCGACGACACCAACCTCGGCAAGTACCGCTTCGAGGTCATCGACCGGAGCACCCACCGCGTCCTCTACTCGCGCGGTTTCGCCTCGATCTACGGCGAGTGGGAGACGACCGGCGAGGCGACGGAGATCGACCGCACCTTCTCCGAGTCGCTGCGCTTCCCGCGCCCGGCCGGACCGGTACAGGTCGTCATCAGCAAACGTGACAAGGCGAACGACTTCCGCGAGAGCTGGTCGCTGGTCGTCGATCCGGCGGACATGCTGGTCGACGCCTCGCGCCCGCCATCCGCCGGTGAGCTCCTCGCCCTGCAGCGCTCCGGCGACCCGGCGGACAAGCTCGACTTCCTGATCCTCGGCGACGGCTACACCGCCGCCGAGCGCGGCAAGTGCGAGTCCGACGCGCGCCGGCTCATGGCGATCCTCTTCGCCACCGAGCCGTTCCAGAGCCGCCGCACCGATCTCAACGTCTGGGGCCTCTGCCCCGCCGCCACCGAGTCCGGCATCTCGCGGCCGTCGCTGGGCATCCACCGCCGCTCGCCGGTGGGCGCGACCTACGATGCGTTCCGCTCTGAGCGCTACATCCTGACGTTCGACAACCGCGCCTTCCGCGACCTCGCCTCGCAGGCGCCGTACGAAGTCGTCGAGATCCTCGCCAACGGACAGACCTACGGCGGCGGCGGGATTTTCGGACAATTTTCCACCGTTGCCGCGGACTCGCTTTGGGCGCCGTACGTCTTCGTGCACGAGTTCGGCCACCACCTCGCGGCGCTCGCCGACGAGTACTACACCTCCGATGTCGCTTACGAGCCCGCCGCCGATCGCCTCGAGCCGTGGGAGCCGAACGTCACCGCGCTCCTCGATCCGACTGAGCTCAAGTGGGCGAACCTCGTCGCCCCGGGCACCCCTCTCCCGACGCCGTGGGGCAAGGAGGCGTTCGAGGCGCGCTCGCGCGAGATTCAGACCGAACGCCGGAAGATCCGCGCCGAGAAACGGCCGGAGGCAGAGATGGACGCCCTCTTCACCCGCCAGCGCGACGAAGAGGAGAAGCGCTTCGCCGCCGAGCCGTTCGCCGCCAAGGTCGGCGCCTTCGAAGGCGCGAACTACGAAGCCAAGGGCTACTACCGGCCGGCCGCCGACTGCATCATGTTCACCCGCGACCGCGTCCCGTTCTGCCCCGTCTGCCGGCACGGCATCGAGCGCGTGATCGACCTCTACGCCCGGCGGAAGTAACCGGAGACCTAAGGGACAGCTGAGCTCCAGCGACTGGTGTCGCCGGTGAGCTCGAAGCCGTCCCAGAAGACCGTGATGACGTTCGACAGGCAGTACAGTCGATAGCTGACGTTGCAGGAGGTCGTGCCGAAGTTCGACCAGATGGAGGTGAGCGGCCCGTCGGCGGCGCTCCCCTTCATCCCCTGGAAGCCTCCGAGCGCGTCCGTCCAGTCGTCGCACGTCGCGGCAGCCCCGGTCCCGTCAGCGTTCGTACCTGTCCAGGTGCGGCAGGCGAAGGTCGTCGCGCACTCTTCCGTCAGGTAGGTGCCGTTCTCGAACTGATGCAGGCTCGTGTCGAGGGTCGAGTCCGTCAGATCGGTCAGGTCGTTGGCGATGGTGTAGGCGTCGATCCGCTTCCACGGCCCGGTGATCTCGAGTCGGTCGACCGCGTCGACCACCGGCGTCGCGGACGAAAGCCAAGCGACGTAGCTTTCGGGAGCGGGAAGAAACGCCTGAGCGGCCAGCGTCCTGCATATGGCGTCGCCGGCGCCCAGCCCGGTGGCACTCCCCGCCTGCGGCCAGGCGCCGAGGTCCCCCTTTCCCTGCGCCGAGGTCAGAAAAGCGACCGCCGCGGGACTCCAGCCGAGCCGGGAGACCTCCCCCGCTCCGGGCTCGACACACAGCAGGCGATGGTCTCCTGCACAGGCCATCTCGTCGGCAAGACTCCAGAATCCGACGATGCCGTAGACATCTCCGACCGTTCCCACGAACTGCCCCGGCGTGTCGTCCGCCCAACCGCTGCAATCGACCCCGGTCCAGACGCCGGCGGCATCGGTTCCTGTCCAGTAGAAGCGATCGATCGTCGGTATTGCATCGAAGTTCTCGTCGCGCGAGATCGGTCGATAGAGCTCACCCTCGTCCACCAGCTGGTCCAGGGTGCCGGAGAGGTTGGTCGCGCCGTTGGCGAGAAACCAGGGTCCGGCGCCAGGGAGAACGGCGCCGTTGCAGCCGGTGGCCTTCTTGCCGGAGAGCCCCTGCACGTGGCAGTAAGCGTCGGTCGCCGAGGTCGAGATCCATGCCCGGTAGGTCGCGGCGTTGGGCAGCGGCGTCGGCGTCGCCGCGGCGGCGCGGGCGCGGCAGATCGCGTCCGCGCGGGCGAAAGCCGTCGCTCCGGTGGCGTCCGGCCAGGTCGAAAGATCGCCCGTCCCGGAGACCGAGGTCGCAAACGCCCGGCGCTTCACCGCGCTCGCCGGCGCGGCGCAACCGAGAAGGACCAGCGCCGCGAGTGCGGCGGTTCCAGATTTTCTGCCCAACGGTCGGCTGCGGTGCATCGCTTCCTCCAGATTCGCCAGGGCCTGCTTTCTGGAGATGCGCCATTGCCTGGCCGGCAGGGCCACACGTCCCCTCTTGCGACAATTCTTCAAAACCTCCCATACCTGCGGCGATCGCTTCGCGCCAAAGCTCTGAAAATACAGGACGGAGCGCGGCTCCAGACATGGCATCTGGTTTGCCACCGACGATGCGCCAGGAGGTCAGCGCTATGTCTTTATTCAAGAAGACCGCTCCAGCTTCGCCGCCCAGTTTCTCGAACGTGCAGAAGGGTGGATCGACGACCGCCGACGGCAGCCGGCCCGATCCGGCCACCCCGGCTCCTTCGGCCCCTTCGACCACCACCCGCGGAGTTACGCCCGACTTTTCCAACGTCCGGAGCGGCGGCTCCTCGACCGCGCCGACGCGGGAAGCGGCGCGCTCCACGACTTACGTCGTCCGGAGCGGCGACAGTCTGTCGCGCATCGCCAAGCGGCACTATGGCGACGCCAGTCAGTGGACGCGCATCTACGAAGCGAATCGGGGCCTTATCGGCGCCAATCCCGATCTCATTCATCCAGGGCAGGAGCTCGTCTTGCCGCAGGCCTGACGATCTTGACGACGTTCGTGATCGCAGCATTTTCCAAGGAGATTCGAAGATGAGAGACCGGAACCCAGCCGCACCTTCGATTGGCGGCGTTCTTTTCGCCAGCTGTCTGATCCTGTCGAGCGCCGGACTCGGCGCCTGCAAGAAGAAGGTGGCTCCGCCTGCCCCCGAAACGACGAGTCGTACCTCGCCGATCCCGGCGCCGCCCAGCGCGCCCGCGGCAATCCAGTTCAGCGAGCTCCGGGTCGGCAACGCCGTGAACGCCGACAAGTCCGTCACCACCGACCTCGAGACTTTCGCGCCGCGCGACACGATCTACGCCTCGGTGGCCACGACCGGCGTCGGCGTCGCAACGCCAATTCGCGCCGTCTGGACCTTCCAGGACGGCCAGATCGTGAGCGACGATACGCAGACGATCTCCGGCACCGGCAACGACCGGACAGAGTTCCACATCTCGAAGCCGGACGGATTTCCGACCGGGAGCTACAAGGTGGAGATCTTCGTCGACGGACGCTCGGTCATGAACCGCAACTTCGACGTGCGCTAGAACGCCACCGAGCTCTCGCCGGAAACGGGAGCTCGGGCCGGTGCTTGCCCTGCCGTCCTGATCTCCGGCAAAGCCCTGCCTATCGCACTGACTGCCTTGGACTTATCGGCTCATGCGGCGCTCATCCCGCGCCCATTGTGGTGGTGAGCGTGGCACTCGATCATGGCGCGTCCCGAAAGGAGGGCGCATGATCGCCATCGCTACCGTTCCCCGTGCTTCAGGCAGCAGAACGTATCTCTCGGCCACGACGCTCCGCGCCGCAGCGCTGCTCGCAGTGGTTGCACTCGGCTGCGGAGGCGGAGGCGGCGGGTCGCCGACGGCGCCGCCGCCGCCCCCTACGGCGTCGCCGATCGCCGGGCGGTACGACGTGGCCGTCGCTCTCGGCACGAACAGCTGCGGCGCGGTCACGGTTCAAACCCAGGCGACCTCGGTCAGCCACACCGCGGGAGCCAGCCGCTTCACCCTGCTGCACGGCGCGAACTCCTTCGCCGGCACGCTCAACGCCGACATGACGTTCGCAACCGACCCGTTGGATCTCGCGGGCGGCGACGGCTCGACGCTCACCGTGCGGATCCAGGGCCGGTTCCCGTCCCAGGCGCTCGAGGCGACGGTGACCGTCGATGTGCGCGGCCGGCCGGTCGCTCCGGCGACCTGCAGCTACGTCGTGGCCTGGACGGGGGCAAAGACCGGCTGAGCTGCGGCCGGTCCGCAGGGCTCAGATCGAACGCACGCCGTCGAGCCCGAGGCACTCGAGCACGCGATGCAGGCGCGGGTCGGCGCGCCACGCATCGAGACGGGGATCGACGCCGGCGAAGAGGAGGTCGCGGCCGGCGTGCTGCTCGCAGCTGCGCAGCAGGAGGCGGAGCCCGTTCTCCTCCTCGCCGAGCTGGAGCTCGAAAAGTGCGAGGTCCGAAGGCGGCAAGTAGCTCTCGCGGGCGGAGGAGCTCAGGTAGTCGATCGAGCCCTGCCAGTAGTCGCGGAGACTCTCGACGCGGGGCGCCGGCAGATCGCCGCCCGCGAAGTAGGCCGCGAGATGAGCGTTCGCCTGCGCCACCGCCGCCGATTCGTCGCCCTTGCCGAGGTGGGAATAGAGGATCGTCAGATGCGCGAGCGTGTGTCGCGGCTCGAGCGTCAACGCCTCGCGGCTGGCGGCGATCGCCTCGTCGTAGCGCCCGGCGAGGTAGAGGTACCAGCCGAGATCGGCACTGGCCGCCAGGCAGACCGGATCGAGCTCGCGCGCCCGCCGCGCGGCCTCGATGGCGTCATCGAAGCGACCGCGCGCCGCGAGCAGCGCGGCGTAGCCGCTCCAGGCGGGGGCGAGACCCGGGTCGAGGCGCAGGGAGGCGCGATAGCTTGCTTCCGCCGCATCCCAGTCGTAGCGCGCATGGAGCGCTGCCTCGGCGCGCGCGAGATGCGCGCTGGCTGAATCCGGCGCGAGCGCCACGGCCCGCCGTGCCATCTCGTCGGCTTCCCGCAGCGCTTGCGGCGACGGCTCTTGAAGATGCCGCGCGAGGAGCGCCTGGGCGAGCTCCACGCGGGGCTCCGCCCCTTCGGGCGCGAGCTCGGCGGCATTCCGCAGAAGCGCGATGCCGCGCTCGACATTCTCCTTGCCCTGGCGACGCGCGAGGTAGAGGCCGCGCCCATACGCCGCCAGCGCCGTGGGATCGAGCGCTGGCCGAGCCGCCGAGAGGCGCCCGAGGGGGAAGGGGTCGGACGATTGCGGCGCAGCCGCCGGCGAGCGGTCCGCCAGCGGCAGCGTCGCGAGCAGGAGCAGCGCGGCGATCCCACCCACGGTCGCCAGCGCCGGCAGCAGCCTCGCCGGGCGCCAGCGCGATCGCGCAGGCAACGCGGCAGCAGGCGCTGGGACCGCGACGAATGCTGCGGCAGGTGATGCAGCGGGCGCTTCTGTGAGCGCCGTGCTCGAACGGGCCGAACCGACGAAGCGGTAGCCCAGCCGGGGGAGCGTTTCGATCCACCGCGGTCGCGCGGCGTCGTCGCGCAACGCGCGACGGAGCTGGCAGACCGAGAAATTGATGCTCTGGGCGTACTCGACGTGGATGTCGTCGCCCCAAAGGAGCTGCCGGATCTCCTCGCGGCTCACCAACTCGCCCTGGCGTTCGACGAGCAGCGCCAGCACGCGCGCCGGCTGCGGCTGCAGCTCGCATCGCCGACCGCGGAAGCTCAGCTCGCCCGTTTCGGGCTGGAACTCGAAGTCGCCGAACTGCCAGCGCGCCGACATGGCGGCATCCTAGCCTGACCTTCTCACCAGCTTCTACTGCGGCGCCGCACCTGCCCATGCCTGCTGCGTTGCGCTCACGACCCGTCCACCGGACGGGTACCCCGCCTGCTCGACTCACCGACAGTAGGTCTGCGCGGGCCGCCGACTGAAGATGTCGCGACGCCTTGCAGTCACGGGCATCTGCGACGCCTCGCGACGAAACCGGTGAGAAGGTCAGGCTAGCCCCTTCCCCCGCCGGCCGCGAGGCCACGGCGAGGAGCGACTCCAGACCTAGCCTGGCAAGTCCCTTGGGCGAAGCACGACGATCTCCCGAGCTCGGTGTCCTGCTGGCGCGCGATGCTCTTTCGTTTGCCGGCGATGACCCCATAGGATGGGCAGCGAGGTGCTTCAGATGCCCGAATCTGTCGCGGTCGATCTCGAGGTCAGTCAGCGCTTTTCCGCGCTGCACCGACTGATCGGGAACACGCCGCTTCTCGCCATCGACTTCCGCTACAAAGGCCGCCCGCGGGTGATCTACGCCAAGCAGGAGTCGCTCAATTTCACCGGCAGCATCAAGGACCGCATGGCGC
>JAGOCP010000432.1 GCA_017998715.1 Thermoanaerobaculia bacterium | reverse complement strand
GCGATGGACTCCCGCCCCCGCCTGGTGCTCACCGGTGCGGCCGGCTTTCTCGGCAAGCGACTGATCGCCAGGCTCTCCAACAGCTGGCGGGTCGAGGCGATCGATCGCGAGCCTCCGGATTCCGGAACGCTCGTGCGCCGGAGGAACATCCGCTGGCACCGCCTCGATCTTGCGGACGCGACCGCGGTCAGGCAGCTCTTCGCCCAGCTGCGCGCCACCGGCGGCGCCACGGCCCTGCTGCACTTCGCCGCGCACTACGACTTCTCCGGCGGCGAGCATCCGGAGTACCAGCGCACCAACGTCGACGGCACCCGCCTGCTGCTCGACGCCTGCGAAGGGCTCGGGCTGGAGCGTTTCGTCTTCGCCAGCTCGCTCGCCGCCTGCGCGTTTCCGCCCGCCGGCACTCGGCTCGACGAAGCGAGCCCGCCCGATGGCGATCATCCCTACGCCGTCAGCAAACGCGCCGGCGAAGCGATGATGCGCGCCGAACGCCGCTTCCCGACCGCCATCGTGCGCCTCGCTGCCCTCTACTCGGACTGGTGCGAGTACGCGCCGCTCTACTCCCTGCTCGGCACCTGGTTGTCCAGGCGCTGGAACTCGCGCTTCGTGGGTGGCCGGGGCCTCTCGGCGGTTCCTTACCTGCATGTCCGCGACGCCTGCCTGTTCGTCGACCGGCTGCTCGACCGGCGGCATGCGCTCGACCCCGGCGAGGTGCTGATCGCGAGCCCCAACCGCGTCGCCTCGCACGCCGAGCTCTTCCGCGCCGCGACCCGCTACGCCTACGGCGCCGAGCTCCGGCCGCTCGCCACTCCGCGTCCGTTGGCAGCGGTCGGCCTGCGCCTGTTGGGGCTCCTCGGCAGGTGCGGCGGCAAGCCGCCGTTCGAGCGCCCCTGGATGGCGAAGATGATCGACCGCCGGCTCGAGGTGGACGCCCGTCGCAGTCACGCCCGGCTCGGCTGGGCGCCGCGCGCGCGCCTCGACATCCTGCGCCGCATCCCGTTCCTGATCGAGAACCAGTTCGGCGATCCCGGCTCCTGGACGGCTCGCAACGAGGCCGCGCTGCACCTCGACGTGCTGCCGTCGCAGGTGCGGATCCTCCGCCTCCTCGAGGAGCACTCTGCGGAGCTGCTCGAGGCGTTCACCCGCGCGATCTCCGCCGACCCGGAGAGCTTCCCGCACTACGCCCACGTCGGGCCGATCGAGCACGAGGGGAATCTGCGCGAGCTGTTGCGCAATCTGGCGCATTCGATCCGCTCCCGCCGCCGCGGCTACTTCCGCTCGTTCTGCCACGACGTCGCCCTGCGCCGCGCCCGGCAGGGAAGGGACCAGGCCGAGCTGCGGGCGGCGCTGCACACCTTCCAGCGCGTCCTGCTGGAAGTTCTCGCCACCGATCCGCGCGTTGCGGCGCTCGAGCCGGAGCTCTCCGGGTTGCTCCGGCACACGATCGACTTCGGCCTCGACGGCGTCGAAGCGGGATACGAGGAGGCCGTGGGTGCGGAGAAGCCGGCGCCTGCTTCGGCCGCCGGGCTGGCGCTGCCGCGGCGCCCTCCCACCCGGGAGGACGGTGCGGGAAGCCGGCACCCCGCGTAACCTCGAATCGCCATGGGCTCACCTCCGCGGCTGGTGTTGACCGGAGCCGCCGGATTCCTCGGCAGGCGGGTGATCGAACGTCTCGCCGGCAAGTGGCGGATCGTGGCGGTCGATCGCGATCCGCCGATCGCGGGACCGCTGGCACACCGGCCGGATGTCGCCTGGCACGCGGTCGACATCACCGACGCCGTGGCGGTCGACCGCCTGTTCGCGCGACTGCGCGCCGAGGGCGGCGCCACTGCCGTCCTTCACCTGGCCGCCCACTACGACTTCACCGGCGAGCGCCATCCCGACTATCAGCGCACCAACATCGACGGCACCCGCTGCCTGCTCGACGCCTGCGCGGGTCTGGGCCTGGAGCGCTTCGTCTTCGCGAGCTCGCTCGCCGCCTGCGACTTCCCGCGCCCGGGCCGGATGCTCGTCGAGTCGAGCCCGCCCGACGGCACGCACGTCTACGCCGAGAGCAAGCGCGCCGGTGAAGAGCTGATGCGCCGGGAAAGCCGCTTCCCGACGGCCATCGTACGTTTCGCGGCGCTCTATTCGGACTGGTGCGAGTACGCGCCGCTCTACTCGATGCTGCGAACCTGGCTGGCGCGGAGCTGGAACTCGCGCATTCTGGGCGGGCGCGGGCGCTCCGCCGTGCCCTACCTTCATGTCCGCGATGCCGGCGCCTTCCTCGAACGGCTGCTCGACCTGCGGCGAGAGCTCGAACCGGCGGAAGTCCTGATCGCGAGCTCGAACCGCGTCACCTCCCACGCCGACCTGTTCCGCGCCGTGACGACCTATGTCCGGGGCCGGCCGCTGCGCCCGATCCTCACCCCGCGGCCGGTCGCCGCCCTCGGGCTGCGGCTTCTCGACGCGGTGGGCAGGGCCTCCGGCGACCGGCCGTTCGAACGGCCGTGGATGGCGAAGATGATCGACCGCCGCCTCGAGGTCGACCCGAGTCACACCTACGAGCGGCTCGGCTGGACGCCGCGCGCGCGCCTCGAGGTCACGCGGCGGATTCCGTTCCTGATCGAGAACCAGTACAGCGAGCAGGGAACCTGGGCGGCGCGCAACGAAGCGGCCCTGCACATCGCCGAGCTTCCTCCCCAGGTGCAGATCCTGCGTCTGTTCGAGGAGCACGAAGAGGAGCTGTTCGAGGCCGCGACGCGCGCCCTGGTGAACGACCCGGTCCACTTCCCGCACTACGCGAACGTCGGCTCGAGCGAGCACGACTGGAACCACCGTCAGTTCCTGCGCAATCTGGCGCAGTCGGTGCGCACGCGTCACCG
>JAGOCP010000431.1 GCA_017998715.1 Thermoanaerobaculia bacterium | reverse complement strand
GCGGTCAATCTGGATATCGCCTCCGTCGTCGGCCAGGCGAACGTGATGTTCCGCTTCCACTACTACGATCCGAACATCGATGACTTCGACTGGTACGCGCAGGTCGACGATGTCGTCGTCACCGCCACTGCGGGAAGCGGTCCGCCGCCAGTCGAGGTGCCGACGCTCTCCGAGGTCGGTCTCGGCGGCCTCGCCCTGCTGCTCGCAGGCGCCGGTTTCCTCGTCCTGCGCCGCCAGACCTGAGCCCGCGCCGTCCGTCTCGCGCCGCCGCCGGTCCGGTCCTCCCGGAGCGGCGGCGGCTGGAATCTCCGCCCGGTCCCCAGCCGGCCGCTTCGCCGGTAGCGCGCTGGGTCCGGGCGTCGGTCTTCTTGCTCGTTCCCCTCGCCGCGCTTCTCGTCTACTGGAACAGCCTCAGCGGCGGCTTCGTCTGGGACGACCGCTTTCTCATCGTCGACAATCCGCGCGTGCAGTCGTTCGCGCGGTTCGCCGAGTTGGTGACGCACGACTACGTCTTCGTCGCCGAGACCGATCTGTCCTACGGCTACTTCCGGCCGCTCGCGAGCCTGAGCCTCGCGACCGACTACGCTCTCTGGGGATCGGAGCCCTTCGGCTACCACCTGACCAACGTCCTCTTGCATTCGGCCTGCTCGCTGCTCGTCTGCCTGCTCGCTCTCGGTTTGGGCGCGAGCCGCCCGGTCGCCTGGGTCACCGGCCTGCTCTTCGCCGTCCATCCGATCCACACCGAGAGTGTCGCCTGGATCGCCGGCCGGACGGACGTCCTCTGCTTCCTGTTCGCCGGCGCCAGCCTCGGGCTCTTCCTCGCGCGCGAGCGGTCGCGCAGCAGTGGCGCTCGCCGGCTCTGCCTGACCGCCTCGCTGCTGTGCTTCGCGCTCGCCCTGCTCGCCAAAGAGATGGTCGCGGTGGTGCCGTTGTGGATCGTCGCCATCGCCGCCTGGCGGAGCGCCGGTGGGAGGCTGCGTGATCGGCTGACGGGCGGTCTCCGCGTGGCGCTGCCTTGGCTGGCGATCGTCGTCGGCTATGCCCTCCTGCGCTTCCTGGTCCTCGACGTGGCGCCCCCCGACGCCCCGCTCGAGCATTCGCTGGCGCGCGCGGTGGCGAGCGCGCCGTCCACTGTCGTGCGGTATCTCGGTTGGATGGCGTTTCCGGGCGAGCTCTCGGCCTACGTCCAGAATCCCTACGTCACCCGCCTCGCCGATCCACGGCTCCTGGGGAGCCTCATAGCCCTGGGTCTCCTGGCCGCACTCGTCGCACGGCTGTCGCGGGCGCGAGCGGAGCTGGGACTTCTCGCCGCCATGCTCGCCCTTTCGTTCGCACCGATTCTGAATTTCGTGCGCATCGCCGGACCGCCCGACATGGGCGCGCCGATGGCGGAGCGCTTCGCCTATCTGCCCTCCTTCGTCTTCCTGCTCCTCCTGGTGACGGTCGGCGAGATGGCGCTCGCGCGGCTGCGCCGGCCCGCGCGGCGGAAGGCGCTGGCGGCGGCGGGGCTGCTGGTCGTGACGCCGCTCTACGCCTGGAAGACGATCGAGCGCAATCGCGATTGGCGGGACGAGGTGACCTTCTTCGAGCGCGCGACCGCTCAAACCCCGGGCGCGCCCCTTCTGTGGACCAACCTGGCGCAGGCCGAAATGCGCGCCGGCCGGCCAGCCGAGGCAGAGCGTGCCATCCGGCAGGCCGAACGGCTGACGCCCGAGGCGCCGTGGGTTCTCGCAGTGCGTGCCCAGTGGCTGACCTTCGGCGGCCGCTTCGCCGAGGCGCTGCCGATTCAGGAGCGCGTGGTGCGTCTCGAGCGCCAGGGCAACGCGCTGGCGCTCAACAACCTCGCCTTCCTGCTGCGCTCGAACGGCCGCACCGCGGAGGCTCTCGCAGTGGTCTCCGAGCTCTCGGAGCGGCTGCCGAGCTACCCCGATCCGTGGTTGAACATCGCCGAGATCGAACGCGTCGAAGGTGATCGGGAGGCGGCGGTCGCGGCCTATCTGCGCTATCTCGGGCTGCGGCCACGCGACCTTCGCGCCGTCGAGACACTCTCCGGCCTGTATTCCGGAGAGCGGCGATTCGACGAGGCCGAGGCGCTCTTCACGGCGACGCTGCGCGGCGATGCTCTCGATGCGCGGATCTGGAATCACATCGCGACGCTGCGGCTCGCGCGGGGCGACGCGCGCGGGTCGCTGGCGGCGGTCGAGAAGTCGCTGGAGATCGATCCGCTGGCGGCGCGGGCGCGCTTCAATCGGGCCAAGCTCCTGGCGTTGGCCGGGCGGGTGTCCGAAGGCCGGGCGGAGTTCGAGGCGCTGGTGCGCGAGGCGCCGGCGAGCGACGTCGGAGCGGCAGCCAGACGGGAGCTCGCGGCGTCGACAGCCGACGCCGCGGCGGGGGAGAATCGACGGCCGTGAGCACCCTGGCGAAGATGTGGCTGCCGGTTGGCGCGATCGGATGTCTGTTCGCCGTCGCGACTCCGGCGGTGCCGCGGGCATCGACGCCGGCCCCGGGCGCAGCGACGGTTCCCGCTGCGGCCGCCCGGCCTGCGGCGATCGTCCTCGTGACCGTCGACACGCTGCGCGCCGACCGGGTGTCGTTCGACGGCTATCGCTTCCCGACGACGCCGTTTCTCGATCGCCTGGCGAGTGAAGGCGTGGTGTTCGAGCGCGCCTATGCGACGAGCTCCTGGACGCCGCCGACGATGGCGTCGATCTTCACCGGCGTGCCGCCGATGACCCACGGCGTAGTCTCCGGCGAGATCGTCGACAACAAGGCGGTAAGGCAGTCGATGTTGCCGCAGTCGCTGTCGACGATCGCCGAGCTCGTCGGCCGGAGCGGATTCCGCACCATGGGGGTGGCGTCGAATCG
>JAGOCP010000121.1 GCA_017998715.1 Thermoanaerobaculia bacterium | reverse complement strand
GGCCAGCATTGCAGTGTAAAGACGCGGCGAACCTCCGCAATCTGGCAGCCTTCACCCAGCCGCGCGCGGACTGCCGCAAACCGCGGGCGGTTCGCTAGACTGTGCGGAAGTTGCGACCCTACCTCGACCTCCTGACGCAGATCCTCGACCACGGCGTCGAGAAAGCTGACCGGACCGGCACCGGGACACGCTCCATCTTCGGCCACCAGATGCGCTTCGATCTCTCCGCCGGCTTTCCGCTGGTGACGACGAAGAAGCTCCACCTGAAGTCGATCGTGCACGAGCTCGTCTGGTTCCTCTCCGGCAGCACGAACGTCGCTTATCTGCGCGACCACGGCGTCACCATCTGGGACGAGTGGGCCGACCCGGCAGGCGAGCTCGGCCCGGTCTACGGCCATCAATGGCGCGCCTGGCCGGCGCGCGACGGCGGCGAGATCGACCAGATCGCCCGCCTCGTCGAGGGCCTGGTGGCGAACCCCGAGTCGCGCCGCCACATCGTCTCCGCCTGGAATCCGGCGGAGATCGACCGCATGGCGCTGCCGCCGTGCCACGCGCTGTTCCAGTTCTGGGTCGCGCGGGGGGAGCTCTCCTGCCAGCTCTACCAGCGCAGCGCGGACGTCTTTCTCGGCGTGCCGTTCAATATCGCCTCCTACGCCCTGCTGACGGCGATGGTCGCGCAGGTGACCGGCCTGCGCCCGGGAGCCTTCGTGCACACGCTCGGTGACGCGCACCTTTATCTCAATCACCTCGAGCAGGCGCGCGAGCAGCTGGCGCGAGAACCGCGCGCCTTGCCGCGCCTGCATCTCAATCCGGCGGTGCGTTCGATCTTCGACTTTCGCTTCGAGGACGTGACGATCGAAGGCTACGACCCGCATCCGGCGATCAAGGCGCCGATCTCGGTATGAGTGGGCGACCCGGTCCGCCGGTGGCGCTCATCGCCGCCGTCGCCGAGAACGGAGCGCTGGGGCGGGAAGGGGGGCTGCCCTGGAGGCTTCCGGCCGACCTCAAACGTTTCAAGCGGCTGACGCTCGGGCACCATCTGATTCTCGGCCGGCGCACCTGGGACACCCTCGACGCCCCCTTGCCGGGGCGCATTCCCGTCGTCGTGACTCGCCGCCCGGGCCTGCCGGCGGACGTGCTGCAGGCAGCCACCGTAGGCGAGGCCCTGGAGATCGCCATTGGGGCCGGCGACCCCGAACCGTTCGTCGGCGGCGGCGCGGAGATCTTTCGCCTGGCGCTCGCCGAGGACCGCATCGATCGGATTTACCTCACCCGCATCCACCAGACGTTCGCCGGCGACACCTGGTTTCCGGACTGGGACGAGTCGCGCTTCGAGCTGGTCGCGCGCGAGGATCACACCGTCGCCGAAGGGCATCCTTACCCGTTCAGCTTCGTCGATTTCGCCCGGCGCCGTTGACCGGCGGCGGACCGCGATTGGCCGGCCGGTCTCCCGGCGCTGGCGCCGGTTAGTGCTATCGTTTTTCGCGTTCAGGAGGAAGTGATGACCAAGACCATCGGATGTGGACTCGCGCTCGTCGGACTGCTGGTGCTGCTCGGTTTCGTCGGCGTCGGCCAGTACAACGGACTCGTCGGCAGTGAGCAGGCGGTCTCCGCCGCCTGGGCCCAGGTGGAGAACACCTACCAGCGGCGCGCCGACCTGATCCCGAACCTGGTGGCGACGGTGAAGGGATCGGCCGCCTTCGAACAGGAAACGCTGACCGCCGTCGTCGAGGCGCGCAGCCGGGTCGGCCAGATCAGTGGGCAGGCGACCCAGGAGATCCTCAACAACCCCGACAAGTTCGCCCAGTTCCAGCAGGCCCAGGACGGGCTCTCCTCGGCCCTGTCGCGCCTGATGGTGGTGGTGGAGAAGTATCCCGACCTGAAGTCGACCGCCGCCTTCAGCGATCTGATGACCCAGCTCGAGGGGACCGAGAACCGGATCACCGTCGAGCGCAAGCGCTTCAACGAGGTCGCGCAGGAGTACAACACCCGCCTGGCGAAGTTCCCCACCAACCTCTTCGCCCGCATCCTCGGCTGGCACTTCACGGCGCGGCCGTACTTCGCTGCTCAGGCCGGCGCCGCGACCGCTCCCAAGGTCGAGTTCTAGCGCCCTTGACGAAGTCCCTCGGCTGGCGGCTGCTCCGCGAGCGCCCGCGCGTCTCGGTACTCCGGGGAACGTGGGCGCTGTGCGCCGTCGTGTTGGCGCTCGCCGCCGGCACGGCGGCCGCTGGCTTTGCCGCTGGCCCGGTACCGGACAAGCCGGTGCGGTGGGTGACCGATCGCGCGAGCGTGCTCTCGCCTGGTGCCGCGGCGGCGATCGACAGCAAGCTCGAGGCCTTCGAGAAGGCGCAGGGTTCGCAAGTGCTGATCGCGATCTTCCCCAATCTGCCGCAGGACGAGGTCCTCGAAGACTACACACAGCGCGTCGCCGAGGCCTGGCGGGTCGGGCGCGCCAAGCAGGACGACGGCGTGGTGCTCTTTCTCTTCGTCGCCGACCGCGCTTTGCGTCTCGAGGTCGGATACGGCCTGGAGGGGGCGCTTACCGACCTCGAATCGAAGCACATCCTGCAGGACACGCTGATCCCTTACCTGCGCAACGGCGACTACGACGGCGGATTCACGGCAGCTGCCGACGCGATCCTCGCCGCCATCCAGGGGGAGTACACCGCGGACGCTCGGCCGGCGGCGCGTCCGGGGCAGAAGGGCGGCGGCTTCATCTTCTTCATCGTCATCATCGTGTTGCTGATTCTGATCAGCGGCGCGCGCAATCGCGGCGGCCGCGGCAGCAACTGGACGGGCGGCAGCGGCGGTTTCGGCGGCGGCGGCTTTGGCGGTGGCGGAGGATTCGGCGGGGGTGGATTCGGCGGCGGCGGTTTCGGTGGCGGTGGCGGCTCGTTCGGCGGCGGCGGCGCCAGCGCCCGCTGGTAAGAGGCGAGTCTAGGTGAGCTCGCGCGCGGTCTCGCCCAGCAAGTCGATCGTTCGCACCAGCTGGTCATCACCAAGATAAGGCGCCGGCCCGAGCCGCAGGGACCGACCGCGCGCATCGCTCAGCACTCCCTTGACCAGCAGCTTTTCGCTCAGGGCTTGCGCGACAGGAGAGTCGAGAGCGAGAAATCCGGCGAGCCCATCGAGCGGCGTCGAGCTATCCCGGCGAATCAAGGTCGAGGGCAGCTCGAGAGCATCGAAGCAGCGCGCCAGCAGCCCGACCTGGTGCTGCGAAACCTCGCGCAGAAAGGCCGGAGTCAGTCCCTGCTCGGCGAAGAAGTCGAAGACGCGAGCGGCGCGATAGTGACTGGTCGGGTCGTAGGTCGAGCCGGCGAGCGCCGCGGCGCCCCCGCCGTACTCGACGCGGTCCTGATCCTTCGTGCCGCTCTTGGTCCAGAACTCTGCGAACCAGCCGGTGACGACCGGCCGCAGCTCGAGGCCGCGCGGCAGGCGGAGGAAGCAGTTACCCTCGCCGAGCTGCAGGTACTTGTAGCCGCCGCCGGTCACCAGGGCCGACTCCAGGCCAAGGCCTCGCAGCGAAAACGGAATCGCGCCGAGAGCATGGTAGGCATCGACGAGGAGCGGCGTCCCGCGCTGCTCGCAGGCGGCGGCGAGCTCATCCAGATGCGGCACGATGCGCGCCGTCTCGAAGAAGACGGCCGAAGTGAGAACGGCAGCCGTGCGTTCGTCGATCTCGCCCGCCAGGCGCTCGGCAAGCGTCTCGACCGGCGCCGCGGCGACGCGCACCACTTCGAGGCCGGCCTCGGAGAGGCGTGCCATCTGGCGGCGCAGGGTGTGGAACTCACCATCGGTCGTGACCAGGCGCGGTTTCGCTGCCAGTGGCAGCGCCGAGAGCCAGCGGACGATGAGCTCGTGGGTGCTTGCGCCGAGGGCGATCTCGCCGCCGGGATCGTCGAGCAGCGCCCGGAATCCCTCGCGCACCCGCTCGGCCTGCGCGAGGGCGAGCTCCCATTTCTCGTCCACCGCGCGCGCGGCGTCGTCGAACGCTGCGAGGACACCCTCTCGCGCCACATCCGGCCAGGCCTGGTGTGAGTGTCCGGAGAGCAACAGGCGCTCGGAAACGCGAAAGCTAAGGTAGTGCCGCGCCAGCGCGTTGGGCGAGCGACGCAGGTCGGCGAGGCGCGGACCGGGCATCAGAGAGCGGCCCGAATGGCCCAGAGATCCGGGAAGAGCGGCTGGAACAGGGTGGCGCGCAGGTACTCGACACCGCTCGAGCCGCCCGTCCCCGGTTTGGTGCCGATGGTGCGTTCGACCATCTTGACGTGGCGGTAGCGCCACTCCTGGATCCCCTCGTCGAGATCGACCAGGCGTTCGCAGATCTGCGCCAGGTCGGGGCGCGTGCGATAGATCTCGATCAAGCGCTCCTGCAGCTCCGGCGAGGCGGGATTGGGCTGCGAGCGATCGCGCTGCAGGATCTCCGCCGGCACGTCGTAGCCGTGGCGGGCGAGAAAGAGGACGAAGGTGTCCCACAGGCTGGGCTCGGCCAGGCGAGCGGCGAGTCGCTCGGCGGCTGGAGTTCCGGCGTGGTGCGCGATCATCCGGGCGCTGCGCCGGCCGAGCACGAACTCGAGCTCGCGGAACTGCGGCGACTGGAAGCCGGAGGCGGTGTCGAGCCGGGCGCGAAACGAGAGAAAGGAGATCGGCGACATCGTCTCCAGGATGTCGATCTGCGCCACCTGCACCTTGAGGATCGTCAGGAATCGCTTCAGGGTGGCGTAGACCCGCGGCAGGTCGTCGCGGTCGAGAGCGCCAGCGAGATGGGAGATCTCGTGCAGCAACTGCTTGAACCAGAGCTCGTAGACCTGGTGGATGACGATGAACAGCATCTCGTCGTGCTCCGGGCCGTCCGACAGGGGCTGCTGGGCGGCGAGAAGCTCGTCGAGATGGAGATAGCTCGAGTAGGTGACGGTCAAGGCTGGCCTCGCTTTCCGCGGCAGGCTACAGGCTCCCGCCGCCGGCGGTCAACGCGCGCGACTTCGCGAAGTTGACGCAAGAACTCGTCAGCTGACGAGTTCGGTCCGAGCTAGAACTCGTCAGCCGACGAGTTCGATCCGATCCACCCCGAGCAGCCAGAGCTCCAGGCGCGGCGGGCGGTCGAGGGAGAGGGCAGCTTCGACCGCGCGGCCGTAGAGCTCGAGCTGCGGGCGGTAACGCGCGACCTTGGCGGCGACGGTCTCGGCCATGGCGTCGGCCGGGATCTCGTCGGTCTTGAAGTCGGCGACGACGATCTCGCCGCTATCCGGATCGCGGTAGAGCAGATCGAGCGTGCCGACGACGCCGTCGAGCGCCCTATGGCCACTCCCTTCGGCCTCGTCGGGAACGCCCGCGAGAAGCGGCAGCTCGCGCGCCAGAACGTGTGGCCGCAGCGCGCGCAGGCGGGCGAAGAGCGCCTTACGGGTGAGGAGCTCGAGTCCGTCCTGCAGGCGGGAGCGTTCGCCAGCGGTAGCGCCGGGCAGCTCGCCCAGAAATGCAGTCTCGGTCGCGCTGCGCCAGGAGTCCGGGGCGCTCTCGGCCAGCGCCTCGAGCTCGAGGGCACGGTGCGAGGCGACTCCCGTGGCCAGCGCCAGCGAACGCGAAGGCTCGTCCCCGGTCAGGGCGCTGGTCTCGAACGGAGGTGCCAGCGTGTTGACGCCTCCGGCGACCCGTTCGAGGCGCTGACGATCGGCCCGTTGCCGCGCGCGGCGGCGCGTCTCCGATGCGACTCCGACGACACGGAAGGGGTTCGGCGGCACGATGTCTGCGATGGCCGCGGCGCGCTGATTCGAGCGCGGGATCGCTGCCAGCGCCGGCCCCGAGTCACGCGGTCGGGCCGCCAGTCGCCACGGCACGCCGGCGGCGTCCGACACTTCGGGGTTGACTCCGAGGTCGAGGAGGTTGCCGGGAGGGCGCTCTGCCAGGAGGTCGACCCAGGTCTTCGCACGTCCGGGCTCAAAGGCTCTGGGAAGCGGATTCCAGTTGCCGCAGATGACCAACCGCTCCTTGGCGCGGGTCAGCGCGACATAGAGCAGCCGGACGGCCTCGGCCTGGCGGGATCTCCGGCGCAGGCGATCGACGACGAGGAACCCCGGAGAGGGTGCGCCGAGCAAGAGGAGCTCGTTGCGATGGCCGCCCGCGACGCCTTCGACGATCTCCGACGCACCTTCGGCGATGGCCGAGCGGTCGGGCCGGTTCCCGCGGTGAATCTGCGCCAGATAGACCTGGTCGTACTCGAGGCCCTTCGCGGTGTGGATCGTCATGACCGCCACCGCGTCGCTCGAGACGTCGGGGGGCCTAGCGTCCTCGGCGTCCTTCTCCTCCTCGACGGCGCGCTGCAGGCGCGAAAGCGCCCGGTGCGGGTCGCTCTCCTCGCCCAGCTCACGCTCGAGACGGGTGAGAAGCCGCTCGACGTTCGCCAGGCCGAAACGGCCGAGGAACCGCGCCGCGGCGAGCGGCTCCGGCAGCAGCCAGGCACGCAGGCGTTCGATCCAGCCAGCGATCGGCAGCGCGCGAAACTCCGCGCGCAGGCAAGCGACGGTGCGGACAGCTTCGGTGAGCGCCAGGGGCCAACCCCGGAGCGCGTCGAGCCCGGGGATCGTCGGCGGGGATTGTGAGGTCATCGCTTCTTCGGCGGCGGCGATCGCCCGCTCGGCGGCAGCGATACCCTCGGGACGTTCGAGCTCGACCATGGCGGCAGCGAATCCGCCGCGCCAAAGGGGGATCCACGCCGCGTCCGGCACGCCAACCAAAGGGCTGCGCAAGAAGGCGACCAACGCCAGCAGGTCGGCGGGATCCAGGATGGCGCGCACCGCGCAGGCGAGATCGATGACTTCGCGGCGGCGGTAGTAGGAGCGGTCGCGCTGCACCGCGTAGGGCACGCCGGCGCGGCGCAGCGCCTCGAGGTAGACCTCGAGCGACTTGCGCGCGCGCAGCAGGATGGCAAAGGCGCTCCAGGGCTGTCCCGCGGCGTCGTGGAGCTCGCGGATGTCGCCGGCGATAGCCGCCGCTTCGACGGAGTTTGCCCGCGCCGCCTTGGTGGGCGCGCCGTTCGCGAAGTCGGTCGGGTCCCAGGAGAGCCAATGCTCGACCGGATGGCGATCGTGCAGCCGGAAGCCGCCAGCGCCGGCGAGTTTCGGACCGGGCAGGAGCGGCTCGAAACGCGGCTGCACTCCGGCCTCGGCGACCATTACCGGTGCGATCGCTCGGGCGACTTCGTCGAGCACCGCCGGCACCGAGCGGAAATTGACCGACAGCCGCGCGCTCGTCCCGCCCGCCGCCTGCATGCGGGCGAGGAAGCCTTCGTAGGAGGCGAGGTCGGCCTTGCGCCAGGCGTAAATCGACTGCTTCGGATCGCCGACGATGAACAGCCCCGGTCGCGGCCCTACGCCCCCGTCTTCCTTCTCTTCGCCGAGAGCCAGCGCCGCGAGCAGCTCGCACTGCCGGCGATCGGTGTCCTGGAACTCGTCCACCAGGAGCTGGCGGATCTCCCGTCGCAAACTCCGGCGCACAGGTGTGCTGCGCTGCAAGAGCTCGCTCGCCCGGTCGAGCAGGTCGTCGAAGGTCAGCACTCCCGCGCGATCCAATCGGTAGCGCACCTGCTCGACGAGGGGCGCGAACGCCTGGCGGGCGAGCTCGAAGCGGCGCAGGTCGAAGGCGAGCAGCTCTTCCAGGGCCTCTCGCGCTTCCTTCGCGCGCTCGAGGTAGGCCTCTCCTGCCGGGCCGAGAATCTTCTCTTCGGTCTTGTTGAGACCCTCCTTGCCGTAGCGAGAGAGGATCTTCTGCCACTCGCCGCTCGTGTCGCGGGCGAGGGCGGCAAGACTCTCGAGTCCCGTCCGGTCGCCGCTGCCGCCGCGAAGCTCGACTTCGAGGTGGAGGAGCGCGTCGCGCGCGGGGGGGAGCGTGCGCACCTGTTTCGCCGCCGCGGCGGCGAGCGGCACGAGCTCGCGCAGGTAGACGCCGAGCGGCACCGCAAGGCGCGCGAGGATCGCGGCGCACGTCGCATCGTCGAACGGATCGGTCGCGAAATCCTCCTTGCGCGCGCCGCCGCTCACCAGCCGGATAAGTGCCTCGTGCAGCTCGGAGGGCGATACCCCTTCGCGCACCAGGGCCAGGAGCTGCGGCTGCCGCAGGCGCAGGCGCTCGATGAGAACCTCGCTCGCGGCCGAGGCGAGCTCCTCGCCTTCGGCATCCACCGCCAGGGTCGGGTGGAGACCGGCCTCGAAGGGATGATCTGCGAGCAGGCGATGGCAGAAGCCGTGGATGGTCTGCAGGCGCAGTCGGGAGAGGTTGGCGGCGAGGCGATCGGCGCGGGCGCCGAGATCGCCGACCGTGATGCTCTCGAGGGGGGCGGGGAGGGGAGTGAGATCCTCGGCCGTTCTCCCGCCCGCGAGGTCGGCGAGCAGCTCGCCGAGCCGCCGCGACATCTCGGCGGCGGCGGCCTCGGTGAAGGTGATCGCGACCGCCCCTTCGGCGACGCGGGCGGCGACGTCGGACGGTTCCACCGGCCCACCGCCGTCCGCCTCTCGGCGCGCCTCGAGCTCGGCCGCGGCGACCGCCCATCCGGGCCCGAGCAGCCAGGTCGCGAGTCGGGCGACGAGCGAGCGGGTCTTGCCGGTCCCGGCGCCGGCTTCGAGCGCCACCGCCCGCTCGAACTCGCTGACCGCGAGATCCCGCGCCGCCTGATCGGCGAGCGGTGTTGGCACCGTCGGCGAAGCGCTCACGAATCCTCCGAACCCGCGGCATGCGGACGCGGCACCTTGAGCGCGAAGAGCCGCCAGGCCTTCTCCTCCAGGCTTTCGGAGGGCCCGGGAGCGGTGCTCTCGGGCCCAGCCGGTGGGGCACCTTCGAGCCGCGCGCGGGCCCAGCGCTCGAGTCGCAGGCGAGCGCCGGTGTCCCCCTGCACGCAGGCAGCGCGGACCTCGCAGTAGGCGCAGCCTTCGAACGACTCCTCGAGGGTCTGGTCGAGGAGGCGGGGCAGGAAGGAACCGCTCTCCCAGGCGTCGAAGAGGGTCTGCCAGACCCGATGCTCCCGCGCCTCGGCGAGCGATCCGGCGGCGGGCGCTTCGAGCCGCACGTCGCGGCAGTCGTCCGCCAGATCCTCGGCGAGGAAGAGCAGCCGCCCTTCGACCGGCTGCGCCGCTCGCGCGCGAGCGTAGGCCGGGAGCTGGAGCCACTCGCCCTCGGCGAGCGCCTGCTCGAGGTGGCGCTCGCGGGTATCCGCCTTCGCTGCGGCGGAGACGACGGTCTTGCCGGTCTTGTAGTCGGTGAGCACGAGGGCCTCGCCCATCCGTTCGATGCGGTCGGCGCGAAAGGTCAAGCGGCGCGCGCCGGACGGCAGATCGAGCTCGGCCTCGCCTCCGACCTCGAGCCCGAGAAGGCGCCGGCTGCCGCCCGCCCAATCGCAATCTTCGACAACAGCGAGAGCCTGGGCCGCGGCGAGCTCGAGGGGCAGCGCGAAGAGCTCGGGATCGAGGCCCTCCTCGGTGAGCGCCTCGCGGGCCGCCGTCGCGATCAGCTGATGGAGGAGCGTCGCCTCCGGCCAGCGCACGTCGACATCGGCGTGGGCCATCGCCGCGTCGAGGGTACGGAGGTCGCGCAGCGCCGGCGGCGCCATGCGCTCCAGCACGGCATGCACGACCGTGCCTGTCAGGCGAGAGGGAAGCTGAGGAATCTCGTCCTCCCCCGCGAGCGGTGCCGCCAGACGGAGCACCTTGCCGAGAAAGGTCCGCCAGCCGCATCCAGCAACCCCCTGCAGCGTCGTGACCGCCGGCGAGATCCGTCGCGGGTCGAGCTGCGATGCGCCGGTTGCGGCGGCGGGCGAAGTCGTTTTCGCGGTCGTCGTCGAGGGTGCTCCGACTCGTCCGCCGACGAAGCCGAAAAAGGGTCCGAGAGCCGCAGCCCGGGGGGCCGAGGGATCGGCGCCGACTTCGGCGAGGAGCGCGAGGTGGCTCGCGGTCCACCGCCCTGCCGTGTCGTCGCCACGGACAGCGCCCGGCGCGGCATCCGCTCCGGGCGCGCCAGGCGGGCGCTCACCGACCGAGAAGCGATCCGCGCCTTCGCGGTAAGCGGCTTCGAGGGCCGCGCCGAGCGCGGCTGGTTCGCCGGCGAGGGCTGTCCGGCAGGCGGCATCGAGCGCCGAAAGCCTTTCCGGCTCGGGAGCGGGAAGCGCCGCCTCGATTCTTCCTGCCCGACGCAGCTCGTCGAGAAAGGAAGAGGCGGAAAGGGGCTTTCCCTCCTCGTCGGTTTTGGGCGTGAAGAGATCGATCTCGGGCGCTGCGCCGAGCAACTGCGCGAAGAGGAACCGCTCCTCGTCGTGCCCTTCGCGCTTGACCGGCAGATCGGGCAGCAGATCGCGCAGGCGCAGGCGCAGGCCATCGGGAAGAAAGGGATCGGCGCGCACCGCGCGCGGGAACCGGTCGCGCGCCAGACCGGCGAGGACGATGCGGCGAAACGTCCGGCCGCGCGACTCGGTGACCGAGAGCAGCGCAACACCGCCGCCTTGCCCGCCCAATGGCGCCGCACCGACGTCCTGCCAGGCTTCGCGCACCAGGAGCGCCGCCTCGGCGGCGGTGATCTCGAA
>JAGOCP010000430.1 GCA_017998715.1 Thermoanaerobaculia bacterium | reverse complement strand
CCACTCGCAGTCGAGCGACGGAGCGCTCGGTCGCGCGCCCGCCGGCGCGCCTCAGTTGGGCGGTAGCGGGGGTAGCGGTGGCAGCGTCGTTGGGGCCGGTGCCGGAGTCGCCTGCCGGCTGCGGCGGACGAGGAGGTAGATCGCCGCGCCGGCGAGGAGGAGCAGCGTGAGGCCGAGCAGCGGCCGGTAGACCAACCAGGCGATGGCGACGGTGATCAGGGCGAGGCCGCTCGCCAGGAGGAAGGAGAAGAGCCCGATTCCCGCGCCGAGCAGGCTGCCGACGATCGGTACCACGTCGCCGAACACTGCGATCGGCTTGAAGATCAGCAGCAGGCCGAGGAACATCAGCAGCCAACCGACGACGCGCAGAACCCAGGTGAGCAGACTGTTGGCCGCCTGGGCGGCCTGGAACATCTCGGCGGCGGTGTGGGTCCCCTCGTCGACGAGCAAGACGCTATCGCCGGCAGCCGCCTGGTAAGCGGCAAAGCTGTTGCCGGTCTGCACGCCCACGACGCTCAACGTCGCCGGACGCGCCACCTCGAAGCGGATACGGACGTCGCCTACCTCGGGCGCCTGCGGATTGGCGCCCAGGTAATAGCCCCCGTCGGCCGGGCGCAGCGCGCCGCGCGGATCGCCGGAAAGGTCGGCGGTCGGCGGGGCATCGACGCGCAGCGGCTCCGTTTCGTCGAGCTCGGCGATCTGCTCCGGCGACAGCTCGAAGGCGCCCAAGTGAACCACCTCGGCGGTGAAGGTCGTCGACAGGAAGGGCAGGTCGCCATGGTTCTGGTGGCTGCCCTCTTGCTCGAACGAGGACGAATCGATCGGCTCCTCCGACCAGACGGTGTCGTAGGTGTAGGTCGTCACCGTCTCGCTGCCGCCGCCCAGCTTCTTCTGCGTCTCGGAGCTCTCCTTCTCCTTCCACTGATAGATCTCGACGTTGCGAATCAGCTTGATCGCCTGCGCTTCGACGCCGAGGTCGTCATCCACCACCGGTCCCTCGAGGGTGACAGGGCCGCTCGCGTGCACGAGCTTGCCCTCGTTCCCCGAGTCGATCGCGTCGGCCGCTACGCTGCGCACCGCGCCGGCCCCTTCCGCCAGACTCCGCGCGGTCCGCACCGCCCGCCCCTCGTTCCAGAACAGCAGCGGAAAGGAGGCGACGAAGAGGACGAGCCCGACGAGGACGCTCTTGGCCGACTGCGCCAGGCGCGAGAACCAGGACTGATTCGAGGTTACGGAGACCGAATGCGCCATGGCGCGGCTTTCCTTCTGCCGGCGGCGCCGGCGGTCGAATGGACGAACTGGTAGAGACGGGCGGCACCCTACTGGAGCGGCGGTCGGCGGTCAATCCGATGGGCAGGCGCCGGCGCGCCGTCCCCGGATCCCGGCGCAGAAAGTAGTAGATTCAGGTTTCGGATCATGCGAACGATGCCAGCTCCAGAGCCGATCGAACGCGTCCTTCCGGCCGCGCTCCTCCACCTCTGGACGGACAAGGACAAGTCGGCGACGGCCCGCCTCCAGAGCATCGCCGAGAAGGCGACTGGCGTCTTTCCCGCCGGGCCAGCGAGATGGCTCGTCCTGCCGCTCCCCGGCGACGCGGCGATCTTCGACCGGGCTGTCGCTCTCGCCGGCGCGGTGCTCGCCGACGTTGGCCCCAGCGCGACGCCACCCAGCCTCCTCATCACCCCTGCCGCAGCGGCAGTGGGAGAGCAGGTCACCTTGCTCGCCGAAACACTCCTCGACGAGCTGGCGCAGAAGCGTCCGGCGCTCGAAGCCGGAAAGGTCCTCCTGACCACCCACGCCGCCCATCATCTGGAGGGCTCCTGGGCGGTCGAACCGAGTGGCAATCTCTCGTTCGGCGGCGGCCGCCTGATTCCCCTCGCCGCAGTTCACCCGCGCGCCGTGGCGATTCCCTCCTGGCGCAACCCGGAGGTGCTCTCACGGGCAGCGAAGTGGGTGCCGCGGCCCGAGGTCGAAGAGGAGCTCTCGGAGCGCCTCGCCGAGCCGATCGTCCGCCTGACCGGGGCCTTCGGGGTCGGCAAGACTCGGCTCGCCTGGGAGGTGATGCGCGCCGCCGGCGAACCGGCGATCTGGCGCAATGCGGCGCTCTTCCGCCTCCAGCCCGGGGCGGCATCCTCGCTCGTTGCGGAGCTCGCCGCCGAGCCGGCGCGGCCGATCTGGATCGTCTACGACCACCTCGAAGAGGCCCCGCCGCAGATCTGGGCCGAGATCGAGGAGATCCAGAAGCACCCGCGGCTCGGCAGCGAGATTCGCCTGGTGCTTCTGGCGCGGCCGGCGACCGACTGGCCCGCGGCGCTCGCATCGACGCCCGAGATCGCTCTGGGCCCGCTCGACGGAGAGGCCTGGAGCCGTTGTGCCGCGCAGCTCTTTCGTGGCTTGTCGCTGCCGGAGGCAGTCGCAGCGACTCTCGCCGCCGGCGCCGGCGGGAACCCCTTCGCGCTCGAGGAGGCGCTGCACTTTCTGGTCCGCGATCGCCGCCTGCGGCAGGTCTTCGGTTCGTTCTTCTTCAGCGGGGCCGATGGCGCCGAGGCGCGCTTTCAGCCCAGCCGGCGCTACCTCGCGCACGCCGAGGCCGAAGCGATGCGGCTCGGCCCGGCGCTTCCCCTGCGCCTGCTGGCCCAGGTCAATTCGCCGGTTCCCGCCGGCGAGCTGCGCTCCGCCGCGCTCGCCCTCGGCAGCGAAAGCCTGCCACGCCAGTGGGAGGAACCGTTCCGCGCCGCCGGCCTCCTCGTCGACGGCGAGGGTCCCTGGGGGGAGGGGCTCGCCTTTGCCTCGCCGGCCCTGCGCACGGCATTCTCCGACACCTTGCGCAGCGAAGCGGCGGCCGCCTTGCGCGCCGGGCTCGGCGAGCTCC
>JAGOCP010000429.1 GCA_017998715.1 Thermoanaerobaculia bacterium | reverse complement strand
GTCGGCGGTCGCGCGCGACCGCCGACAGGTGGTCCTGGAAGGCGATCAGGCCGGCGACAACCCCCGTTTGGACGGGGCGAGCGGAGGTACGATGGCCGGCGGATGACCAACGGCGCCGAAGCGTTCCCTCGCCTCTTGCCCCGCCGCTTCGCCGCGCGGACGTTGCCGGGCCTGCTCGTGGCCATGGCGGCGCGCCAGCCGGAGAGGCGGTTTCTCCGTTTCCTCGCGCCACCTCCAGTCGCCGGTCTCTCCGCCGCAGCGCCGCGCACGCTCTCTCGCGCCGCCTTCGCGGCCGGCGTCGGCCGGGCGGCGCAGTTCCTGCGCTCTGTCGGTGTCGGGCCCGGAGAGCGTGTGCTGCTGCTGGCGGAGAACTCACCGGAGTGGCAGATGGTGGCGCTCGGCGCGCAGCTCTTGCGCGCCGAGCCGGCGGCGCTCTTCGCCAGCCTGGGGGCGGAGACCGTAGCCGCGATCGCACGCCGCGTGCGGCCGCGGGTGATCCTGGTGTCGACCGCCGCACAGTGGGAGAAGCTCGCGCCGGTGGCGCCGGAGCTCGTCGCCTCCGGGCTCGCTGCAGTGATCGCTGGCGAGGCCATCGCGGCGGTCGGCCTGCCGGGCGGACTCGCGGTCGTGGCGCTCGCCGCAGCCACCGGCGAGCAGGCGCCTGGCCTGGCCGCTGCGGAGTTGGCGACGCTGGCTGCGGCGGTCGGCGACGACGATCCCTTTCTCCTTCTGTTCACCAGCGGCACCACCGGCCGTTCGAAGGGAGTGCGGCTGGCGCAGCGCGCGATGGTGCACGCGCTCGACGCCGGCCAGGTCTCCGTGGCGACGACGGAAAGCGATGTCGGCCTCCACTTCCTCCCGTTCGGACATATCGCCGGCCACGCGCAGTTCACCCTCGCCCTGGCGCAAGGGCACGAGCTGATCATGGTGGCGCGCCGCGAGGAGCTCGACGCCGGCCTGGCGCTCGCTCCGACCTACTTCTTCTCCGTGCCGCTGGTCTACGAGCGCATGCGCGACGCCGTCGAGGCGAAGATCGCCGGCCTCGCGGCGCCATTGCGAGCGGTCGTGCGACGCGCCCTGGGCGCGGCCGCGCGGCATCGTCTCGCCGGTTCGCGCGCTTTCGGGGACAGACTCGGCACCCGTCTCGCCGACCTGCTGGTCGGCCGCGCGCTGCGCGCCAGGCTGGGCGGCCGCGTGCGCGGACTCTTCGCCGGCGGCGCGCCGGTCCCGCCGGCGCTTTTCCGTTTCTTCGAGAGCCTCGGCATTCCTCTGGTCGAGCTCTACGGGATGAGCGAGACGGCGGGGATGATCTCCTCGAACCTGCTCGCCGGCCCGCGTCGGGAGAGCTGCGCCGGCCTGATCACGGCCGACCACGAGGTGCGCTTCGGCGCCGACGGCGAGCTTCAAGTGCGCGGTCCGCTGCTGCTCACCGGCTTTCTCGAGCCGGAGGACGAAGTCGTGGCGTGGACCGACGACGGGTTCTTCCGTACCGGCGACCTCGGCCGGGTCGACGAACGGGGCTTTCTCTACATCGAGGGGCGCTGCAAGAGCCTGATCATGCTGTCCACCGGCAAGAAGCTCTCGCCGGAGCCGATCGAGCTGGCGCTCGCCGCGGCGGCGCCGTTCCATGGCGCCGTCCTGTTCGGCGAGGGCCGGCCGTTCGTCGCGGCGGCCGTCTTCGTCGCCCGCGAGGAGCTTGCCCGGCTCGCCGTGGCCGGCGAGGACGCGGCCATCGCGCTCCTGCCGCGGGCGCGCGCGGCGCTCGCCGCCTTCTCCGACTTCGAGAAGCCGAAGAAGCTCCTGGTCCTCCCCGGCACGCCGACGGACTACCCGGAGCTCCTCACGCCAACGCTCAAGATCAAGCGCGACGCCCTGCTCGCCGCGCACGGTTCCGCTGTGGCGGCGCTGTTCGGCACTTCTTGACGGTTGCGCCCCGGGCAGCGAGGGACGACCGTCGCACCCGGCGAGACTGCGCAGGCAGAGAGGGATCCGGTAGATTGTGCGGCGTGCGAAACCGCTTCCTCTGCCCGTCCATGGTCGTCCTGTGGCTCCCCCTTCTGATCGTCGCCTGCGGCGCAGGGTCGGACGATGTCCCGTACGCCGGCCCGCGCGCACCGGATTCGTTCGACGCCTGCGCACTCTTCCCGGCCTCGGAGGCGAAGGCCGAGCTGCCTGATCGCGAGATCGGTCAGCTCAGCGGGCCGCTCGACGCGAGCTCGGGAACGAAGTTCGCTCGCTGCGCTTACGGTCACGGTCCGGCAGCGGTCCTCGACGCTGCGCTCGATGTTCGCCGCTACGAGAGTCCCGCGGTCCTGCGTCGCACTCTCGAGGGCGCGCTGCCGATGCTGCGGCGACTGTCTGCCGGCGATCTGACCGCGGTCTTCGGCGTCGGCGACTTCGCCTGGTGGGCGGGCGGCGGCCTCCGCATACTCAAGGTGGGCTGGCGCGATCTCGAGTTGACCGTGACCTTCCCGTCAGGCGCCGATCCCGGCCTTTCTCGCGACGCCGCGGAACGGATCGCGAGTCGCGCCGTCTATCGGCTCGCCGGCGAACCGGTGCCGGGTGAGCTCCTCGTCGCCCCGGGCCAGGTGACGTTCGGCGCGGCGGTCGCACCGCCGGCAGCGGAGCCATAGTCACGGCGCCCCGCGCCAGCCCAGCCAGCACGCCGTGCGGCGGTTCGAAGGCGCTCGAGTCGGCCGGAGCGGCTGCACCGGGTTTGGTCCGCCGGGCCATCTCTTGGTACCGTGACCGGTTCATGCGCCTGTCGTCGCCCGCCCGCCGCCTGCCGTGGGGCCTTGTGCTCGTCGTCGTCCTGGCTCTCCTCGGATTCACTCTCGAGCGGGCGGGCATCCTCGACTGGCGCGCCGGTGTGGCC
>JAGOCP010000428.1 GCA_017998715.1 Thermoanaerobaculia bacterium | reverse complement strand
CGGCGCCCAGGGCTATCGCGTCTACCGCACCGACGGCGTGTTCTCGTGCGACTTCGGCAAGATCCTGATCGCGGAGCTCGGTGCCGGCGCCACCTCCTACGGCGACCGTGGCCTGCAGAACGGCCGTCCGTACTCCTATCAGGTCATCCCGATGGGTTCGGCGGACGAGTGCTTCGGCACCCCCAGCTCCTGCTCGTCGGCGACCCCGACCGGCACGGGCGGCGGCGTCACGTTGATCCCCAGTCTCGCCACCATCACCACTCCCGGCGGCGACGGCGACCCGTTCCTCGACAACTGCGAGACGGTCACGGTCACGGTGCCGGTGTCCAACACCGGCACCACGACGCTCACCAACCTGCGGGTCGTGGCGGCGAGCTCGCCGTCGCATCCGGCGACCACCGTCTTCACCCCGCTGCCCGCGGTCATCTCGCCGAGCTTCGCGGTTTGCTCGACGGCGAACGCCTCCGCCTCCATGCAGATGCAGGGAGTGGCGCAGGGGGATGTCGTGACGGTCCGCCTCGAGGTCACGGCGAACGAGTTCGCCGGCGGCGTCGAGGTCTTCGAAGGGACCGTGCAGCGCGACACCGAGGGCGACTTCCAGTTCCAGGCGACCAAGACCTGGAGCTTCGCTGCCGACGCCGACGGCTGGTCGGTCACCTCGGGCACGTTCAACCGGACCAACACGGGGACCTACTTCCCGTCGCCCGACAACAACTCCTTCTGGCAGTCGTCGACGAACCTCAACAGCCAGTGCGACGTCATCGAGTCGCCGGTCCTCCGGCTCTCGGCGACTTCCACCATGACGCTGTCGACCAACTTCTCGACCGAGACCAACGACGGTCAGTGGTGGGATCGGGCGAACATCGGTCTGGTCAATTCGTCGAGCGGCGCGCGGACGGTACTGGTGCCGTCGAGCGGCCGCCCCTACCAGGCGAGCGGCGTCAACGGCGTCTGCGGCACCACCGGCCAGGTCGGCTGGGCGGGTCTGCAGAACACCTGGGCGGCGAGCAACTGGTCGTCGGCGGCTCTCGCTTCGCAGGCCAATATCGCCGGCAGGCTGGAAATCCGCTACGGCACCGACGAGCTCGTTTTTGGCGACGGCTTCCGCTGGGACGGCCTGACGCTGACCAACTTCGATATCGTGGCGGCGGATGCGCAATCCAACACCTGCATTTCGCCGATCGTCTTCATCGACGGTTTCAACGCCGGCAACACCTCTGCCTGGAGCTCTGTCGTCCCCTGAGCTGAGAGACCCTCTCCCGCGGGAGAGGGAAGGCAGGACGATCCGGCGCCTCGCGAGGGGCGCCGGATTTTTCTTGCTCGCGATTCTGGGTCCGGGCGGCGCGTCGCTTTTCGCCGCGGCCCCGACGCCGGCGCCCGACCTGCTGCTGGTGACGATCGACACCCTGCGCGCCGACCTGCCGGGCTGCTACGGCGGAGCGGCGAAGACGCCGCGTCTCGACGCGCTCGCCGCCGCGGGCCTCCGTTTCACGCAAGCCCTGACACCGGTGCCGCTCACTCTGCCCGCGCACGCTTCGCTGCTGACCGGTCTCGACCCGAACCAGCACGGTCTGCGCGACAACGGGCAGGGGGCGCTCGCGCCCAGCATTCCGACGCTCGCCGAGGCGCTGCGCGGCGCCGGTTACGCGACCGTGGCGGTCGTCGGCTCGCGGGTGCTCGACCGCCGGTTCGGCCTCGACCGCGGATTCGATCTCTACGACGACCGGATGGCGGCGGAGCGGACCGGCGAGTTCGGCTACCCCGAGCGTTCGGCCGCCGCGGTGGTGGACGCCGCGCTCGCTGCGGCCACTCCGGCCGCTGCTGCGACTTCGCGCCCCGGCGGAGTAGGAGCTCGTCCGCTCTTCCTCTGGGTGCATTTCTATGACGCGCATGCCCCTTACGATGGAGACGGCGACGACGCCCCCAGCCGCTACCGGAGTGAGGTCGAGAAGGTGGATCGCGAGATCGGCCGGCTGCTCGACGGGCTGCGCCCGGACCGGACGCGCATCGTCGCGATCGTCGGAGATCACGGCGAGAGCTTCGGCGAGCACGGCGAGAGCGAGCACGGCTACCTTCTGCACACGCCGACGCTCGCCGTGCCGCTGCTTCTTTCGGGAGGCCCTGTGCCTGCCGGCAAGACGCGCCCGGAGCCGGTGAGCATCCGTCGGCTCGCGGCGACGCTCACCGGGCTCGCTGGGCTGAAATCGACCGCACTCGGCGGCCCGGCGCTCGACCTCGCCGGAGTCGCGCCGAGCGCACCGGAGGCGGCCTACCACGAGACCGAGTTCCCGGCCTCGACCTTCGGCTGGAGCCCGCTTGCAGCGGTCACTCGAGGCAACTGGCGGTTCGTCTCCGGGCCGCATCCGGCGCTCTACGATCTGGCGACGGATCCGCAGGAGCTCGTGAACCGCCTGCGCGACGAGCCCGACCGGGTGCGGGCGTTGCGCAAGGAGCTCGTGCGGCTCGCCGGACGGGAGCGCCTGGCGCCTCCGGCGGCAGCGCCCGCCGACGACGAGCTTCGCCGCCAGCTCGAGAGCCTCGGCTATCTCTCCGGGGCGAGCGCCAAGCGGGGCACGCTCGATCCGGCGGAGGGGATCCTGCTGCTCGCCGACTTCGACGCCGCCAAGCGCCGGCTGGCGGAAGGCGACGCCGCCGGAGCGCGGGTTCTGTTGCGCCGCCTCGTCGGAAAGAGCCCGCAAAGCGTGCCGTTTCTCAGCCAGCTGGCGGAGGCCGAAGAGAGGCTGGGCGACATCCCCGCGGCGCGCGGCACGCTGCTCGCGGCAGCGGCGGTGAATCCGCAGAGCGAGTTCCTGCAGACGAGTCTCGGCAAACTGGAGATGCGCGCCGGTCGAACGGCCGAGGCGGAGGCGGCGTTGCGACAGG
>JAGOCP010000120.1 GCA_017998715.1 Thermoanaerobaculia bacterium | reverse complement strand
AAGATGCGACGAGACCGAACAGAGATCGTACGCAAGCTTCAAGTCGCGCTCGAGCGTCGAGGTTCCCCTCGAGCGGACATGGCGCTCATCACCGCGTTCACGGGGGCGTCGGGATTCCTCGTCTCGTTCACTCTTCTCAGACTTGGCCTCGAGCGCATGTGGCTCCGCTACCTGCTGGCGCTCGTCGCGGCCTATCTGGTCTTCTTCTGCCTCCTGCGCCTTTGGCTTCACTTTCGCGGCCGGAAACTCGACTCTCGGGACATCCCAGACCTGAGCGACGCAGCATTCGAGTTGCCCCTTCCCGATTCGGCTGGCCTCAGCGGAGCAGGAGGTGCCTTCGGCGGTGGTGGCGCAAGCGCATCCTTCGACGGTTCGCGAGGCGTACAGGCTTCCATGGCCAGGCCGCCGAGCAGCTCAGCACCCGAGCTCGATTCACTGGACTTGGATGAGGCCGCAATTCCACTGCTCCTAGTGGCCGCGCTCGTTGGCGCCTTGCTGGCTTCCTTGTGGGCCGTCTATATCGCGCCGAGCATTCTTGCCGAGCTGCTGGTCGATACTGCGCTCGTTGGTGGTCTCTATCATCGACTTCGGCGTCAGTCGACCGGTTCCTGGGTGGTTACGGCCCTTCGAAGCACAGCCCTTCCGTTCGCTGCAACCTGCCTGCTGTTCGTGCTTGCAGGATGGTTCGTTCAGTCAAGACTGCCTGAAGCGCGGTCCATTGGCGAGGCCTTACGACTCCTGCAGTCTCAGCGCTGATGGCCTTCCGTCCGACCGCTCAGTTCAGCCGCCGCGACGATCTATGGCGCCAGAGCAACGCCGCTTGCAGGCACCTCCGAGGAGGCGCATACGATGAGCTTTGACCCGACTTTCCGCGCACCTTGGTCGAGATCCCTGAGGTTGGTCACCGGATTCGTGACGGCACTGTTCCTCGCTTGCGCGTGGAGCCTTTCCCTGACTCTTCCGGACCCGGCTTCCATGGCGGTGGCCGCCGTTCTTCTCGGCATCTGGATCGGCGCGGCGCTGTTCACGGTGCGCGGGTATTCCGTCTCGACGGACGCGCTTCGAGTTCGGCGCCTGCTCTGGCAGACGGTTCTTCCGCTGACGGGCCTGATCGGTGCAACAGCAGACCCTGAAGCGATGCGCCGCTCCCTACGGCTCGCGGGAAACGGCGGCCTGTTCTCCTTCTCGGGACGCTTCACGAATCGCCGGTTGGGTCGCTATCGAGCCTTCGCCACCGCTCCGGAGCGCGCGGTCGTGCTCGAACTTCCGCGGCAGAAGGTCGTCGTCACGCCCGAAGATCCACGCGCCTTCCTCGGCGCGATTCGTGTTTTCTTTCCGACCGCCAAGGTGGCGCGCAGCGACTCCTGATCGTCCGCGCCGCTCGGCTGCGGCGCCCCGGCGATCGCCGTCACGGGAGATGGCACCTTCGTCGGCACCTTCGTAGTGCCCTAGGAGAGAGACAGGCGGGATGGCAACTGCTTCGGCATCCGCTCACGCCGGTTCTTCGCCAAGTTCCTTTTCCGCGACGACCTCGAAAGCGCGCATGCCGCCGCCTGACGCGCTAAGCCCTCGGTCCCCCGGGTCCCATCCAGCGAGAACTTCTATCCTGCCGAACTCCTGACCCCCGCCTCCGAGCTCATGATGCATTCGGCGATGCGGATGCGAGGTGTATCCTACCGGTCATGGGGAGTCGCGGGCGATTCATGAAACAGCTCGTTCTTGGATTGGTGTACCTGGTCGGCACGGCTGCGCCCTCGCGGGCGGCGGTCCTCACCGTTCCCGGGGACTACTCCACGATTGCGAGCGCCGTCGCGGCGGCCAATGACGGCGACACGATTCAGATCGGTCCTGGCTCTTACCGCGAGGCAATTGTGGCCTATGCGAAGGATCTGATTTTCGAGAGCACCGCTGGAGCACAGCAGACGTTCTTGCTGGGCCCCGCCTCGGCGGTGCCATCGAATCCATGGATACAGATCAGCAGTTTCAGCACGTTGCGGGGATTCACTCTGACGAGCACCCCCGAGAGCACCGCATGGGTGAACGTCGAAGGGAATGTCGTCGGCGTCCTTCCGGGTGCGCTCATCGAGGACAATGTGTTCGACGGCACGGACGCCGGCGAGCGCTTTCGAGCGGCTCTATCGTTCAACGATTCCGCGGGAAGGGTTCGAGGAAACATCTTCCGGGGATGGACGCGAGGCGAGACCAACCCGGGGCTCAGCGTGTTGGAGGTCGTCAATGGCGGGGTCGTCGAGATTGAGAACAATCTCTTTCTCGACAACCGCGCAACGGCGGTCGGTTTGCACGGAAACTTTCGCCCGAACCGCATCGTGAACAATAACTTCGTCGGCAATCGCCGAGCCATCTGGCTGGGCTTCGCGGCGGGCGGCGCCGTCCTGCGAAACAACATCCTGGCAGACAACGACGTGGGACTGGAAGTTCAGACCGCCGCTCCTTCGCACACCTGGACCCACAACATCGTCTGGGGCAATTCTCTGGACTACGTCGGCACCGCAGATCCGACCGGAGTCGACGGAAACCTGCGCGCCGATCCGGAATTCGTAGCGGGCCAGCGGCTCCGCCTCGTCGCCGGATCCGCCGCCATCGACGCTGGAACGAACCAGGACGCGCCAAGCAAGGACTTTGCCGGCACGCCGCGTCCGCAGGATGGGAACAACGATGGCGCCGCGGCCTGGGATATCGGCGCTGCCGAGCGCATCTCGACAGTCTTGGAAATTCCAGCCCTCGGCGCCTTTGGAGCGGCCCTCCTGATCGGCGCGACAGCGCTCGTCGGCATGCTTGCTCTTAGCACCAGAAGGCGCCACGACCTCGCTTGAGCCCGCTTCCGGCAGGTCGGCCAGCCGACCCGCCCGCTGAGAGGGACGATCGCAGGCCTAATCGCCTGTGCCCATCGCTGCGCTTCCACAACCAGAATGCAGCGGGACGGTGTCTGGAGTCACCGCCCCATGACGATCACCCGATCACTACCCGCTTCTCGCCCGAGCGCGCGATCGGCTTCGAAGAGACCGTCCTCGACATCCTCCCCAGCATGGTCGAAGCCCAGCAGATGTACCAACGACTCGGCTTCGAGGCGCACTCACCATGACGACGACACCGAAGATCCGCTCCTGGTCCGTCGCCCCCCTCTTCATCGTCGACGATGTCGCCGCCTCCGCGGCCCACTATCGCGACCAGCTCGGATTCTCGTTCGAGCGGTTGTGGGGGGAGCCGCCTTCGTTCTGCATGGTGCAACGAGCGGGGGCGATCGTGATGCTCAAGGAGCTCCCCGCGCCGGGCGGAGCCCGGCCCAACCGAGTAGCCGATCCGGAGGGGGATCTCTGGGATGCCTACCTATGGGTCGAGGATGCCGATGCGTTGCACGCCGAGTACGCGGCGAAAGAGGTCAAGATCGTGCGCGGACTCTGCTCCCAGGCGTACGGCTGCCGCGACTTCGATATCGAGGACCCGAACGGTTACCGGCTCTGCTTCGGCCACCCGCTCTGATCTCTCGCTGCGCTACGTCGCCCCCGCTGCGCGGTTCTTCTCCAGGCGTTCGAGCCAGACTCTGTGCTCGAGGTCGCCCCACTGATGGACGCCCACGGCATAGCCGCTCGGATCTCGCAGCATCATCGTTCCGCTCGGCATCCATGGCGGATGCTCGATGTCGCCCGGACGCTCGCCTGCCGCGATGAGCTGCTCGCGCAAGGCGACGAGTTCGGGCGTGTAGAGCACCAGCATGATGCCTTGCGCCTCCGGCCGGATGTGGACTTCCGGTTCGGCCAGCAGGAGCATGATGGCACTGCCGTCCGCGGTGTGCATTCTCGCCCAGCCCAGGCAACCTGTCGCGCCTTCGCTGTCGATGACCTGGAAGCCGAGCCGCTCGTAGAATCGGATCGAGCGCTCCACTTCGGTGACGTGCAGCAGCGGTGTCGACCAGCCCGCCTTGACGCTCATGGTGCCTGGAGCGTAGCGCCAGTCTCCGCTCTCTGCGATGGGAGAACCGCGGACCCGTCCAGACGCCGACGGGAAGGCTCAGGCTGGTCGGCTCGCCGTCCAGTCATGCTCACCAGATCACCACCCGCTTCTCGCCCGAGCGCACCATCGGCGAGCCCTCCTTGCAGGAGAAGGCGTCGGCGAACGCCTGCAGGTTCGACGGCGCGCCGATGGCGCGGAACTTCTGCGGCGCGTGCGGATTCGAGGCGACCATGACCTTCATCGAGTCGTCGTTCATCTGCGTCCGCCAGGCGGTGCCGTTCGAGAGGAAGAAGCGCTGCTCCCGGGTGAAGCCGTCGATCTTCGGATCCGGCGTGCCGGCGGTCGCCATCCGCATCGCGTCGAAGGCGGTCGCGAGGCCCCCCAGGTCGGCGATGTTCTCTCCCAGCGTGAGCTTGCCGTTGACGTGCAGGCCCGGCAGCGCCTCGTAGGCGTCGAACTGCTGGACCAGCTTGTCGGTGCGCGCGGCGAAGCCCTTCGCATCGGCCTCGCTCCACCAGTTCTCGAAGTTGCCGTCGGCGGCGAAGCGGCTCCCCTGGTCGTCGTAGCCGTGCGTCATCTCGTGACCGATGACCGCTCCGATCGCTCCGTAGTTCATCGGCGGGTCGGCCTGCGGATCGAAGAACGGCGGCTGCAGGATCGCCGCCGGGAAGACGATCTCGTTCTGCAACGGGTTGTAGTAGGCGTTCACCGTCTGCGGCGTCATCCCCCACTCCGTCTTGTCGACCGGCTTGCCGATCTTCGAGAGCTCATAGCGGCGGTTGAAGGCGATGCCCGCCAGCACGTTCTCGAGGTAGCTCGATCGTCCGGTGGCGAGGGTCGAGTAGTCGCGCCATTTCTCCGGATAACCGACCTTGGGGGCGAACGTGGCGAGCTTCGCGAGCGCCTTCGCCTTCGTCTCCGCGCTCATCCATTCGAGTCCCTCGATCCGCGCCTCGAGCGCGACGCCGAGGTTCCGGACCAGCTCCTCCATCTGCGCCTTCGACGCGGCCGGGAAGGCGACCTCGACGTACTTCTGCCCCATCGCCTCTCCGACGCCGTTCTCGATCGCGCCCAGAACCCTCTTCCAGCGCGCCTCCAGCTCCTTCTGCCCACGGAGCTTCTTGCCGTAGAACTCGTAGTTCTCCTGGACGAACGGATCGGAGAGGAACGGCGAGGCGTCATCGACGAGGTGGAAGCGCAGGTACGCCTTCCACGCGCCGGCGCTCGTATCGGCGAGCATCTGGCTGACCTCGGCGTGGAAGCCGGGAACTGCGAGCGAGAACATCTCCGGCACGGCGAGCCCCTGGGACTCGAAGAAGGCGACCCAGGAGAAGTTCGGTGTCAGCTTGTCGGCCTCGGCGGGCGAGACCGGGTGGTAGTAAAGCGAGATGTCCCTCGACAGCTCCTGCCGCGACTTCGATGCCTTCGCGAGCCGCGTCTCGAACGCCAGCACCGTCTTCGCCTGGCTCGCGGCGGAGGCTCGGTCGAGACCCGAGAGCTCGAGCACCTTCGCGATATGGACCTCGTAGGCGGCCCGTTGCTCGGCTTTGTCGGCGTCGAAGTAGTAGCCGCGGTCCGGGAGGCCGAGACCGCCCTGCGCAGCGAAAGCAATCGTCATCGACGAGTTCTTGAAATCCGCTTCGGGCCCGAAGCCGAAGACCTGCCCCTCGCCGCGCGCCGCCGCGGTGCGGAGGTAGGCGGCGATCGAGGCCGTGTCGGTGAGTCCGTCGACCTCGGCGAGCCGGCTCGCGAGCGGCTTCAGGCCCTGAGCGTTGATCGCCGCCTCGTCCATGCCCGTCGCCCAGAAGTCGCCGAGGATCTTCTCCAAGCCCTGCCCGCTCCCGCTCGCGGCGGCCCGCTCCGCGATCTGCCGCCGCACGCCGAGCGAGCGTTCGGCGAGCATCGCGCCCGGCCCCCAGCTCGTGCGGTCGGCCGGAATCGGGTTCGCCTGCAGCCACTTCGCGTTCACGTGATCGCTCCAAGCGATGCACGGATCGACCGCCGGATCGAGATCGGCGACGGAGAAACGGAGAAACGGCGGCAGCTTCGATTCGTCGATCGAAGGGAGCGAAGCGGCGGCGACCGCCTCCTTCGTCACGGCGGGAGCCTTCTCCCCGCAGCCGATGAGCAGGACCGATCCGGAAAGCGCCAAAGCGGGGAGCGACAAGCGGGTCTGGAACATCGAAAAGCCTCCTGCAATCCGTTTTCTTGAACTTACGATCCGCCCCGGCACAGCGCACGGTCGGCAATTTCGCCTATCGAACGGAAATCGATCGGTCAGGAGCTCGATCCTCGAACTGGAGAATCTACGAAGACCGGTCGCAGAAGGTTCTGGACCCGAGCCTCCCGGCCGAATGCGCGAGCAGACCCGCCGGTCCCCCCCAACGGCGAGATCTCGGAGGGAGGTCGTCTCCCGTAGACTCCGGCAATGCTCTGCGACCTCGCCTCCCGATCTCGCCGTGTTTGCGACTCCCGATTCGCGCCTGCGGCCGCGCTCGCCGCCCTCTCGATTCTCCTCGCCGCACCGGCCGCCGCCGCTCCCCCTTCCGCGCCGGACGCCGCTGTCGTCGCACAGCTCACCGCCCAGGCCGACGCCTGGGACAAAGCGATCGTGCGCAAAGATCGCGCGGCGATCGCCGCGAACATGGCGGACGACTTCCGCAACATCGACGGCTACGGCAACGTCGCCGGCAAGGCGGCCTTCGTCGAGGGACTGGTCGCGCCGGACCTCACGATCGACCCGTACACGGTGCAGGAGTTCGAGGTGCGCCTCCTGGGCGCGGCCAGCGACGTGGCGCTGCTTTCCGGCCGCACCGACATGACCGGCAAGTACCAGGGGAAGCCGTTCGCCTCGAGCTACCGCTACATCGACATCTACGCCAGGCGCGACGGCCAGTGGAAGATCGTGAGCGTTCAGATCTCGAAGATCCCCACGCCCTGAGCTCGAACCGGGGAGTGACGAGGCCGGCAGCGAGCTGGCCGGCCCACCTGCTGGCCGAGATCGAGCGCACTCTCGAGGTCGTGACGAGCGTCCTGCCGGGACTCTCCGAAGAGGCCGTGGAGGCGCCTTTCCCCGACGTCCTCGGCGGCCTCCGGCCGCCCACGGGCCTCTTCCTCCACCACCTGAGCTGCCACCTGTCGCACCATCTCGGCCAGGCCGGCTATCTCCGGCGGGCGCTCACCGGCGAGAACCGCTCGAGCGGCACCATCTCCATGGAGTCGCTCGCCGGGGCCTTCCCGAATCCCGGGTGAGCGGCGCGACGCGCTGTGCGGCGCCGGCACGACCTTCGCAAGCGCACCGGACAGAGCGCTTGGGAGCGGCTGCCACAAGGTCTATGCTCCGGGGGCTGGAGGTTCGAACATGAAAGCGTCGCGCAGGAACTCTCGCTCCCGCAGCCTCGGCCTCGTTCGAGTGCTGTCCCTGGCGCTCGCCGGCGCGGCCGCCGCTTCGATCGCCGCGAGTGACTCCCCGGCCCTCGCTGCGGAGGCCCCGGTCGTCCTGGCGCTCGACTCTAGCCGTTCTCTTTCCGCCGCCGAAAGCCAGGCGGCCAGCGCCCTCGCGAAAGAGGTTCTCGCCGGGCTTCCGGCCGGTGCGGCGCCGGGTGTCCTGGTTTTCGACGACGAGGTCCGCTGGCTGGCGCGCCCGGGCACTCCGGGAGGCGCAGAGGCTCTCGACCAGCTGACCCCTTCCGGACGCTACACCGTCCTCAACGACGGACTCATCGAGGGCGTGCGCGCGCTGCCCGAGGGAGGCGTGCTGGTCCTGCTCTCCGACGGCATGGACGAAAACTCGGCGACGACGCTCGAAGACGCCGCCCGCCTCGCGAGCGAGCGCGGCGTCCGTCTGGTGACGGTCGGCGCCGGCCGGGCCGACGAGCGCACGTTGCGCCGGTTGGCGCTGCTGACCGGCGGCCTCTACGCCGGCCGCTCGGCCGCGCTCGATCCGGCGAAGTTGCGCAGCGGCATCGAGACCCTGCGCCTGGAGGTCGCCGCGGAGCAGGAAGCGCGCAAACCCAAAGGACCGACGCCGGACGAGGTGGCGGCGAAGGCCGCAGAGGCCGCCGCGCGACTCGCCCCGGTGCCCGCGCTGTCGCCGGCCGGCGGCGCGCAGGCGGCGCGCTGGCAGATACTCCTCGGCGCCGTCGTCGCGGCCCTGGGTGTCGTGCTGGGCTTCCTGCTGGCGCGGCGTCGCGCCGGCACGTCGCGCGACGGTCAGGAGCTCGAACGCGGCACCCAACCCGGCGTCCAATGGCCCGACGCGCCGGTCGCGGCGGCAGCAGCAGCACCGGCGACCTGGACAGCGACCGGCAACTCCCCCGGGACGGCGCCGGGGACGGCGTCCGTGCCCTCTGGCGCAGCGATTTTTTCCGCCGCCCCCCAGACGATCGACGAAGTGCAGATCGCGCGCGTTCGCCTGCGCCCGGCCGTCCGCCCGCAGGGTCTGATGGAGATCTCCCTCGACGAGACCGCCGAGTTCCAGCGCCTGCCGTTCTCCGAGTCGATCGAGCGCACCCTCGTACTCACTGCCGAAGTCGTGCTCACCGTGCGTGAGCCAGGGCGGGAGCCGCGCTCCTACCGCCTGCCGCCCGACCGCGCGGTCGACATCGGACGTGACGCCACGGCGAACACGCTCGCCTTCCAGGATCCGACGATGTCCACGCAGCACCTGCGCGTGGTGCTCGACGACGACGAGATCTACCTCGTCGACCTCGGGTCGACCAACGGAGTGCTGGTCGGGGAACGCCGCGTCGACGCCGTCCACGTCCACCCCGGGGACCGCTTCCGCGCCGGCATGATCGAGTTCGAGCTCGGGCTGCACCACGCGAGCACCGGTCGGGTCGAAAGCAGCTGAGGTAAGGGATCTTCCGCAGGGCGGCCGCGCCGCCGGTCTGCTCAGTCGTGCGCCAGGCGAGAGCCCGCGGGGGCGCGCGGCGAACGGACCTTCACGGCGCGTTCGGCGACGCCGCGCTGAATCTCCGACAGATCGAGCAGAAAGCCGAACGTCCGGGTCTTGGTGCGAAGAATCTCGCTGAGCGCGGGGAAATCGGCCACCAGCTCCACCTTTTCGCCGACGAAAACGTAGCGCGATGCGTCGAGGCCCGTCGAGATCTCGCCGAGGCGCTTGACGACGTGGCGCAGCGTCTGCAGCGAAACGTGCTGCTCGCGCAGCTCGCGCGCGATACGCAGGCGCAGAATATCGGAGTAAGAGTAGAGGCGCCCGCGCCCGCGGCCGCGTCCCGCCGAGCGCGCGATCGAGGGTTTGAGGAACTTCGATCGATCCCAGTAGTCGACAGTGAAGAACGGCACGCCGCTGATTCGTGCCGCCTCGCGTGACGTGAAGCCGTCCACGCCGTCCTCTGTCGTCCTTGCCGAAGCCATCTTGCGTCCGGGCTCTCCCGCCATCAGGTTGATGCCGGAATCATACCCGTAAGTCGGCGCGGAAGCCCCCCCGTCGAGGAAAATCGCCTACTGGATATAGCCCAGCGAGCGCAGACCTACCTCGGTCTCGGTGTCGAGCTGGGTCGAGGACATCGGCAGCGGCTTCAGGCCCGCGCGCCAGGCGCGGAAGGCGCTGCGCAACGCTTCGAGCTCGGCCGGGTTTTCGGCGGCGACGTCGACCCGCTCGCCGGGGTCGGTCTCGAGATCGAAAAGCTCGAAGCGCTGCTGCGAGGGTCGCGCGACCAGCTTGAAGCGCTCGTCGCGAACCTCGAACATGCCGTTCGATTCCGCGGCGAGAATCCTGTACGGCGGCTCCTCAGGCCGCGGACCGGCGAGCCACGGCAGCAGGCTCGGCGCGCTCACCGCCGTCGGGATCGGCTGACCGACGAGTGCCATCAGCGTGGGCGCGAGGGTTCGCGTCTCGACCATCACCGCTTCGTGACGCAGGCCCTTGCCCCGCCACGATGCCGGCAGCCGCCAGATGTACGGCACGTGCAGGAGCTCTTCCTTGAGCGTGTGCCCGTGCTCGATACCGCCGCGCTCGCCCAGCTCTTCGCCGTGGTCTGCCATCACGACGACCAGCGTCTCGTCGAGCACGCCGCGCTTCTCGAGCTCGCCGAGGAGGGTCCCGATCTCGTTGTCGAGCGCCGCGAGCGCTTCGGCGTAGCGCGCGGCGATCTCCTTGCGGTCAGCGTCGTCGAGCACGAGCTCGCCTGAGTCGACCCCTGCCCGCAGGTCGTCGAGACTGGCGTCGAGCTTGCTCGAGATCGCGTCCGAGCCGAAGCGGCCGCGTGTCGAGGCCTTCTGCCAATAGGGCCAGTGGATCTCGAGATAGTGCAGATAGGCGAAGAACGGCTGCCCGGGCGCCTCGTCGAGCCAGGCGAGAAGACTCTCGCGCATGCCATGCGCCGACTTGACGTTGTTCTGGTAGAGGTCGTAGCCCTGCGCCATGCCGAAGCGCGGCGAGAGCTGAAACTGGTTGCCGATCAAGGCGGTACGGTAGCCGGCCGCCTGCATCGCCTCGGAGACCGTCACGGCTTCCTCCGACAGGACGCCGCCGCGCACCCCCTTGCCGCCCTCGATGAGGTCGGTCAGGCCGTGCTCCGAAGGGTAGAGGCCGGTCCAGATCGAGGGCACCGAGGGCCGCGTCCAGGAGGCCACCGCCGAGGCGCGGTCGAAGACGACAGCCTGGCTCGCCAG
>JAGOCP010000119.1 GCA_017998715.1 Thermoanaerobaculia bacterium | reverse complement strand
AGTGCATACAGAGCAGTCATCCTCTGACCTACGTTCCGGCGGGCGCGGGGTTTTCCGGCGCTCCCCCCCGAGGGCAGGTCCAGGTTCGCGAGCTGCTGGAGGGCGCGGATAGGATGCAGCCGACTTTCGGGGAGGGATTCGATGGCGCGAATCGAGGCGAAGCTCGCCGCTTTGGGACTGGTGCTGCCGCCGCAGCTGGTGCCGCCGGGGGGCGCTGCGCTGCCGTTCCGCTTTGTCCACTTGCGCGGCAACCGGGCGCTGATCTCGGGCCACGGTCCGCTCGCCGCAGATGGCACGGTGGCGCAGCCGCTCGGCAAGGTCGGGCGCGACCTCACGCTGGAGCAGGGTTACTCCGCTGCGCGCCTCACCGGCCTCGCCATCCTCGGCAGCCTGCAGCGGGCGTTGGGCGATCTCGACCGGATCACCGCCTGGGGGCGGATCTTCGGCATGGTGAACTCGGCCCCCGGCTTCGACCGCCAGCCGGCGGTGATCAACGGCTTCTCGGATCTCATCCTCGAGCTCTTCGGCCCCGAAGTCGGCGCCCATGCCCGGAGCGCCGTCGGCATGGCCGAACTGCCGTTCGGCATCCCGGTCGAGATCGAGGGCGAAGTCGAGTTCCGCAGCTAGCCAGAGGCGGAGCGCGAGGCGCAGTGACCGGCCGACTCAGAGGCCGGGCAGCAGTTGTTGCGCGCCGACGGCGTGGCGCTGCTCGTGGGCGAGCAGCCACTGCTTGCGCTCGAGGCCGCCGCCGTAGCCGACGAGCGCGCCGCTTTTGCCGATCACCCGGTGGCAGGGGACGACGATGCTGATCGGATTGCGGCCGTTGGCGAGGCCGACGGCGCGGGCCGCCTGCGGCAGGCCGATGCGGAGGGCGAGCGCGCCGTAACTCTCCGTGGCCCCATAAGGGATGTCGAGGAGCGCGCGCCAGACCTTCTGGCGGAAGAGCGTACCTTCGGGTGCGAGCTCGAGGGTGAACTCGCGCAGCTCGCCTTCGAAATAGGCCTCGAGCTGGCGACGCGCCTCGCGGAACGGGCCGTCGTCCGGCCGGGTGTCGGCAGGGACGCCCTCCGGGTGCTTGCGCGTGGCCATGAAGATCGCTGTGATGGCGGTTGCGGTGCCGCAAAGCAGCAGCGGGCCGACGGGACTCGGCATCGTGCAGCGAAAGACTGTCGCCGGCGTCGTCATCGGAGCCCGCGCCCAGGCCGCCCGTCTACTGCGCCAGGACTTTGATCGTGCGGCCGGCGAGATCGAGCATGCGGCGCAGCTGGTCGTAGTCGGGGTGCTTCATGCGGATCCAGGCGTTCGCCATATAGCCGCCCTCGACACCGCCGGTCGGCGAGCCGGGGGGCGGCATATGCGAGTCGATGATCCAGTCGCCGTAGGCCTGGTACACCTGGTCGAGGCCCTCGTAGCCGGAGATCCGCCCGTCGCGGTTGGGCCGCAGGGCGATCATGCCGGCCGAGAAGCGCCGCGAGGTCTGCTGCCCCGGACGGCCGTGCACGACGGCCATGGCCCACTCGCGGTAGATGTCGAAGTCGTTGGCCGCAGCATAGAGATCCCAGACGCCGACGCCGGGAGGGCGGCAGCCGATCTCGGAGAACTTGAGGCCCTTGGGGCCGAAGAACCACTCCATGTGCGTCGGCGAGGTGGTGATCCCCAGCGCATCGATGACCTTCTGGCCCATGCGGCGCAGGTCGTTGTAGCCCGGCGCGTCGACCCGGTTGGTGGTGACGATCTGGGGCGAGATCCAGCGCGTACGCATCGCCTCGAGGACGTTGGGGTAGTAGTGCGAGATGAACTCGTGGACGACGCGGCCGCCGATCGAGATCGTGTCGTAGAAGCCCTCGTGGCCCTCGATGAACTCCTCCGCCGCCACCGATGCTCCGCGGTCGAGCCCCTGGTCGACGATCGCGCTTTCGAGCTCGCGGTCGTTGTCGACCCGCTGCGTCCCGGAAGCGCCGGCACCGGCCCGCGGCTTGAGGATGATCGGATAGCCCACCTCGGCGGCGAACATCCTGAGCTCCTGCGGGCTCGAAACGCCGCGCGACTGGGCGCAGGAGACGTCTGCCTGGCGCAGCGCCTCCTTCATCGCCGGCTTGTCGCGGCAGAGGTAGGCGGTCTGCACGGTCGTGCCCGGGATGCCGGCCGCCTCGCGGACCTTGGCGGCCGGCATGATGTGCGCCTCGACCGTCGCTTCCAGGCGGTCGACCCAGGCGGTCGCCTGCACGCGCCGCACCGCCTCGAGCAGCGAGGGCTCGTGGACCACCGAGCGCACCTGTTCGTAGCCCACCATCCAGCTGCGCAGCTCCTCGTCGATCGCCTCCCAGGGACGCTCGCCGATGCCGGTGACGCGCGCTCCGACGGCGGCCAACCCGCGCACGAACTCGCGTTGATTGAACGGGAATTTCGGTTCGACGAAGATGACGTGCATGTTCTCTCCTCCGCGCCAGGCGAATGGACTCTCGAGCCGTTGGGACCATAGGATTCTAGCCCATGCCGACCGTCACCCTCCTCGGACCGCAACGATTCTCGCCCACGTTGGGTGAGGCGGTCGCCCGCGCCGGCATCGCCGGCCGGCTCGCCTCGGTGACTGCCGGCTGGCAGGAGCGCGAGGCCGAAGATCTGGAGCTCCACGAGCACCTGGGCGAGCGCACGATGAACCTCATGCTCTACGCTCGCGGCGAGGACGCCTTTGCGCGCGATCCGGAGCTCGCTTCCGCCTACCGCGAGCGCCAGGAGCGCCTGCGCGAGCTGCAGGAGATCTATCGTTCGCGCCTGGGCTACGCGCAGACGGCGCTGCGCGAGCTCGAGCTGCGCCACGGGGATCCGGAGCTCCTGGCGCCGGAGCGCGAGTCGGCGCTGCAGGGGATCCGCGATCTCGATGACCATCATCTCGCCCGTGTCACCGAGGTCCACGCCGCCTTCGTTCGCCACTACCGGCCGGCGACGCGCCCGGCGATCGAGCGCCACACCCGGCAGATGGAGCGCCAGATCGAGAAAGTCGAGGGCCTGGCGATCGCCGGCGGGCACGTCGCGATTCTGATGAACCGGCTGCGGCTCTTCGATCTCGGTACCAAGCTGGCGGGCAAGGCGGTCTTTGCCTGGTCGGCGGGTGCGATGGCGATCGCCGAGCGCATCGTGCTCTTCCACCACTCGCCGCCGCAGGGTTACGGCAACACCGAGGTGCTCGAGCGCGGTCTCGGCCTGGCCCGCGGCCTGGTGCTCTTCCCGCACTCTCGCCGCCGGCTGGCGCTCGACGACCGGCGGCGCGTCGCGCTGCTCGCGCGCCGTTTCGCCCCGGCGCTCTGCGTGGCGATGGCGGACGGCGCCTGGATGGCGCTCGACGGGAACGGCCGCGTCGACCTGCCTTCTGCGCCGGAGAACGGCGCCGGCATGAGCCGGCTGATGCCCGACGGCACGGTCTCCCCGCTGGAGGCCGAGTGACCCTCGCCATCTCGCGGCTGCTGGCCGAAGGCGACCTCGGCCCGGCGAAGATCGACGCCTTTCTCGCCCGGCACACGGCGCCGATCGTCGAAGGGCGCACGGTCACCTTCCTCTATCGCGGCGAGGCGGACGCGGTCTTCCTGCAGCATTGGATCTTCGGCCTGCCTTCGGCGCAGCCGTTCACCCAGGTGCTGGCGAGCGATCTCTGGTACCTGACGCAGGAGATTCCGGTGCGCTCGCGGGTGGAGTACAAGCTCGAGGTGCAGCGCGGAGACGTCTCCCGCCTGATCCGCGATCCGCTCAACTCGCAACTGGCGCACGATCCGTTCGGCGCGAACTCGGTCTGCCAGGGGGCCGAGTACCGGGTGCCGGATTGGATCTCGCCCGACCCGGAGGCGCGGCCCGGCGCCCTGGAGAAGCTGCGTGTGCCCTCGGACGCACTCGGCGGCAGCCAGGAGGTCCAGATCTATCTGCCGGCGCGCTACCGCACCAGCCGGCGCTATCCGCTGCTCATCGTGCACGACGGCTCCGACTACCTGCACTTTTCGGTGCTGAAGACCGTCCTCGACAATCTGATCCACCGCCTGGAGGTCGCGCCGATGATCGTCGCGCTCACCCAGTCGCGCCAGCGGCTGCGCGACTATGCGGCGCACGGCGATCACAGCCGCTTCCTTGCCGAGGAGCTCGTGCCGGCGCTCGAAGCACGCTATCCGCTGCAAAAGGGGGCGGCCAGTCGCGGGCTCATGGGGGCGAGCTTCGGTGGAGTGGCGGCACTCTCGGCCGCAGCGCACTATCCCGGCCAGTTCGGGAGGCTCCTCCTGCAATCCGGATCCTTCGCCTTTACCGATATCGGGCCGAGCCGGCGCGGCCCCGCCTTCGAACCGGTGGTCGAGTTCGTCAACGGTTTCCGCGACTCGCCGCGACGGATCTCGGAGCGCGTCTTCCTTTCCTGCGGCGTCTACGAATCGTTGATCTACGAGAACCGTTCGCTGGTGCCGATCCTTCAGTCGACCGGCATGGATGTGCGCTACGTCGAGGCGTTCGACGGTCACAACTGGGAGAACTGGCGCGACCGCCTGCGCGAAGGGCTTTCGTTCCTCTTTCCCGGCCCGCTCTGGATGGTCTACGAGTAGCGCCGAAGCCGCCTCGAATGCGGCGCTCGGCGCGCCGCGCCGCTGGAGGGGTCGCGCGCCGGGCTCCTCCCACCCGTGCGAGCGGGGGACGAAACGGTCCTTGCGGCTACGCTGACACCGTTCGGACGGAGCGCGGCCCGCCACCTTCTGCGGGCCGACCGAGGCGACCGTTTCCGACGGGAGGACCCGATGTCGGCGATCAAAGAGGCGCTGGACGCGAGAGCAGGCTCCATCGAGGCGCGCAGCAAGTGGAAGTACCCGGGCACGCGCGCGGCGATGGACGGCAACACGGCGGTGATCCAGTGCGAACGCGAGTCGAGCGACGCCGCGGGCGCCTATCCGATCACCCCGTCTACCCAGATGGGCGAGTACTGGGCCGAGGCCGCCGCCGCCGGCCACATCAACATCTCCGGCCGGCCGCTGATCTTCGTCGAGCCCGAAGGCGAGCACGCCGCCGCAGCGGTGACCGCTGGCCTTTCGATGACCGGCCTGCGCTCGGCCAATTTCTCCTCCGGCCAGGGCATCGCCTACATGCACGAGTCGCTCTACGCCGCGGTCGGCAAGCGGCTCACCTATGTGCTCAACGTCGGCGCGCGGGCGATGACCAAATCGACCCTCAACGTGCACGCCGGCCACGACGACTACCACTGCGTCGACGATGCCGGCTTCTTCCAGCTGTTCGCCAAGAACGTGCAGTCGGCGGCAGATCTCAACATCATCTCCCACCGCATCGCCGAGCTGGCGCTGAACCCCGGGATCATCGCCCAGGACGGCTTCCTGACCACCCACCTGATCGAATCGTTCAAGGTCCCGGAGCGCGAGCTCATCGCCGAATACCTGGGTCTCCCCGAGGACATCATCGAGACTCCGACGCCGGCGCAGCGCATCCTCTACGGCGACACCCGCCGGCGCATTCCGCTGCTGTGGGACGTCGACAATCCGGTGATGGCCGGCCTGGTGCAGAACCAGGACGCCTACATGCAGAGCGTCGCCTCGCAGCGGCCCTATTTCTTCGATCATGTGCAGGGACTCACCGACCGGGCGTTCGAGGAGTTCCGCGCGCTCACCGGCAGGGCGTATGCGCGGGTCATGGGCTACCGCACCGAGGATGCCGAGTATCTGATTCTCGGGCAGGGCAGCGTCGTGCCCTCGGCGGAGGTCGTCGCCGACTACCTGCGCGACACCCGCGGCATCAAGGTCGGCGTCGTCGATCTCGTGATGTTCCGGCCGTTCCCGTCCGACCTGCTCGGCAGGATCCTCAAGGGTCGCAAGGGCGTCGCCGTGCTCGAGCGTCTCGACCAGCCGCTGGCGGTCGACCTGCCGGTGATGCGCGAGATCCGCGCCGTCGTCAGCCGCTGTCTCGAGAACGGCCGCGATCCGGCGCACCCGGCGCACCCTGACCTCGAGATCTATCGCAACCTCACCGAGGCGCCGGCGCTCTATTCGGGCTCGTTCGGGATGGGCAGCCGCGACCTCCAGCCCGAGGGGCTGATCGCTGCGGTGGAGAACATGCTGCCGGCAGGCAAGCACAAGAAGATGTTCTACCTGTCGATCGACTTCCTGCGCGACAAGCCGATCTCGGATCAGCAGGAGGAGTACCAGAAGACCATCGAAGCGGCCTACCCGAACGTCCGCGAGCTCGCGATCCACGGTTCGGAGAATCCCAACCTGATGCCCAAGGGGAGCATCTCTGTCCGCTTCCACTCGGTGGGCGGCTGGGGGGCGATCACCACCGGCAAGAACCTGGCGATGACGCTGTTCGACCTGCTCGGCTACCACATCAAGGCGAACCCCAAGTACGGATCGGAGAAGAAGGGCCAGCCGACGACCTACTACCTGTCGGTCGCACCGGAGCCGATCCGGATCAACTGCGAGTATTTCTTCGTCGACGTGGTGATGTCGCCGGACCCCAACGTCTTCCATCACACCAACGCCCTCGCCGGCCTCAAGGAGGGTGGCGTCTTCATCCTGCAGACCGAGCAGACGTCGCCGGAGAAGGTCTGGCAGGAGATCCCGGCGCTCTTCCAGAAGAAGATCATCGACCAGAAGATCCGCGTCTACTACCTCGACGCCTTCAAGATCGCGCGCGAGGAGGCGAGCGACACCGAGCTCCAGCTGCGCATGCAGGGCATCGCCTTCCAGGGCGCATTCTTCGCCGCCTCGCCGCTCAAGAACCAGGCCGGTTTCGACGATGCGACACTGCTCACGGCGATCCGCTCGCAGCTCGAGCACAAGTTCGGCGCCAAGGGCGCCCGGGTCGTCGAGGACAACATGCGGGTGGTGCAGCGCGGCTTCGACGAAGTCCGCGAAGTGCAGCACGGCGCGATCTCCGCGCCGGTCGCCGGCGGACGCATAGCCGGCGCCGAAGCCAGGCTGCCGGTGATGGTCGAAGAGCTGCCCAGGAGCCAGGCGCCGATCTCCGACATCCATCGCTTCTGGGAGCAGACGGGCAATTTCTACGCCCGCGGCATGGGCAACGACAACATCACCGACCCGTTCATCGGCCTCGGCGTGATGCCGGCGTCGACGGCGCTGTTCCGCGACATGACGTCGATCCGCTTCGAGCATCCGGAGTGGATTGCCGAGAACTGCACCGCCTGCGGCAAGTGCTACACCGTCTGCCCGGACACCGCCATCCCCGGCCTTGTGAGCGATGTCGGCGCCGTCTTCGAAACCGTCCTGAAGCGCGCCCGCAAGCACGGCGAGGAGCTGGTCCATCTCCCCGCCGCAGTGAAGAGCGTCGAGGCGAATCTGCGCCGGCTCTTCGACGCCGGCAAGGAGAGCGATCCGGTCGAAGAGCTCCTCGCCGAGGCGATCGACCAGACCCTCGCCGGGAGCGTCCTCGAGGGCGACGAGCGCAAGCTCCTGGGCGAAGAGATGGCGGTTTTCCGCCGCGAGCTCGACGGCTTCCGCCTGGCGCTCTCCCGGCCCTACTACACGGTGCCCGAGAAGCGCGAGGCGGGCTCCGGCGGACTCTTGTCGATTACCGTCAACCCCTACACCTGCAAGGGTTGCATGGAATGCGTCGCGGTCTGCGAAGACGACGCCCTGCGGCCGGTGCGGCAGAGCGAGGCTTCGGTCAAGAAGCTGCGCGAACATTGGGACTTCTGGCTCGATCTGCCGAACACGCCGAAGAAGTACAGTCGCATCGACGACCTCGAACAGGGCATCGGCGCCCTCGAAACGCTGATGCTCGACAAGTCCAACTATCTCGCCTTCTCGAGCGGCGACGGCGCCTGCCTCGGCTGCTCCGAGAAGACGATCGTCCACCTGTTCACGGCGACGATCGAGGCGCTGATGCAACAGCGCGTGGCGAAACACGTCACCGACCTGGCCAAGCTCATCGCGGATCTCGAGCGGCACACTCAGCTCCAGCTTGTGGCCGACCTCGACCTCTCCGACCCGGCGGCGATGGCGACCATCGTCGCCGACGCCGGCAGCCGCGAGCTCACGCTCGCCGGCATCGCCGGCCGGATGGAGAAGCGCGAGGGCGGACATCCGATCGACCAGGAGTGGCTGCGTCGGACCACCCAACTGCTGGCGCGGCTCAAGGACCTCGAATGGCGCTACCGCGAGGGGCTTTCGGGCCGCGGGCGCTCGCGCATGGGCATGATCAACTCGACCGGCTGCACCTCGGTCTGGGCCTCGACCTATCCGTTCAATCCCTATCCCTTCCCGTGGACGAACCATCTGTTCCAGGACTCGCCGTCGATGGCGATGGGAATTTTCGAAGGCCACATGGCGAAGATGGCCGATGGCTTCCGGGCGATCCGCCAGGCGCGGCTCGAGCTCGCCGGAAACTACGACCCGGCGGCGCACGCCGACTTCTTCACCTACTTCGACTGGCGGCAGTTCAGCGACGAGGAGTGGGAGCTCTGTCCGCCGGTGGTCGCGGTGGGTGGCGACGGGGCGATGTACGACATCGGTTTCCAGAATCTGTCGCGCCTGATGGCCTCGGGCAAGCCGGTCAAGGTGCTGGTGGTCGACACCCAGGTCTACTCGAACACCGGCGGGCAGGCCTGCACCTCGGGCTTCGTCGGCCAGATCTCCGACATGGCGCAGTACGGCAAGGCGCAGAAGGGCAAGCAGGAACCGCGCAAGGAGATCGGCCTGATCGGCATGGCGCATCGCACGACGTACATCCTGCAGGGGACGATCGCCAATGCCAGTCACATGATCGAAGGCTTCATCCGCGGCCTCAAGGCGCGGCGGCCGGCGCTGTTCAATCTCTACAGCTCCTGCCAGCCGGAGCACGGCATCGGCGACGACATGAGCGCCCACCAGGCGCGCCTGGCGGTCGAGTCGCGCGCCTATCCGGTCTTCCGCTACGACCCGGACGCCGGCAAGACGCCCGAGGAGTGCTTCGATCTCGAGGGCAATCCGGCGATGGACCAGGACTGGCCGACCTACCGCCTCAAGTACCGCTCGGGCAATCGCGAGAAGGAGATGGAGGTGCCGCTCACCTTCGCCGACTTCGCGATCACCGAAGCGCGCTTCCGCAAGCACTACCGGATCGCTCCGATCGATACCTGGAACGAGAAGATGGTGCCGCTGGTCGAGTTCCTCGAGCTCGCGCCCGAGGCGCGGGCGGAGAAGTTCCCCTACATCTGGTCGGTCGACCGCAAACAGCAACTGTCGCGCCTGCTGGTCGACAGTACGATGGTCGAGTCGTGCGAGGACCGGCGCGACTTCTGGACGATGCTGCGCGCTCTCGCCGGACTCGCCAAGCCCGAAGTCTCGCGCGCCGACATCGAGGCCGAAGTGCGGCAGGATTTCGCCGGCAGGATCGGTGCGGCGCTGCTCGATCTGGCTGCAGACGGCGGGGGGGCCGCCGGGCTGTTCGCAGCGATGTCGCCGTCGCCGTCGGCGGTTGCGGCGGCCGCGCCGCCTCCTGCGGCCGCGGCAGGTTCGAGTGCTGACGCCCTGGCGCCGTGGATCGACAGCGATCAATGCACCGCCTGCGACGAGTGCATCCGGATCAACGGCAAGATCTTCGCCTACAACGCGGGCAAGAAGGCGTACATCCAGAATCCGGCGGGAGGCCCGTACCAGGATCTCGTCAAGGCGGCGGAGAAGTGCACGGCGCGGGTGATTCACCCCGGTCTGCCGCGCGATCGCTCGGCGAAGGACGTCGCGAAGTGGATCGCGCGCGCTGAGAAGTACAACTGAGCGGGAGACGACGGCGATGAACGAAGTGACCCACAGCCTGCAGGACTACGACACGACGACCCGCTTCAAGGCGCGGGTGGTTGCCAATCAACGCATCACTCCGCCGCGCTCGGAGGAGGAGGTCCGCGAGTTGGTGCTCGAGGTCGAACGCGCCGACCTGCCCTACTTCCCCGGTCAGAGCGTCGGCGTTCTGGCGCCTGGAGCTCCCGAGTTCGGCAAGCCGGACCACTTTCGGCTCTACAGCATCGCCGACCTGCTGGAGACCAGTCCCTCCGGTCTGCCACGCATCAAGCTCGCTGTGCGGCGTTGCAGCTACATCGACGACTACAGCGGCGAGCGCTATCCGGGGGTCGCGTCGAACTACCTTTGCGATCTCCAGCCCGGCGCGGACGTCACCCTCGCCGGCCCCTTCGGTCTCGCCTTCCCGGTGCCGGAGGAGCACGACGCCAATCTGATCCTGATCGGCAGCGGCACCGGTATCGCCCCCTTCCGCGCCCTGGTCAAGCACATCTATCGCGACATCTCCGACTGGAGCGGCCTCATCTGGTTGCTCTACGGCGCCAAGAGCGGCCTCGAGCTCCTCTACATGAACGAGGAGAAGGACGACTTCGCCCAGTACTACGACGAGGAGACCTTCCGCGCCTTCAAGGCGCTCTCGCCGCGGCCGAACTGGTCGGACCCGATCGCCTGGGACCAGGCGATCGAAGAGCGCGGCGAAGAGCTCTGGGACCTCCTCAGCCGGCCCAAGACCTACGTCTACGTCGCCGGCCTCGACAAGTCGATCGCCGGCCTCGACTCGGTGCTCGCACGCCTCGCCGGCTCGAAGGAGAAGTGGCAGCGCCGCAAGGCCGAGCTCGCCGCCGGCAACCGCTGG
>JAGOCP010000427.1 GCA_017998715.1 Thermoanaerobaculia bacterium | reverse complement strand
GCGGTGCGCTCGTGGAACGGCGATGGCGTGGGCATCGGTGTCTTTGGGATTCGCTGGAAAAGTGGCGCTCAGAATATCATCGTCGCCGCCTTAAGATCGATCCCGGCAACCTGCCGGCCATCACCCGAGCATCACCTGAGGAGGAAGGCTCCGATGAAGCAGCGGACGTCGTTTGGACAGCACACCCTGCCCGGCGAGTACTTCACCTCGGCGGCGATCTTCGCCGAAGAGCGCGAGCGCATCTTCGGCCGCCACTGGCTGCTCGCCGGCCACGTCTCGCAGCTCGCGGAGCCCGGCAGCTACTTCCTCTTCGAGCTCGACCGCGAGAGCGTCGTGGTGATGCGCGACGCCGCCGGGAAGATCCACGCCCACCACAACTTCTGCCGCCATCGCGGGACCCGCCTGTGCACCGAGGCGCACGGCCAGATGAAGGGCGGACTGCAGTGCTCGTACCACGCCTGGACCTACGGCTTCGACGGCGCGCTCAAGGCGGCGCCGAACATGCAGGACGTGCCGGGCTTCGACCGCGCGGACCACGGCCTCAAGCCGGCGGCGCTCGCGGAGTGGCGCGGCTTTCTGTTCGTGAATCTGGCCGACGACCCGGTGCCGTTCGCGGACGCTCTGTCGGCGTTGCAGGGCAAGTTCGAGCACTGGCGCGTCGAGGAGTTGAAGTCGGTGCACCAGACGGTCTACGAGGTCGAAGCCAACTGGAAGCTCTTCTTCCACAACTATAGCGAGTGCTACCACTGCCCGAACGTGCACCCGCATCTCAACAAGCTGACGCCCTACAGGAACACCGAGAACGACCTCGACGAGGGACCGGTGCTCGGCGGGCCGATGTGGATGTCGAACCCCGAAGGCAGCATGACGATGCACGGCGGGCGCTGCGCCGCGCCGTTCGCCGAGCTGACCGACGCCGAGCGCGGGCGGGTCTTCTATTACACGCTCTTCCCCGGCGCCTTCCTCTCGTTCCATCCCGACTACGTACTCGTCCATCGCGCCCAGCCGCTCGCCATCGACCGCACCCGCATCCGCTGCGACTGGTACTTCCACCCCGACGCCATCGCCACCCCCGGCTTCGACCCGCAGCCGGCGATCGACTTCTGGGATCTCACCAACCGCCAGGACTGGCAGTTGTGCGTGGACGCTTACAAGGGCGTCAGCTCGCGCGCCTGGGAGCCCGGCCCTTACGCCGAGCTCGAAAGCCAGCTCGCCGCCTTCGACCGCCAGTATCTGAGAGCGCTGGGTGTCGAGGATCCCGCGGCGCGACTGCGCCGGGCCTGAGTGGGAGTCGGGGGAGGGATGGGACTCGCGGTCGGAGATCGGCTTGGATCGTACGAGATCCTGAGTGAGCTCGGATCTGGAGGGATGGGGCAGGTCTATCGGGCGCGCGATGCGCGGCTCGATCGCGACGTCGCGCTCAAGGTGCTGCCGCCGCATCTCGCAGGGAACGCCGATGCGCTGGCCCGTTTCGAGCGCGAGGCGAAGGCTGTCGCCGCGCTCTCGCACCCCAACATCCTCGCCATCTATGACGTCGGCCGGGAGCGCGACCAGGCCTTCGCCGTCATGGAGCTGCTCGAGGGGGAGACGCTCCGCGAGCGCCTGAACGGCGGAGCGACGGCGGCGCGCAAGGCCGTGGAGGTCACGGCGCAGATCGCCGCCGGACTCGCCGCGGCGCACGAGCGCGGCATCGTCCACCGGGACTTGAAGCCCGAGAACGTCTTCGTCCTCGCCGACGGGCGCGTGAAGATCCTCGACTTCGGACTCGCCAGGCAACAGGAGCCCGCGGAAAGCCACAGTCAGCTCCTGGGCGCCACCACGATGGGTCCCGGCGCGCCCGGGACCGAGCCGGGCACAGTCCTCGGCACCGTCGGCTACATGGCGCCGGAGCAGGTGAAGGGCCAGACCGCCGATGCGCGCTCGGATCTCTTCGCGCTCGGCGTGATCCTCTACGAGCTGCTGACGGGACGGCGGGCCTTCGCGCGCGATTCGGCGGTCGAGACGATGTCGGCGATTCTCAGGGAGGAGCCGCCGGAGCTCGAGCTGCTCGCGGCGAAGATCCCGCCGGCGCTCGATCGCGTCCTCCGCCGCTGCCTCGAGAAGGTGCCGGGCGAGCGGTTCCAGTCGGCGCGCGACCTGGCGTTCGCCCTGCGCGATGCGGTGGGCGGATCGTCCTCGACCGCCACCGCGAAAGCCCTGCACCCCGGCGCAATGCGGTCCGTCCGCTGGCCGCTCGTCGCCACCGCGCTCGTGGCGGGGCTCGCAGGGCTGGGACTCGGCTTCCTGCTCTTCCGCAGCGCGGCGCTATCGCGAGCCGCGGGAGCTCCCGGCGAGCTCCCTGTGCCGACCTTCCGGCAGCTCACCCGCCTGCCGGGCGGCGAAGGCGCGCCGTCACTCTCGCCCGACGGCGGCTCGCTCGTCTACGAGAAGCGGGTCGACGGACAGGAGGATCTGTTTCTGCAACGCGTCGACGGGCAGACCGCGATCCTTCTCACCGGCGACTGTCCTGCGAGCGATCGCGACCCGGCGTTCTCGCCCGACGGCCTGCGGATCGCCTATCGCTCCGAATGTCAGGGCGGGGGTCTCTTCGTCATGGGAGCCACCGGCGAGAACGCGCGGCGGATCGCCGACTTCGGGCATCACCCAGCCTGGTCGCCGGACGGCCGCGAAGTCGTGGTCGCGACGTCGCGGACGGAGCGCCCGTGGAATCGCCCGAACACGGCCGAGCTCTGGGCAATCGAGGTCGAATCGGGCGCGAAGCGACTCGTCACCCGGGGCGACGCGATGCATCCTGCGTGGTCGCCGTCGGGAAAGCGGATCGCGTTCTGGGGCCTCCCCGCGGAGACTTTTCAGCGCGATCTCTGGACGGTCGCGGCCGACGGCAGCGAGG
>JAGOCP010000118.1:5000-10657 GCA_017998715.1 Thermoanaerobaculia bacterium | reverse complement strand
GCCGACGTAGTAGGAGTAGGCGGCCCATTCGCCCTGCTGATAGTCGAGCAGCAGCATGGCCGTCAGATAGGCGTCGGCGGTATCTTGCGCGTTCGCAACCTTCTCCGACTGCTGAATCAGGCGGGTGAGCTGCGCCTCCATGCCCTTGTCGCCCTTCTGCTTAGCCTTGGCCTGCATCGGAGCGAGCTTCTTCTTGTACTCGGCCTGCTGTGCCTTGATCTTGGCGAAGTTCGCCTTCTCCTTCGCCGACAGCTCCTTGCCCGCCTTGGCGCGCGGACCCTCGGCACCGTAGCGGCTGCGCAGCGCGGAGTAGGAGTTGTCGAGCTTCGAAAGGTAGCCGTCGACCTTGGCGTCCTTGACTCCGACTCGCGGCCAGGCGGTCTTGACCTTGGCGAGCGCGGTGCTGCCCTTGGACAGGCTGGCGAACGCTTTCTTGTCCTTCGTCTTCAAGTACTTCTCGCTGTTCGCGAGGGAGGCCTGGAGCTCCTTGAGACCGCCAAAGAACGGCGCTTGCTTCTTGTTCTTCGGGTCGAGCTTGCCACCCGAGGCTTTCGCGGTCTTGAGGATGCCGGCCACGGCCTTTTTCGACTCGGCGACCAGCTGCATGCCGGTGACCTTCTTGCCGGCCGCCGGCTTCGCGCCGGGCTTCCCGGCCGCAGGCTTCCCGGCCGCAGGCTTCGCCGCCGGGGTCGCGGCCATGGCCGCGCCGGTTGCCAGCGATCCGAAAGCGATCAGGTTGACCAGCAGCCATGCACTCGTCCCATTCCGCAGTGCCTTCATCCCCATTCTCCTTCTGCAATAGCAGTCATTTGATGACGCGATCCCGTTCGCGGCATACGAATGCGTCACGTGGTCAGTCCGGCCGTTCGCCCGGGCCCATCCGCCAACGCCTCCTCTGGAGCCGGTTCGATGGGACCGGCCTTCAGCACCGATTGGCGGCGGAGCATAGCGCGCCGCCAGCTTTGTCGGAAGCCCGGCAGCAGCTGCCTATCGCGCTTGCCGCCGGAGAGATCGAGGCCGTTCCAAGCTACAATCCCAGCGCTCCTGAAAGCATGCGCCGGGGAGAACCCGGGTGACGCACACCCTTTCGGGTTGCTGACGCCATCCCATGACGAAGCTCGATTGCCGCCGTTGCGGCAGCCCGATTCCACTTCCGGCCGACGCCACGCTGCAGCCGGCGACTGTCGTTACCTGCCCTGGCTGCGGGGCGCGCTACGCGCGCCGCGCCGGCTCCTCGACTGCCGCGACGATCGCGCCGCGCGAGGCCGCCGTCTCGACCCCGCACGGGGCGACGCAGATCCTCGGCGCCCCTTCGGCGGCAACCCTGTTCCGGCCCGACGAGGTCATCGCCGAGCGCTATCGGATTCGTCGCTTCATCGCCCGCGGCGGCATGGGCGAGGTGTACGAAGCGGAGGATCTCGAGCTGCGCCAGGCGGTCGCGCTCAAGACCGTGCACCCGCGCGATGCGACTCACGAGGCAGCGATCGAGCGCTTCAAACGCGAGATCGCCCTGGCGCGCAAGGTGACTCACGCCAATGTCTGCCGGATCTACGACGTCGGCTATCACCCCCGCCCGGACGGCAGCTCGGTCATCTTCCTGACCATGGAGCTGCTCGAGGGCGAGACGCTCTCTCATCGAATCCGCAGCCAGGGGACGCTCTCCGCCGCCGAGAGCCTGCCGATCGCCCGCCAGATGATCGCCGCGCTCGCGGCCGCCCACGCCGCTGGCGTCATTCATCGCGACTTCAAGAGCGAGAACGTGTTTCTGGTGCCCGGCGCCGCGGGCGCCCGTGTCGTGGTCACCGACTTCGGCGTGGCGCGCGGCATCGAGCAGGACGCCTTTGCGGCCCAGGTGACGATGACCGACGCTGCCGTCGGCACGCCGGCCTACATGGCGCCGGAGCAGATCGAGGGCGGCACGCTCACCGCCGCAATCGACCAGTACGCCTTGGGCGTGGTTCTGTTCGAGATGGTGACGGGTGAGCTGCCGTTCGCCGGCGATACGCCGCTCGCCACCGCGGTCAAGCGCCTGACCCAGGCGCCGCCCTCGCCGGACGAGCTCGCTCCCGGGCTCGATGCGCTCTGGGTCGGCGTGATCCGACGCTGCCTGGCGCGATATCCACAGGACCGCTTTCCGTCGGTGTCCGAAGTCGGGCGGGCGCTCGACGGCGAAAGCGCGGCATCGAGCAGGGGCGCGAGCGGTGCGCTCGCGACGGCTTTCGCCGGCTCGATCCCGGAGCCTTCCGCCGCGGCGCCCGCGACGGCAACCCCCAATCCCAAACGCCGTCGACAGCAGCGCCTGCTCGCCGTCGTTTCGCTCCTCCTCCTGCTGGCGATCGTCCAGGCCGTCGTGCGCGTGCGTCGTGCTCTCGAGTCTCCTTTGGGCGAGCCCGGTGAAGCTCGCCGCGCGGTCGCGGTCGTGCCGTTCCGCAATCTCGCGCAGCGCGCGGAGTTCGAATGGCTGTCGGTGGCGCTCGCCGAAATGGTCGCCTCGGAGGTGCGCTCCGGTGAGGGACTGCGCACGGTCGCGGCGGAAGACGTCGCCCGCGCGCGGGTCGATCTCGGACTCGCCGAAACCGACCAGCCATCGAACGAAGTGATCGCCAAGCTGCGGTCGCGCCTGGGAACCGATTTCGTCGTTCTGGGTTCGTATACCGTGCTCGGCACGGCCGAGGCGGCGTCGGTCCGTCTGGCGGTTCGCATCGAAGATGCCGGCAAGGGTGAGACGCTGGGCGAGGCGGTCGCCGCCGGTGGCGAGGAGAAACTGTTCGAGCTGGTGGCGGAGGTCGGCGAGCGCTTGCGCGAGCTCCTCGGAAGCGCCGGGCGCGATTCGCAAGCTGCGGCCACGGCCTCAGCGCCGTCCAATCCCCGCGCCGCACGGCTCTATTCCGAGGGCCTGCTGAAGCTGCGCAACTTCGAGCCCAGCGCGGCGCGCGAACTTCTCGAGCAGGCTGCGGCCGCGGATCCCGCCCATCCCATGGTGCGCGCCGCACTCGCCCAGGCCTGGTCGGCGCTGGGTTTCGAGGAGCGCGCCGGGCAGGAGGCGGAGCGGGCCCTCGCTCAAGCCGCCGGTCTGCCGGCCGAGGAACGGCTCGGCGTCGAGGGGCTGGCCGCCGAGCTGCGCCGGGACTGGCCACGCGCGCAGGAGATCTACGGCCGGCTGTGGACAGCCTTCCCCGACAATCTCGAGTACGGATTGAAGCTCACCCGGTCGCAGATCGACGGTGGGCGCGCCGCGGACGCGCTGCTGACGATCGTGGCGCTGCATGACCTTCCCGAGCCCGACCGCAGCAATCCACGCATCGATCTCGCAGAGGCCGCAGCGGCGCTCGCGACCTCCTCATTCTCGCGGCAGCGCGATGCCGCCCGACGCGCTGCCGCGAGAGCCGAGGCGCTGAATGCGCCGTTGCTGGTCGCCGAAGCGCGACTGCGCGAGGCCGAGGCGTTGCGGCGGCTCGGCGACGGCGCGGGCGCATCGGCCGCGAGCGACGCCTCTCGCCTGCTCTATGTCGCTGCCGGAGACCGGGTGGGAGAGGCGAGCGCGCTCACCGTTGCCGCCGGTTCGCTGTTCGATCGCGGCGACCTCGCCGCGGCGCGCGCCGCCACTGAAGTGGCGCTCGCGCGCTACCGCGAAGCCGGCGATCGCGGCGGCGTGGCGCGCAGCCTCAACAGCCTGGCGGTCGTCGCGCGCAATCAGGGAGATCTGGTTCAGGCGCGCCCGCTCTACGAAGAGGCGCTGCAGGTTCTTGCCGAGGTCGGCGACCGACGCGGCACCGCCTACACCCGCAACAATCTCGCCGCCGCGAGCGTCGAAGAGGGACGGCTGGCAGAGGCCAAGGAAGCGGTCACCGACGCTCTCGGGATCTTCCGCGAGCTCGACGATCCGAGCGGCGTCGCCGACGCCTTGCTCAATCTGGGCGCCATCGAGCGTCAGCAGGGAGCGCTCGCCGACGCCCGCCTGCATCTCGAAGAGGCGCTGGCGAAGAAGCGGGATCTGGGTCAGCGCCCGGGTGAAGCGGCCGCGATGGTCGCGCTCGGCGCCCTGGCCCTCGATCGGGGCGAGCTCTCGGAGGCGCGCTCGAGTCTCGAGGCCGCGGCGGCCATGGCACGAGAGACGGCGAGCAAGGCGGTGTTCTCGAACGCTCTCGCAGCTCTCGCCGAGGTGGAGATCGAGAGCGCCGACCTCGACCGCGCCCGCACCAGGGCGGAGGAGGCGCTCGCCATCCGGCGTGAGCTCGGACGACGCGGCAAGCTGGACGAAAGCCGGATCCTGTTGGCGAGAATCGCGCTCGAGGCAGGCGGGCTCCGCGCGGTGCTGCCCGACATCGCGGCGCTCGCCGCGGAGAACTCGCCGGGACGCTCACCCGACCTTGCAGCAGCCGCCGAGTTCGCGCTCGCCCGCGCCAACGCGGCCCTCGGCCGGGTGAGCGAGGCGCGTTCGGCGCTGGCACGCGGGACGGCTTTCGCGTCGACGAGTGAAAACCTGCAAGTCCGCCTGCAGGCGACCGCCGCCGCGCTCGCGACCGAGATTTCCGGCGCCAGGCCGATCGCCGGTCCGTTCGAGCCCGGCGCCGCGATCTCCCTCGCCAGCGAGAAGGGCTTCCGCGTGCTCGCGCTCGAGATCGAGCTGCTGCATCTGCGCAACGAGCGGCGGTCGGGCAGGGGCGCCGATGCGACCGCGAGCCTGCGCCGCATCGCGGCCGAGGCCACGGCGCGCGGTCTGCTGCGCATCGCGCGTCAGGCCGAAACGGCAGCAGCCGGCGACTGATCCTGCTCGACGCGTTTCAGCCGTCGAGCAGGCGTCGCAAGGCGGCCGCGAGTGCCGCCGGCGCGAACGGCTTCTGCAGGTAGAGGCATCGCGGACCCAGCAGTGCTGCGATCTCGCTATCGTTGCGCGCGTACCCGGAGACGAAGAGCACGGCGAGCTCGGGCTTGCGTGCGCGCAGTTCCCGGGCGAGCTCGGTTCCACCCAGCCGCGGCATCACGACGTCGGTGAGCAGCAGCTCGAAGCCGTCGAGTCCTTCCCGGTCGACGATCGCCCGGGCCTCGATGCCGTCGCTCGCCGCGGTCACCTGGTAGCCGAGATCGGCGAGCAGCGAGATGGCGAAGTCCCGCACCGCCGGGTCGTCCTCGACGAGCAGGACGCGCTCGCGGCCCCCCGGCAGCGACAGTGCGCCGGGGCGGCCGGCGACGACCTCCCGCTGAGCGCCCGAAAGCGGCAGGAAGACGCGGAAGGTCGAGCCTTTCCCGGGCTCGCTCTCGACCTGGATCGTCCCGCCGGACTGTTGGACGATGCCATAGGCCATCGCGAGACCAAGTCCGGTGCCCTGCCCGACCGGCTTGGTGGTGAAGAACGGCTCGAACAGGCGCCGCCGCGTTTCCGCGTCCATTCCGGAACCGGTATCCAGGACCGACAGCTCCACGTAGTCACCGGCGCGCAGTCCGGCCACGGCACCGCGCCCGGCCGCTTCGATCCGCCGGAGAGCCGTAGCGATCCGGACCAGGCCGCCGTCGGGCATGGCATCGCGGGCATTCACCACGAGGTTCATCACCACCTGCTCGAGCTGCGTCGGCTCGGCTCGCACCAGGATCGGCCCCGAGGCGAGCGAGAGCTCGAGCTGAATGCGCTCGCCGATCAATCTGCGCAAGAGACCGTC
>JAGOCP010000117.1 GCA_017998715.1 Thermoanaerobaculia bacterium | reverse complement strand
TTCTACGACACCCTGTCGATCGACGGCGAGCCCGGCCTCGAGTTCATCTCGCACTACTACCCGAGCGTGCTCGAGGCGCTCGGCAACCGCGCGATCGCGCCGCAAATCGCGGCGACGAATCGCGTCGGCATGGAGAGCTACGGGGAGCTCAGGGATCTCGGCCGCAAGGTGATCCGGACGCTCGGAATCGGGACCTCGGCCACGCACATGGAGTGGTTCTTCGGCCCCAAGGGCCTCAAGATCTCCGAGATCGGCGCGCGGCCCCCGGGAGAGCGGATCTGGGATCTCTACTGTGTCGGCAACGATCTCGATCTCTACGCCGCCTGGGCGAGCGCCATCGTACGCGGGCGGGTCGACGTCGCGCCGAGCCGCCGCCTCGCGACGGGATCGGTGCAGGTGCGGCCGGAACGCGACGGGCGGATCGCGGGCTACGAGAACCTCGAAGAAGTGATGCAGCGTATCCGGCCGTTCGTTTTCGCCAAGGAGGTTCCGGCCGTCGGTCGCGAGACGGTGGCGATCGACAAGGGCTATCTCGCCAACGCCTGGTTCCGCCTCCGACACTCCGACTACGACGCGCTCTGCGAGCTCATGAACTGGATCGGCCGGACGCTCAAAGTCCGGGTGAGCTGAGGGGCCTAGTCCGCGCCCGGAGTGCCAGTCACCGCGCCCGGGTCAGCCGGGGCCCGGCGTTGCGCTGCCTGCGGTCTCCTCCTCGCGGGCGCTCAGCAGGTCGCGGAAGGTGGCGCCGTAGATCTCCCAGACGGTGATGAAGAGGGCGGCGACGACCGGGCCCAGAATCAGCCCCGCGGCGCCGAACAGCGTCAGCCCGCCGAGCGTGCCGATCAGAATCAGCAGATCCGGCATCTCGGTGTCGCCCCCCACCAGTCGCGGGCGCAGGAGATTGTCGATCGTCCCGACGATGCCGCCGCACCACAGGGCGAGCGCGATGGCCGCAGTCGAGCGATCGACCACCAGCAGGTACACGACCGCCGGCGCCCAGACCAACGCCGCGCCGATCCCCGGCAGCACCGAGAGAATGAACATCAGTACCGCCCAGAAGGCGACGCCCTCGATCCCGGCGACCCAGAACGCTGCGCCGCAGAGGGCGCCCTGGACGAAGCCGATCACCAGCGTGCCCTTGATCGTGGCGCGCGCGACCGACAGGAACCTGTCGGCCAGGCGATGCTTGTCCGCTTTGGGCAGGGGCAGGTACGACAGGATCTTCTCGAGCGTCTGCGAGCCGCCGATGAAGAAGAAGAACATGGCGTAGAGCAGGATGAAGAAACTGAGCAGGAAGTGCGCCGTGCCGCCGGTGAGCGCCGACAGGCTGTTGAAGAAGTAGCCGCCCGCGCGCTGGACGAACCTGCCGAGCGACGAGACGATCGACTCGCGGTAGGGCTCGAGATGGGCGAGCAGCGGGACGCGCTCGAGCAGGCGCTGCTCGAGGAGGGTCGGCTGGGCGACGTTCTTCTGCACCCAGGGCACGGCGATCTGGCCGATCTCGAGCGCGTTCGCCGCGACCAGGCCGAGAAAGGCGGCGAGCGGCAGGCCGATCGCGAGCAGTAGAACGAGCAGGGTCGAGATCGAAGCCAGCGTCTGGCGATTCCGCATTCGCCGCAGCAACCAGGCGTAGATCGGATGCGCCAGGCCGGCGAAGACGGCGCCGAGCACCAGCGCTATCAGAAAGCCGCGGATCATGTAGAGGAAGATCGCGGTGACGGCGAGCGCGAGAAACAGGAGAAAACGGCGGCGGAAGGCTTCCTGTTCGCTGAGCATGCGGGAGATCCTAGCGCGCCGTCGGGCGGACTAGAATGGCACCATGCCGAGACTCACCAGGATCTATACCCGCACCGGGGACGACGGTTCGACCGCGCTCGGCTCCGGCGTCCGCATCAGCAAGGATGACCTGCGCGTCGACACCTACGGCACCGTCGACGAGCTCAACGCCCAACTCGGCGCGGCGCTCTGCCAAGGGATGCCCGAGCCGCTCGCGGAACCGCTCTCGCGGATCCAGAACGACCTTTTTCACCTGGGGTCGGATCTTTGCGTCACCGAAGCGGAGAAGGCGGCCCGGCCGATGCCGCGCATCGAAGAGCGGCACGTCGCCTGGCTGGAGGCGGAGATCGATCTCTGGAACGGGAAGCTCCCGGCCCTCGACAACTTCATCCTGCCCGGCGGGAGTCCGGCCGCAGCGCATCTGCACGTCGCGCGGACGGTCTGCCGGCGGGCGGAGAGAATCCTGGTCGCCCTGGCGCATCGCGAGGCGGTCGGAGACTGCGCGCTGCCCTATCTCAACCGGCTCTCCGACCTGCTCTTCGTCTACGCCCGGGTGGCGAATCTGCTCAGCGGGGCGCCGGACCGCCTGTGGAACTCTCGCGCCTGAAGTCGAAGACCCTGCCGGCGGAGGAACTCAGGAAGGGCAGTTCAAATCGCGCCGCTGCTCGAGATCTTCGACGACGGCGCGCTTGAAGGCGATCGGTCCGTCGGCTTCGCGCATGCGCTCGGCGCGGTAGGTCGCGATGTCGACCAGCTCGAAGTTCATGCGGATAGTGCGGAACGGGCGCGGCAGGCGTTCGCCCGGCGCCTGCACGTGGTGCAGCCCGCCGCTGTAAGCAATCAGCATCGGTCCCTCGGGGATGGCCTCGAGGATGTCGGCGATGCCGCCGCGGACGGTCATCGGCTGGCCCTTGGAATCGAGGCCGTTGCTGCGCTTCATCCGGCCTTCGGGCAGGATGACCACCATCGAGTCGGGATCGATGTGCGCCAGCACTTCGCGCCAGGTATGGTCGCGCTCGCGCGAGATCGACACCACGTGAGCGCCGACGAGCTTGAAGAACTGGCCGACGATCGGCCGGCTCGTCGTCTTCTCCGCCGCCGGCACGACGCCGTGGCAGGCGACGCGCCAGAGAAAGCGCGGCGGGGCCATGGCGATGAAAAGCCACTCGAAGAGGCTGGTGTGGTTGAGGAAACAGAGCACCCGGATACCGCGCCACGGATCTCCCGGCGGCGTGCCGCCGATCCACGTCATCTCGCGCGACCAGAAGGCCTTGGAGATCAGGCGGGCGGTGGCGAGGACAAGAAAAACGAGGTACTTGCGCACGTCGGGGCCGGGCTGGAGCGGCGCGTCTAGAGGACGGTCTCGCGGACGACTTCTTCGACCGTCGTCACGCCGTCCCGGATCTTCTGCAGCCCTGAGCCGCGCAGCGAGAGCATGCCCGTCTCGATGGCCTTGGTGCGCAACTCGACAGAGCTCGCTCCCGAGAGGATCAGCTCGCGGATCTCGTCGCCGACTTCCATGACCTCGTAGAGGCCGACGCGGCCCTTGTAGCCCGTGTTGGAGCAGCGGTCGCAACCCCTGCCCTTGAACAGGCGGATCGACTTGGCGTCCTTCTCGGAGAAGCCGGCGTTGATCAGGGCGCCGAGCGGAGCTTCGGTCGGTTCCTTGCACGAGCCGCAGACGCGCCGGACCAGCCGCTGCGCGACGATCATGTGCACGGAGGTGGCGACGAGGAAGGGCTCGATACCCATGTTCATCAGTCGGTTGATGGACGAGGGCGCGTCGTTCGTGTGCAGCGTCGAAAGCACGAGATGTCCGGTCATCGCCGCCTTGATGGCCACCTCGGCGGTTTCGAAGTCGCGGATCTCGCCGACCAGGATGATGTTCGGGTCCTGGCGCAGGAAGGAGCGCAGTGCGGCGGCGAAGTTGAGCCCGATCTGCTCCTTCATCTGCACCTGGTTGATGCCGGGGAGGTTGAACTCGACCGGATCCTCGGCGGTGATGATGTTGACCTCGGCGGTATTGACCCGCTGCAGCGCCGAGTAGAGCGTGTTCGTCTTGCCGGAGCCGGTGGGCCCGGTGACCAGGACCATGCCGTAGGGCTTCAGAATCGCCTGCTCGAACTTGCGCAGCGACTCGGCCTCGAAGCCCAGCCGGGTCATGTCGAGCATCAGGTTGTCCTTGTCCAGCAGCCGCATGACGATCTTCTCGCCGTAGATCGTCGGCAGCACGGAGACGCGGAAGTCGAGATCCTTGATGCGGTCCTGGATCTTGGTCTTGATCTTGATGCGCCCGTCCTGCGGCAGACGCTTCTCGGCGATGTCGAGCTTGGCCAGGATCTTGATGCGGCTGGTGATCGCTTCGCGCAGGCGCAGCGGCGGGTGCATCATCTCGTAGAGGATGCCGTCGATGCGGTAGCGGACGCGGTAATCCTTCTCGTAGGGCTCGATGTGGATGTCCGAGGCGCCCTTCTTGATCGCATCGGTCAGGATGATGTTCACCAAGCGGACGACCGGGGCCTCTTCGGACTCCTTCTCGAGCATCTCGAGATCGAGGTCCTGGTCCTCTTCCAGTACCTCGAGCGAGGAGTCCGCCGAGGTGTCGGTGAGATCCTCCATCACCTTCTTCAGCTCGATGGCGTGCGTCGAGCCGTAGTACTTGTCGATCGAGATGCGCAGCGCGGATTCGGAGGCGACGACGGGATCGACGTTGTAGCCCGTCATGAACTTGATGTCGTCCATGGCGAAGACGTTCGTCGGGTCGATCATCGCCAGGGTGACCTTGGCGCCGACTTTCGCGATGGGCAGAATGGTGTACTTGCGCGCGACGTCCGCCGGGATCACCTTGATGACCGACTCGTCGATCTCGACGCGCGCCAAGTCGATCGCCGGGACGCCGAAGTGCTTCGAGAGGAACTCGACGAGATCCTTCTCCGACATGGCGCCGATCTTCACCAGCGCCGAGCCGATGCGCCCGCCCTTGTCCTTCTGCAGGGCGAGCCCCTCCTTCAGTTGCTCCGGGCTGATCTTGCCCGACTTGAGGAGGGCGTCTCCCAAACGGTTGCTCATCTCTTCAAGGGCCTTTCATGGCTCGCGAAGCGTCGCTCGGGACGCGCGCGGGCAGCTACGTCCAGCGGCCGGCGGTGTCTGCCCGCAGTGTAGCAGCGCTCGGAAAAAGGGGTCAATAAAGCGCCGTCTTCCCGTCGCCTGCGGGGAGACGGCGCACCTTGGAGATGATGTCGCTGGTGGCGTGGTCCTTGGGATCTCCGACCAGCGCCGTGCGACCGCCGTAGGCCGCCACGACCGAGAACTCCGGAACGCGCTCCGGTGTGCCGTAGTCGGTCCCCTTGCAGTGCACGTCAGGGCGGATCTCGGCGAGCAGGGCGGCCGGGCTGTTGCCGGTGAAGATCACGACGTAGTCCACCGGCAGCAGCGCCGCCAGCAGCTCCGCGCGTTCGGCCGCCGGCACCACTGGTCGCCCTTCGCCCTTGAGGCTGCGCACCGAGGCGTCGTCGTTGACCGCCACGACGAGATGATCGGCCTCGGCGCGCGCCGCAGCCAGATAGCGCAGATGGCCGACGTGCAGCAGATCGAAGTGGCCGTTGGCGAAAGCGATCGTGCGTCCCGCCGCCTGCAGGCGGCGAGCTTCGCTGGCGAGCTCGGCGGAGGTCAGGACGCGGCCCATGTCATCTCCATGCGCGGGCGAGGATCGGAAGAGATCGCCGAATGCAGCTCCTCGCCCGAGACCGTCGCAGTTCCCATCTTCATCACCACGACGCCACCGGCGTAGTTGGCGAGCGCCATCGCCTCGAGCGGAGTTCCGCCGGCGGCGAGCGCCAGGGTGAACGTGCCGATGACGGTGTCGCCAGCGCCGGTGACGTCGGCCACCTGGTCGGTGCCGTGCACGGGAACGTGGGCGGCGCCGTCACGCGTGAACAGGGACATGCCGCGACTTCCCCGGGTGATCAGCAGGAACCGCGCCCCGAGACGCTCGCGCAGCGCACGCCCGGCGCCGAGGTCGCTGCCGTCGGCGTCATCGAGGGGGCGCCCGAGGAGGGTCTCGGCTTCCTCTTCGTTCGGCGTCGCGCCATCGAGCCCCGCAAAGTCGCCCAGCCGGAACCGGCTGTCGACGATGATCGCGCCGGCCTCGCCGACCGCCCGGCGGATCTCGGGCAGCAGGGCGGGCACGACCGAGCCGTAGCCATAGTCCGAGAGGATTGCCGCCCGGGCGCCGGCAAAGCGCGCAATGGCGTGGCTCAGGGCCGCGATCTCACCGGCTTCGAGGATCACCTCCTGCTCGCGATCCAGGCGCACGACCTGCTGCTTGATGCCGGTCGGAAAGCCGGCGAGGATCCGGGTCTTGGTCGGTGTCCGGTAGCCCTTGCGGACGAGAATCGCATCGGTCGGGATGCCGCGCGCCGCGAGCGCCGAAAGGAGCTCGCGGCCGCTGTCGTCGTCGCCGACCAGGCCGAAGGGGTGCGGGCGCCCGCCCAGCGCCATGACGTTCGCCACAGCGTTGGCGCCGCCGCCCGGGGCGAGGCTTTCGCCGGCGTAGCGCAGGATGAGCACCGGGGCCTCGCGCGAGATCCGCTTCGGCGTGCCGGAGAGAAAGCGGTCGACGACGAGATCGACGAGCATCAGGACCGGTTGGCCGCGCATCGCTTCGACCAGACTGTGCAGTCGGGCTTCCGCAACGGGGAGTAGGTCGGAGGCACACATGGGCAGGTCGGGCGGCATTCTCTCACTATCGGGAGGGCGGACGGTTGGCGGGGTACGCGAGAGGCGGCGTGGAGGAACCTCCGGCGCGTTGGCGACAGTCGGGCGCGTTTTCGCCGGGAAGAGATTGGCACCGTTCGTGCGTCGGTTTCCCGGCAGGCAGATGATGGATAATCGAACGCGACAGATGCCAGCTGAAATGCAGACGACGGGCGCAGACCGTTCGGCGGACGACCGCGGCGCTTTCGAGGCGGCGGCGATGCCCCATCTCGACTCGCTCTACAACACCGCTTACCGGATGTCGCGCAACGCCGAAGATGCCGAGGATCTGGTGCAGGAGACGTTCCTCAAGGGCTATCGCAGCTACGCCCAGTTCACCCCGGGGACCAACCTCAAGGCCTGGTTGTTCAAGATCCTCAAGAACACCTTCATCAACGAGTATCGCCGCCGCCAGGCGGCGCCGCCCAAGAGCGACTTCGCCGAGATCGAGGAGTCCTTCGAGAGCCAGCTCGCGCCGGGAGCGGCCGGTCAGATGAAGAATCCGGAAGAGGAGGCGCTCGCCAACGCCTTCGACGAGGATGTCCAGAGGGCGTTGGATCTCCTGCCGGCGGACTATCGCATGGCGGTTCTGCTGGCGGATATCGAGGGATTCTCCTACCGCGAGATCGCCGAGATCCTCGAAATTCCCGTCGGAACCGTCATGAGCCGGCTCTACCGCGGCCGCAAGCTCCTCGAGGAGGCGATGCTGCGCTACGCGCGCGAGCACGGCTACCTGCGCTCGGGAGCCGAACCGGCGCGGCGTCGGGGCACCGACACGGCGCCGGACGCCGCCTCCTCTGGTCACGGCAGCTCGGGACACTGAAGCCATGCGATCGTGGAATTTCGCCGGACGGACATGCGTTTTCAACGGAGTGCGAGCCGCTCGGCGAACCGGGAGCCTGCGCCCGGAGGAATCGGCAGAGGAACCCATCGATGGCGTGTAGACGAGTGCGCAGGGTGGTTTTTCTGTGGGTGGATCGCGACCGCGAGCAGCTGCCGCGTGAGTCCATGGAGCGCCATCTCGAGGATTGCCCGCACTGCCGCGAGCACGCCACGCGCATCGAAGAGGTCATCGTCAGCGTCCGCACCCGCTGCTACCGCCGCGCGGCGCCGACCGAACTGCAGCAGAGGATCCGGGCGCTGCTCGGACTGGAGTGAGCGCAATGCAACGGCTTCGATTCTCGTCTCGCGACAGGGGCGCTCTGGCGTGGCTCGCGGTTAGCGCCGCGGCGCTGCTGGTCGCGGGGTCGGCTCTTCTCGGTCGTCCGGCGCTGGCGCAGCAAGGGGGAAGCCTCCCGGGCTACGGTGGCGGACAGCTCTCGGCGACCGACCTGGCTCAAGGGACCCACATCATCGTGGTCTGGGCTTCGTGGTCGCCACGTTGTCGCGACATCGCGCCCAGAGTCAACGAGCTGGCGCAGAAGCTCTCCGCCCTGGGCAAGGTGGAGACGGTCAACTTCCAGGAGGAGACGTCGGCGATCGCCGACTTCGTGCGCCAGAACCCGATCAACGCGCCGATTTTTCTCGACCGGGACGGCGAGTTCTCGAAGGGGCATGCGGTCACGACGCTGCCGGGCTTGATCGTCATCCGGCAAGGGGAAGTGCTCTTTCAGGGCCGCCTGGCAGCGGAGGCCGAGCCGCAGATCCGGGACCTGCTGCGCTGAGCGGCTGCTGACCCCTGCGCGCGAGCGGCGAGCCCACTCCACCCGGTAGCGATAGATTCCACAGATGAATCCGGACCGGATGTTATGATTCCGGTCCCGGGAGCCTCCCGGCCAATCGACAAGTCGAAGCTGGAGAGGGTCCCCTGGATGAGTGCGTGGAGCAGGAAGAGGGTGCTGCGATTTCTCGGCCGCGCCCTGCCTGTATCTGCGGCCGTCGTGATCGCACCCCTCGCCCTCACCTCCTGGATCGAGACTCCCGCAGCGCAGACGCCCGAGATCGGGCCGCCGGCGCGGGTCTCGGCCGCCTCCACGGCGGCTCCAGCCAGCCCGACCGGCGCGAGCCTGGAGCCCGATCGAGTGCGCCTGCTGCGCTCCGGCGACACTCTGGGCAAGGCGCTGCGCGATCTGGGCTTTGCGAGTGACGAGGCGGAGCGCGCCGCTTCCGCCGCCAGCCGCTACGTGAATCCGCGCCAACTGCGGCCCGGCATGCGGGTCGCGGCCTACCTGGAAGGCGCCGCGCCGGGTCGCTTCGAGCTGGCCGTCGCCGGACGAGGGGAGCTTTCGGTCGAGCGCGGTGGAGGCGAGTGGCTGCCCACCTGGCGGCCTTACCGCCGCGAGCTGCGCACGCGCGCCGTCCACGGCCGCCTGGTCGGGTCGCTCGAGAGCTCGGTGGAGGCCTCCGGAGCCGATTCCGAGCTCGCTTACGCCATGGCCGACGTGCTGCAGTGGGATCTCGACTTCAACCGCGACCTGCAGCCCGACGACCGGTTCGACGTGCTGTTCGAAGAGGTCTATCTCGAGGGCCGCTATTCCGGAATCGAGCGGGTTCTGGCGCTCTCCTACGCGCAGAAGAACCGCAAGCTCGAGGTCTACCGTTACGGCAGCGCCGGCGCCTACTATGACGCCTTCGGCCGGCCGAGCGAGAAGATGTTCCTGCGCGCTCCGTTGCCGTACTCGCGCGTGACGTCCAAGTTCTCGGCGCATCGCTTTCATCCGGTGCTCAAGGTTTCGCGGCCCCACTACGGCGTCGACTACGGCGCTCCGGTGGGCACGCCGGTGCGGGTCACCGCCGCCGGAACGGTCTTCCACGCCGGCTGGGACGGCGGTGGCGGCAAGACCGTCAAGGTCCGGCATCCCAACGGCTACGTCACCTGCTACCTGCACCTCTCCCGCTTCGCGGAGAGCATCCGGCCGGGCACCCGCGTGCGCCAGGGCGAGCTGATCGGCTATGTCGGGGCGACGGGGCTCGCGACCGGGCCGCATCTCGACTATCGCGTGCAGCGCGACGGCAGTTGGATCGACCCGCAGTCGCTCAAGAGCGTGCCCGCTCCGCCGCTCGACCGCGCTCAGCTCGCCGACTTCGAGCGCGTGCGCGATCTGCTGCGCCCGGTGCTCGAAGGCTCGGCCGATCCCGCGGCGCTGCGCGGCGCTTCGTTCCAGATGGCGTCCGCTGCTTCCGGGACGCAAGAGCCGAGTCGCAGCGGAATGGACGCGGTCGGCGCGCTCTCGACGAGGAAGTAGGGCGTGGTCCGGGTGCGCACCTGGTGCCGCGCGGACCTCGGCGGCGGCACCCTCGACATCTGGCCTCTGGGGCTCCTTCATCCCGGCGCATGCACGGTCAACGTCGCCCTCGACCTCGCGGTCGAGGTCCGGCTGGAGTCGCGGCGGCAAGGATTCATCGTCACGCAGAACGGCGAGCGGCTGGAGGTGGAACGGCTGGAGGATCTCGCCGCCGCCCCTGGCGGAGCGCTGGTCGGCGCCGTTGCTCTGTCGGAGGGCCTGCCGCCGTTCGCGATCGACATCGCGAGCGCCTCCCCGCGGGGCGGCGGACTCGGGGCGAGCTCCGCTCTCGCGGTCGCACTGCTCGCGGCCTCGGAGGTGCAGCTGCGCGGCGCTCCGACGCGTACGGCCGGCGAGCGCGCGGCGGTCGCGCGGGATCTCGAAGCCCGCCTGATGGGCCTGCCGACCGGCCTGCAGGATCACTATCCGGCGCAGCTCGGCGGTGTGCTCGAGATCGCCCACGAGCCCGGCGGCGAGCGCATCACATCCCTGCCGGTCGATCTCGCAGCTCTGGGCGAGCATCTCGTGGTCGGTTTCACCGGCCAGAGTCATTTCTCTGCCGGCGCGAACTGGCTGGTGGTGCGACGCCGGCTCGAGGCCGATCCGTTCATCGTCGAGCGGCTGCAGGAGATCTGCGACGTCGCACTGCAGCTGCCGTCCGCCCTGCGCGACGGCGACTGGGCGCAGGTTGGGAGGCTGGTCGGCGCAGAGTGGGCGGCGCGGCGTCAGCTCTCCGGCGAGATCTCGACGCCAGGCATCGAGGCGCTGCTCGAGAGCGCTCGCTCTCTCGGCGCCTGGGGCGGCAAAGCCTGCGGCGCGGGTGGCGGCGGCTCAGTGCTGGTGCTGGCGCCGGCGGAGCGGCGAGAAGCCATCGCCGCCGCCTGGCGAGAGCAGGGCACGCAGATCCTCCCCG